>JAFWNY010000032.1 GCA_017510075.1 Candidatus Saccharimonadota bacterium | reverse complement strand
GCAAATAAGTGGCTAAATGACTGGCATTTTTATCGCCCACATCAAGCCCTAAATTATCTCACTCCAGCCGAATATTGTGCTACAATTGGAATAACTATTTTACAAATAAAAAGTGTACACGATGTAGTGAGTTAGTGCATTATTATTGACAAAAACGCTTATGTGTGCTATAATTGAATTACGCCTAGTAATAGGCTAGTTTATGCTAGCTTTGGTAAAAGGGAGGCGTTGAGATACTATGATTGCAAAAAAATACTCAAAAATGAGGCTGAGAGGGGCTGTTTTTGGGTGTTTTTTGGCAATTATGGGGCTCTTGGGGATGACGGCGCCGGTGTTTACTGGTGATTCGGCGGCGGCCATTGCGAGAGAAACAGAGGTAGTAGAGGTAGAGGAAGCTCCGGTTTTGCTGGCGGTGAATGAAGAGAGTGTGGATGGCGGTGAAGAGACGAGCGATGCTAGTGGAACAGGGTCGGGGAGTGTTAGTAGTACGACGAGTAGGGATGGGTGTAAACAAAGCTTGGGGGAGGTTGGATGGTTTTCTTGTTCGATAACGAAGAAAATATCTGAGGCGGTAGATTGGTTATATGGGTGGCTGGAGAAAATTTTGGTACTGAATCCAGTAGTGATGGAAGATGGCTCACCGGTATATGAGATTTGGAAATACTGTTTGTTAGTGACGAATATTGTGTTTATTATATTTTTGCTAGTGGTGATTTATTCGCAGTTGACAGGGTTTGGGATTTCAAACTATGGAATTAAGAAAGCGTTGCCGAAATTGATTGTTATGGCGGTTTTGGTGAATTTGAGCTTTTTGATATGCTCCCTAGCGGTGGATTTGTCGAACGCTATTGGTAACGGTTTGACGGGATTGTTTAATTCGGTAGGGCAAGCGGCGGCTGAGGACAGCACGGCTGGCGTGTCATTGGGACAGGCGTATGGAGCGATAGCTGGGGGTGGAGCTGTGGCGATAGGGGCTGGAGTGGTGGCTTTTGAGGCGGGGGCGATTTGGATGCTTATACCAGTGGCATTGGGTGCTATAGCGGCGGTGGCGGTCGGACTGTTTGTGCTGGCTCTACGGCATGCGGTGGTGGTGCTTTTGATTATGGTGGCGCCGCTTGCGATGGTGGCGAATATTTTGCCGAATACGGAGCATTTGTTTAAGAAATGGAAGCAGCTGTTTATCAAGATGATGACGTTTTATCCGCTATTTTCGCTGTTGTTTGGTGCGTCGGCGTTGGCGGGGTATGCGATTATGATGAGTGCGCAGACTTGGTTTGGGGTGTTGCTGGGGATTGCAGTGCAGATATTCCCGCTGTTTTTCTCGGTGAGTTTGATGAAGATGAGCGGGACGTTCCTCAGTGGAATTTACTCGAAGGTGCAGGGGTTGGCGTCGCGGCCGGTGGCGTCGAGTCGAGCGTGGGCAGATTCGCATCGGCAGTTGACGCGGGCGAAACATTTGGCGTCTGGTAAGGCCTATATGCCATCGATGAAACTGATGAATTATATGTCTGATAGGAAAGTGGCAAGGGAGGAAGAGCTAAGTGAGCATGCGGCGACTGTAAAAAATCGAGGGTTGGCGTATAATGTGGCGAGAAAATATCGGAACGGTGTGCCCAATAAAGAAGCGGAAGAGGACTATGCAATGCAGGCAAAGAATATGAAGTATGCGCAGACTATTGAACGGCATAAAAATAATATGAATAAGGGGCTGGGACAACTTGATGTAGTGAGCGCGAGAGCGACTGATGCACAAAAGGCAAGGCTAGGCAAACTGGATGTAGCTAATGTAAAGGCGGCGGATGCGTTATTTATTGAGAAGACGCGAGGTGAGAAGATTGAGTATGAGAATGCGGCGGGGCGGCATAAGAGGTTTGAGGATGCGATAAACGCGCATTTTGATGAGGAAAATCGGTATAAGCGTGATAAAAATGGAGAGTATGTGCTAGATGAGAATGGTAATAAAGTGGTGAATACTGAATATAGGCGGCATAAGATGGATGATCGGGCGGCAGCTACGGCGAGGTATGGCGCAATAAAAGACATTATGGAGGGTGAGGTGGCGGATGTGCAATATGCGGCGGCAAATGCGGCGCAGGCATATGATACGCAAAAGAAGATTATTGAAACTAAGTACCAAAAGTACTTTGAGTTGACGCCGCCGACGAGAGATGTGGAATTTAGACTGGGCGAGTTGACGAGGATGAAAAATGCATCGGAATATATTGATACGATTTTGCCGGGGCTGAGGATTTTGAATCAGCGGGGTGATACGGATTTGCTGCGTAAGCAATTGGAAAATGTGTTAAGTAATGGTGATGGAGTGCGGTTAGGTACGCATGCGTCGCAGGCGTTGGCGAGCTTCTTGATGTTTGAGGTGAAAGATAATGACCCGTTCCTCAGGCGGTTTGGGAAGTATATTAACCTAGAGACGGCGCAAGTTTATAATAAGAATAAACGACAAAATGAGCGACTGTCACTGAACGAATATATTACAGGCGAATATGATGACTGGGAGCCGGGACAGCCTACGGTGCGGCGGCAGGGCAAAGCAAAGCGGGCGGCGGCGGTGTTACTCGAGGGTACTTCGCTTGATAATGTAGAGCGGACGGCGTATGCGAATTTGGACGATATGCTGAAAAATGCCTATACTGATAAGGATGGGAAATTGGATGATAAGAAATACTTTGAGAAGCGGAATGAGATAGAAGGTGCGATCGGACCGGCGTTTATTTCGGCGAGCTTAAAGTATTTATCGGGTAGTGAGCAGTTGAAAAATGCAGTGAGTTTCTTGACGGGGTATGGGCTGGACGGCGAGCCACGTTGGGGTGAGAACGGTGATTTGAAGGATAGCGAAATGGCGGAGGGGTATTTCCGTGAAAAAACCCTGAAATATATTAAGGATCAGACACCGACGCAGATTTTGGGTATGAGGTCGGATTATCGTGATGCAATGATGGAACATTTGGCGGCGGAATATTTTGAGAAACATCCGGATGAGAAGCGGGAGTTTGATGCGGCGGTGGCGGATATTCAGACGCGATATGGCGATGAGAATATTGAGACGGCGCAGAAGAAACGCAAAGCAGATATTAATAAGTTGAAAATGGAAAAGGCGGGGGCGCAGATGCGCGAGATACTGGGTAATACTGGTAAGCTGGAGCAGATTTACAGGACGCGGCGGTCTGGTGCGGCGAACAATGCAAAAGACTGGCTGCGCGGTATGGTGAATTTGGATAATGAGAGTGCTTTGCAAAAAGAAGTTGACTATTACAGGGAAAAACAGCGGAGAGAGTGGGAGGAGGAGATGCGCAAGCGAAAGGAGGCTGATCCAAATTTTGAGTATGAAGCGGTGCAGCGGATTTATAATGAGACTGACCAAGAGCATTTTACGAGTACGATGAGTGACATTAATGATAAGTATAGTGATTATGATACGCAGACTTATTATGAAAAGACAAAGGCGCAGTTTGAGGAGTGGTTCCATGATGATTATATTGTGTGGGCATATGAGAAGTATTATAAGAATAATCCGAATGTAAATAATGATGATTTGTATACGTGGATTAAAAATGTGCTCGAAGATCTAGATCAATATCCGGGGAATAGGGATAAAAAGAAATAGTCCTGTTTGGTGGTTTATTGCGGCGGAATTGTGGGGCTTATGGTATAATTAATATATGGCGCAATATAAGGTGCCTCAAGATGTTGAGGCGGATGATAAGCTGATCGGGCCGTTTAGTTTTCGGCAGTTTGTTTATCTTTTGATTGCGGCGGGGTTGGTTGCGTTGGCGGTGGGGCTATTTCAGTTGTTCCCGCTACTTGCGATTATCCCAGTGCCACCGATTTTGTTGTTTGTGGCGTTGGCTTTACCGTTAAAGAAAGACCAACCGATGGAGACGTATTTGGCGGCGATTGTGTCGTACTATCTGAAACCACGAAAGAGGATTTGGGCACCAGGGCAGAGTGAATCAACGATCAAGATTACGGCACCAAAGAAAGTTGAGGAAAATAGAACAAGGGAGATTACGGGTGAGGAAGCGACGCATAGGCTGTCGTTTTTGGTGGATATTGTGGACACAGGGGGGTATGCGATTAAGGGCGCTGGATCTAAGCTGATGAGGGAAGATTTGATAGCAGAGGCGAATGCGATGCCGGATATGTTTGAAACTAGCAGGTTTGATAATTTGGAGAATAAAATTGCGAAGAATGAGAATGTGCGTCATGAGGAGTTGATTAAAGAAATGCGTGAGGCGATAGATAAAAATGAGAATATAGGTATGGGAGCTGAAGCGCCGAAGATAAGGAGAGATTTTAGTGAAGGCCCGGTGGTCGCTCAAACTAATTATGACTCGACTGTGGTGGTAGCGCCGACTCCTCCTGTTGTGGAAAAATCTGATAAAATGGTGGAAAAATCTGACAAAAACGTGAGGGAAAAGCCGGTGAGTCGTAGTATAATAGAATTAGCAAATAATCCTGATTTTTCTGTTGCGACTATCGCGAAAGAGGCTAATCGTATAAATAGAAAGGATGAAGGCGAAGTTTTTATCTCGCTACATTAAAGTATGAACCCACAAGACAATCAACAGAATAATATGGGCATGATGGGGCAGCCGATGCAAGCGCAGCCGGCTCAGGCGCAGCCGGTGATGCAAGCTGCGCCGCAGATGATTATGCCGCAGCCAGCACAACAAGTGCCGCAGATGGGGCAGCCAGCGCAACAACCGATGATGGCGCAACAGGCTCAGCAAACTCAGAATCAAAATATTGGTGCAGCGGCAGTGGCGGCACAGATGGCGGCGCCGGTTTCGCCGAATAAGGAGGTGCCTACTTCGACGCAGGCGACTTTATTGATATCTGAGCTGCGTGATAATGTGGTGATTATGAAGGACGGATCCTTCAGGGCTGTGGTGGCGTGTAAGTCGATCAATTTTGACTTGATGAGCGATATAGAGCGAGAAGGGGTAGAGAGGACTTATCAAGACTTCTTGAATTCTTTGAAGTTTACAACGCAGATATTGGTGAGGTCGCAGAGAGTGGATATCGGCCCATATATTGAGAGGCTGTCGGAAATAAGGCGCAATAATGACAATATGTTGCTGGGGGTATTAATGGATGATTATATTGCGTTTATTGATGAGTTGTCGCAAGAAGCTAATATCATGGATAAGTCATTTTTCATCGTGATTCCTTATTATTCTTCGCCAGATGCAGAGAAAGTAATCCAGCAAACAAAGAATTTCTTTAAGTCGTTTTCGAAAGTTAAAGCGCCTGAGGTGACTAGAATAGATCGCGTGACGTATGATAAGGCGCTTGACGAGTTGAATAATCGGGTGGATTCGGTGATTTCGGGGTTGTTCCAGATTGGGATACATTCGGTGAGGTTGAATACGAGAGAGCTTGCAGAGCTTTATTATAATTTCAATAATCCGGATACCGCAGTCAGGGAGCCGCTGGTGGATTTTTCGAAATTGGCGACGATGTACGTAAGGAAAGGAGAGAAGGCATGATTGTGACGTTATGTCAAGTGAAAGGAGCTATTTATGGGTAGGAAAAAGAAGTTGACGCCGGCGGAGATTGCAGCGCAGGCTGAAGCGATGGAGCAAGCAGAAATCCAGCGGGCTTTTGAGCAGGGGACGAATACGCTGCGCGATTTGATTTCGCCATCGGCGATTGAGATACATTCAGATTATTTTAGGTTGGGGAATAAGTATGGGCGGACTTTGTACGTATATGGGTATCCGAGATCTTTGTATACTGGGTGGCTGTCACCGATTATTAATATTGATGAGGTGATAGATGTGTCGATGTATATTTATCCGGTAGAGTCGGCGGTGGTGATGAAGAATTTGCGAACTAAGGTGACGCAGCTGGAGGCGTCGATGAACCTCAATATGGAGAAGGGGAAGGTGCGTGATCCGGAATTGGAGGCAGCGATTACGGATGCGGAAGAATTGCGTGATCAATTGCAAGTGGGGGCGGAGAGGTTTTTCCGGTTTGGGCTGTATGTGACGATATGGGCAGATTCTTTGGATGAGATGAAATTTGTGCAGCAGAAGATCGAGACGATTTTTGGGCAGCAGATGGTGTTTTCTAAGGTGGCGAATTCGCAGCAGGAGCAAGGATTGAACTCGGTGATGCCGCAGTGTACTGATCAGCTGCAGATTAGGCGGAATATGAATACGGGTGCGATTTCTACTTCTTTTCCGTTTACTTCGGCGGATTTGACTCAGGATAAAGGGATTTTGTATGGTGTCAATATTCACAATAATGGATTGGTGATTTTTGATAGATTTTCGCTGGAAAACGCCAATATGGTGGTGTTTGCGAAGTCTGGTGCAGGTAAATCATTTACGGTGAAGCTGGAGGCGCTTCGATCGATGATGATTGGGTCGGAGATTTTGATTATTGATCCAGAGAATGAATATCAGAAGTTGTGCGATGCGGTGGGTGGGTCGTATGTGCGGTTGTCGCTCAATTCGGACGTGAGGATTAACCCATTTGATTTGCCGAAGGTGGTGGATGCGGAGGATGCGGGAGATGCTCTGAGAGCGAATTTGGTAACATTGCACGGATTATTTAGGATAATGCTGGGTGGGAACCAAATGTCGTCGTCGGGGCAAGTTGTGCCGGCGCTGACCGCTAGCGAGGAGGCGGATCTCGATCAGGCCTTGATCGATACTTATGCGAGAGCTGGTATTACCTCTGATCCTTTGACGCATCAGTCTACTCCGCCGACGATTTTGAATTTGTATGATACGCTGCTCCATATGGAGGGGAGTGGGCCGCAATTGGCGCAGCGCCTCAGGAAATATACGACGGGGACTTTTGCGGGGATTTTCTCACAGCAATCTAATATTGACATCAATAATCAGATGGTGGTGTTTAATATCCGTGATCTTGAGGATGAACTTCGGCCGGTGGCGATGTATATCGTGTTGTCGCATATTTGGAACATTGTGCGGGCGGAGCAGAAAAAGCGGCTCCTTATTGTGGATGAGGCTTGGCAGTTGATGCAATTTGAAGATTCGGCGAATTTCTTATTCTCGTTGGCGAAACGGGCGCGGAAGTATTACCTGGGGCTTACGACGGTGACGCAGGATGTGGAAGATTTTATGAGTACTAAAATGGGGCGGGCGATTGTGAGCAACTCGTCGATGCAGCTTTTGTTGAAGCAGTCGGCGAGTGCGGTGGATGTACTGTCGGATGTGTTTAAATTGACTGAGGAAGAGAAGCGCAGGCTGGCGAATTTCCCAGTAGGGCAGGGGCTATTCTTTGCGGGACAAAATCATGTGCATATTCAAGTGATCGCATCAGATACAGAGGCGAGTTTGATTACGACGAATCCGGGGAAGTAAGGGGTTTCTGAGGCAGCGCTTGCATGACTGGGATTTTGGTAAAAACCACAAATAACGAATCTGGAGGATGTTCCTCGGTGGAGCGGTGTTGGAAAAACTGCAATCAACAAATTTGGTCTAAATCTTATTTATGCCCTGAAAGTTACTTTTTGATTTCTTATTGGAACTCAACTTAATTCAGTTGGCATAGTTAAGTTGCGGGCGCTTCGATTACCCAGGGATCGGTGGCGGTGCCAGAGCCACTAGCGATAGTCGTCCCAGAGGCGAGGGAAATGGCCGGGCGCACACCGTTCATGGCGTTCACGTTGTTGCTGTTGAGGTCGCCGCCCGAGTTCAGGAAGAAGCCGTACGCACTACCGTTCGAGATGCGGTAGCGCGGGGAGAGCAACCAGAAGTACGATCCGGAACACAAGAACGAGTTAGCATGGTAAGGTGTGGTGTTGCTAGAGTAACCAGATCCAGCAAAGGCAGCTTCATCAGCAGTGATGAGAGCGGCTGGTTTAGCTAGTTGTTTGTTGCCGTTACTTGCACTGCTTGTAGTGTAGAGGTCTGCGTTGCTTCGTGGACAGCCGAGGGTGGGTTTGTCTGAAGTGGTTACATTTCTGACGTATGGACCGAAATAGTATTGTGTAATGCCGGACGAGGCAGTAGTGTATGGAGTTGAGATGCTGGTAGTATCTCCTATCACACTGGTTGATGAGCTACTAGAGCGGATGGTTCTATCATTACAATAGCCCGCACTGGGTTCTAGGATGCTGGAGTAGCTATTGATGTTGGTAAACCAAGTGTTTTCTATATAAGTTTTCATGCTAGAAGGGGTACTGTTGCCCGAATAGCTGGAATTGCTACCGAATAAGGTTCTATAGGCGGTGCTGCCTGTAGTGGTTTTATAGTTTGCATTAAATGTGTAGCCTGTTGCAATGATGCTTTTATAGTTGATATTTGAAGTGGCATTGAAGGACTGGGTCGTAACTTGAGCATTGGTGGTAGCATTAGCACAAGTAGAGCCAGTCCATTTGCCATTGTAGATCATTTTAACACCGCCAGATCCGGTAGTACGGACGATACGCCAACAAGTATCTGTAGTGGTTTTACTACCATCCGCATCT
The DNA here is from genome assembly GCA_017510075.1 of Candidatus Saccharimonadota bacterium. Classification (GTDB taxonomy): domain Bacteria; phylum Patescibacteriota; class Saccharimonadia; order Saccharimonadales; family Saccharimonadaceae; genus Nanosyncoccus. Next base: position 9,454 of record JAFWNY010000032.1, on the reverse strand, counting down.
AGGATGACATAATTTGGGTAGGTCACAGCACTACCATCTGAGCCATAAGAGCCTACTGAGTTTTCTAGAACACCACGATAATAGTAGATTTTGTGTGTGCTGGCGGCATCAGTGGCTGCGCCGAAGACGCTGGTGTTATATTCGTATACACCAGAATTAGAAGTATCCTGAGTGCGGTCTGCGGAGGTGGGGACAGTAATGGCAGCGCGAAGCTGAGCGAGGGTTTGGGTGCCTTTGCTCCTACAGGCAACTAAATCATACAGAGCAGTTTTGCCTAAGCATGGGTCATTATATTGCCATAGAGCATACAGTGTTACGGCAGGATTATTGGTCGCATTAAGATTGTATGTTCCACTAGCTGCAATAGTAGTACCAGAACAGGTATCAGCACTTCCTCCTGTACCTGCTACTGGATTAGTAGTACACCAACCCATGAAGTTATAACCATCTCTTGTTGGTTCTGTAGATGAGAGAGTAATATTAGTAGAACCAGTGAGTGGATCTGATATGGTGCCAGTAGTATTTGACGGTAATCCTGATACAGTATCAGTAGTATTGCCTTTATTATAAGTAATCGTATAGTTGATTAAGTTAGCTACAGCAGATACTACAAAGGTATTACTATAACCCCCTGGAGCAGTATCACTTCCTACTCTAGCTCCTATAGCTAGAGTATAGGTATTTGGTGCAGTAGCATTAGCAGTACTAGTAATATCTAATGTATGGCCACTACTTCCTGTACTAGGAGATGGTTGGAAGGAAGTATTAGCAGATGAGTTTAGTTTACTAGGCAGATAACCCCATTTACCATTATAGTTAGTGGCAGCTGTAGTAGTATCTGCAGAGAAGTCTGCTTCTGATACTGCAGAGCCAATAGAAGCAATACTGCCATTAGTACCGGTAAGGTTAGTAGAACTACTAGCTGCAATACTTAGTGTATAGCCACTATAGTTATTAGTAGTGACCGAAATAGTACTATTATCTGATTTCGCAAAGTCACCATTAGTAGAATGTGGTAATATGTCTAGGCTGAGGGTGGTATTATCTATACTCATAGTGAGAGTACTATTGGTAGCATAGACAGATACTCCATTAGCGACAAAAATGGTTAAGAGAAGCAATACCGGCAAAATAAGCGAGGTCACCCCGCCAACGGAAGAAGTGCTAGAACCGTTGGCGGGGGAACGCCGCTTATTAATGAGTTTACAGATTGTGTTTGCGAGATTTGGTTTCATGTAGTGACCCTTTCTTCTGGCGGGTTCGGTTGGACCTTTTTTACCTTCAGGTCTTCTGCCCGTCATGTTAACTGACATTATACCCAAGGGCACCTCTGTAAAAATGGCACCGTTAGGTGCGATAATCAAACAATTTATTCGGCGAACCGGTTAAACGTTGACTTCCTAACGATGCCATTTTTACGTTTAACCGAACCGATACTAAAATGCCGGTTTCGTTTTTTGAATAAATTATTTAATTATCGCAACACTATTGTAACATAATTTCTGGTGTTTGTGTGAAAAATATTGTTGTAATTTTTATAACAATATAAAAAAGTTACTGTCGTTGTAGAAAACGAACAGTAACATACAAACCCGTAGCAAGTTCCTAGCGCTTGCTAATGATTTAAACATAAGTTATATGGTAGGAAAAGTCAAGTTGAATAGTAGCGGGTTGGCACTCTTGCGTTTTGAGTGCTAATGGTATATAATAGATGTATTATGGCAAGTAAACGTGATTATTATGAAGTATTAGGGGTGCCGAAGTCGGCGTCGGATGATGAGATTAAGAAGGCTTATCGGAAATTGGCGGTGAAGTATCATCCAGATAAGAACCCTGGAGATAAAGAGGCTGAGGCGAAGTTCAAGGAAATTAATGAGGCGCATGATGTTTTGAGTGATAAGCAGAAGCGGGCGCGGTATGATCAGTTTGGACATGCTGGGGTGGGAGGTGCCTCGGGCAATCCGTTCGCGGGTGGCGGTAATCCGTTTGGGCAGGGCGGAGCGTTTAACTTTAATGGGCAGACGTTTAATTTTGACTTTAGCTCGGGTAATGGGTCGGTGTTTGACGATATACTGGGGAGTATTTTTGGTAATGGTGGAGCGCGGCGGGTGCGGCGGGGGGCGGATTATCAGACTTTGGTGACGTTGACGTTCGAGGAGGCGATTTTTGGGACAACGGAGACGGTGACGACGCATGATGGTAAAAATGTGAAAGTGAAAATCCCGGCGGGGATTGATGATGGAATGAGCGTGCGGATAAAAGGGAAAGGTGGGCCGGCGCCAGAGGAGGGTACGGAGCCGGGGGATTTGTATGTGCGGGTGCGGGTGAAGCCACATAAGCATTTGACGAGGGAGGGAGCGATAATCTTGTCAGAAGAGCGGATTAGTATGGTGGATGCGGCGCTGGGGTGTGAGATTGAGGTGGAGACGGTGGATGGAACGGTGATAATGAAGGTGCCTGCGGGAACGCAGAGCGGGACGCCGTTTAAATTGAGCGGGCATGGGGTGCCGTTTCGGGCGGATGGAGATAGGGGGCCGCATATTGTGACCGTGATTGTAGAAACGCCGAAGAACTTGAGCCGGAAGCAGAAAGAATTGTTGGAAGAATTCCGCAAAGCCAAGAAACGTGGGCTTTTCGGATGATAAAATCTCAAAAATCGTCATTTTTGTTGGCTGTCGTCGCTATCGCGATTATGCAGCCATACGCATTTCAACTAGGCCGGTGCTGACATTGCGAACAACTAGGTCGACGCCGTTCGACGCGCGTTCGATGCGGTGGGTGACCCAACCATGCGAGTTGCGGACGACTAATGAGTTTGATAAAATGCTACCTTCGATATATGAACTTGAGCCGTCGGGGGCGCGGTAGATAACGCCGTTGCGGACGAGCATGTCTTCTAGATATCCCACTGGGATTTCCTCCACTTAATGTATTATTCATTTTAAGTGTATATTTGTTTTTGGAAAAAAGCAAGCATAGACGTGAAAAATGTGATATAATAGAGAGTGGAATATTATAATTTGATGTTATTTGTTAACCCGTTGATATAAGAAAAATATCGACAAAAACAATTAGAAAGGGAATTTATGGAAATTGTAATTCCGATAATTACTGCCGTAGTCGGCTTGGTGGCTGGTGCGGGCGGGATTTTTGCTTATAATAAGCATAATGAAAACGGGGGGAAAGATAAAGCGGATGATCTGGTAAGAAAGGCGAAGCGGGAGGCTTCGGACATTGTGCTGTCGGCGAAGAAGGAGGCGGCGGCGATTACAGAAAAGAACCAAACGGAGGAGAATGAGCGGCGGAAGGAGTGGCGGAAGACGGAGAATCGGTTGACGGAGAGGGAGAATACTCTGGATGCGAAGCTGGATCAGCTGGAGAAGAAGTCGGAAAAGTTGAATCGTGAAGAGAAGGAGTTGGAGGATTTGAAGAGCGAAGTGCGTGCCATTCGGGTAAAGCAACACGAGAAGTTGGAGAAAATTGCAGGACTGTCGAAGACGGAGGCGCGAGAAAAGTTGATAAAAATGACAGAGAATGACATTAAGCAGGATTTGGCTGGGCTGGTGGTGAAGGAACAGAAAGAAATTAAACATGAGATCGATGAGACGGCGCAGGCAATGCTGCTCACTGCGATGGAGCGGATGTCTTCGGAGGTGACGGCGGATCGGACGATTACGGCTTTGAAGCTGCCAGATGATGACATGAAGGGGCGGATTATTGGTAAAGAAGGGCGAAATATTCAGGCTCTGCAAAGGGCGACGGGCGTGGATATTTTGGTGGATGATACGCCGGGGATGGTGGTTTTGTCATCGTTTGATCCGATTCGGCGGCAGGTGGCGAGGTATGCGTTGGAGCGTTTGATGAAAGATGGGCGGATTAATCCGGCATCGATCGAGGATGCGGTGGCAAAGGCGGAACGAGAGATTGAGAAAGAGGTGGTGCGAGCGGGGGAAGATGCGGCGCGGGAAGTGGGGGTGGTGGGGGTGCCGCGAGAGATTCTGCATTTACTCGGTGAGCTGAAGTTTAGGACTTCGTATGGGCAGAATGTGCTTTTGCATTCGATCGAAATGGCGCACGTGGCGGGGATGATTGCGGAGGAGATCGGGGCGGATAAGCGAATCGCCAAGACGGCTGCGTTGCTGCATGATATCGGGAAGGCAGTGACGCATAAGATTGAAGGGAAGCATGCGGAGATTGGGGCGGAGCTGGCCAAGAAGTATGGTATGAGTGATCCGATTGTGCATGCGATGGCGGCACATCATGATGATATTGAGCCGACGACACCAGAGGCGATTATTGTGAAAATATGTGATGCGATGAGTGCGGCGAGGCCGGGGGCGCGGAATATTTCGGCGGAGAATTTTGCGGAGCGGATGCGGGATCTGGAGAATATTGCGACGAGCTTCCCGGGGATCGAGAAGGCCTATGCGATATCGGCGGGTCGGGAGATTCGGGTGATTGTGGAGCCGAAGTCTATTGATGATCTCTCGGCTTTGAAGCTGGCGCGGGATATTGCGGATAAGATTGAGGCGACGATGTCGTATCCTGGGGTTATAAAGGTGAATGTGATTAGGGAGACTAGAGCGGTCGAGTACGCTAAATAACTCGTTATCGTGGCGCACTACTGCGTTACAGACTACGTTGCTCAGTCGCCGTACCATAAGTACGGCTCCTTCCGCTACTCGTCTGTGCCTTGTAGGGCATCCACGCTAACTTCGTTATTTTATTAGTGTGGTATAATAAGGGTATGGAAAAGAAAATTCGAGCGTATGAGAAGTTTATAGAGCGGGAGGCGGGGCGTAAGATGGGGCCTGCCGAGCGGGAGAGTTTAGCGAAGTTCCATCAGGAGATGGTGGTGAATTTCCAGCATGAGAGGTTGATTCATTTGATGGTGACGCTGTTCTTTGCGTTTATTACGATTTTGTCGATAGCGATGACGGGATGGATGGTTTTTCAGTATGGGTTTGAGGTGGTGATGCTGCCGATGTATTTGTTGACTTTGATATTAGTGGTGTTGACGGGGTTTTATGTGCGGCATTACTATTTTCTCGAAAATCATGTGCAGGGGCTGTATAAATATACGGAGAAGCTGAGGGGATATTGAATTAGGTGCTATGATTTGGAGGTAAATCTGGTGCGAATTTGGTTCGGATTGCCATAATTCCACTAGTACCCCTGTTGGCTTGATTGAAATTTCCTCTGAACTTGTAAAAGTGTGATATCTTTGGCTGAAAATGGTGCAAAAGTGTGATGTTTTGGGGAGGATGAATAATGTTTTTGGATAATTGTGCTATAATGGAGTAAGTAGGTTATGCTTTAGCGGGCGAGGTAGTTCGGTGAAGCGGGCCGTGGAGTAAAAATAATTGAAAGGTAGGTGTGATGATTGGGAAAAACTTAAGTAGAGGTTTTGGCGTTGTGCTGGCGGGAGTGATGACTGTGTTGCCAGTGTGTAATGTGTGCAATGTGGTGGCGACGGGAACCATCACTACGACTTACCCGTACTATGGGTTCGTTGAAGATGCGGAGAACCCGTGGGAAACAGTTTATGATGCGCTAGATGAAACGGGTACGATAGAATACAGTGACGATTATTTTGACGAGGCATCGGCTGGGGATCACCCGGAGCTAAGAGCGGTGTCGTATGCTTTGGCGCTGGCGGGGTATGAAAATGAGGCGGATGGCTATCCTATTACGGCTGGGATTTCGAATCCGAAGCTGATTGGGTTTCTTGATCAACTAGGGTTTTCGGACTATCAAAGTTGGGACACGGCGTCAGAGGAGGATGGGCATTCTTTTGGTACGACTATTGGGCATAAGACGCTTTCTGACGGTCAGGAACTGATTGTAGTGGCGCCGCGTAATTATAACTATTTGACGGAATGGTTGTCGAATTTTAATGTAGGGACAAGCGGAGATCACGCGGGGTTTGCGGAGTCGGCAGATTTGATGGTGGGGAGGTTTGACCAGTATCTTGCGGAGCGTGATCTTGCTGATTATAAAGTCTGGGTGGTGGGCTATTCGCGTGGGGGCGCGGTAGTTGATTTGTTTGCGAAGACGATTAATGAGAATATTGATAATTACGCGATGGCGGCGGAAGATTTTTATGTTTATACCTTTGGTGCGCCGCGGGCAAGCGTGACGGAGACGGGGTATAGTAATATACACGATGTGAAGGACGGGAATGATTTGCTATTGGGGTATATTTTCCCGGAAGCGTGGGGGTTTTATAATACCGGGGTGTATGAGGAGATTCACCCGGCAGACCTTGAGATAACCACTTCCGTGATTGATATTTCTGAGCTAGCAGATAGTTCGCAGGCGATGAATTTACTGGCGAGTAATGAGGGTATTACGCGGGGGGTTGGTATTATGAACGGTAAGGAATTTATGGACGCGTGGCTGGAATTTGTGACTGCGAGTGGGTTGACGAGGGAGTATTTTGATACTGAGGTAAAGGCGCCGCTATCGGCGTTGATGAAGGTATATCAGTCGAGGACTTTAGATACGCAAGGGGAAGTGCTAGGGTTTATTAAAGATACTGATAAAGGGCTGGCTGGAATGGTGGCGGGGAATGCGTTTAAGGACTTGATGACTGGTGGGTATGGTGGTAGCATGGAAGAAGCTTTGGCGAATTTTCCGCCGTATATTGATTTGGTGAAGATTTTGAAGGGGACGGCGACGGAGGCGGATGTCGATGAGCTTTTGGCTAAAATTACGATTTATATGGGAGAGTATGAGGATTATGAGACTTATCTTCACGCGGCGCCAACGGTGACGGAGGACGAGTTTGCGGTGATTAAGGAAAATTTGCCGAAGTTGATTGGGGCACTGGCGCCGATTATTGTGGCAGATGCGGCGTATACACAGGCGACTTATGGTGAAAATTATTCGCTATATTATACTTATTCTTTGGTTGCGAATGCGGGGAAGCTGGTGACTGGACATATTCCGGAGAGTATCATGCCGATTTTGAAGGGGCTGATAGTGGAAGGTGATGACGATGTGGAGATCTCTGATACTGCGGAGGATTCTGGCGCTGGCGACGAGATGGTGATACCAAAGGTGCCGAATACGGGGAGGAAGTAGGCGATACATTGTGGCCGTGGTGAGATTTGGACGGATTGAGGAGGTCGAGGTAGCTAATAGGTGGGGTGGTTAAGAATGATTCCAGGGGTTATTGGGGCCGGGATCGGTGGGATCCCAACCGCGATTTTCGCTGTTTTCGTCAATTTTGATGGCGGTGGGTTTGGTGATGCCAGTTGGGAGAGTGGGGGAATCGTAGATTTTGACGGTGGTATTGGTGGCGATGACTGGGCGGGGTGGTTCGGTGATTTTGAGTGTGATTTCTTGGGCGGCGATGTATTTTTTGCGGGCGGTAGATGACGGGGGATTCATGCGGATGAAAAGGTGAAGGGACTCGCGAAGCGGCTGATGGTGGCGAAGGGGGCGGAGCTAATAGAGGTGGCGGAGGAGATTGCGCGAAAGAAGGACGGGGTGCGGGCTTATGCTCTTTCTGTGGTGGGGGCGGCGATAGAGATGCTTTATAAGTCGTATTTTATTACGGGCAAATCGGTGTTTGTGGCTAAATTGCCGAAGTTCTTGGCGGTGTATGAAGGAATTGCTCGGAATGGGCATGTGAAGTTGCAGATTGTGGCGGGGCTGGGGGGTTGAGCTACTTCCAGCCCCTGGGCGCCTCCTGTAAAATTAGCTATCTAGCACACATCGGACAGAGTAACCGCTGTAGCGATCGTGGTAGTCCGCCGGGATGATATCGGACCTTTCCAAGTAGAGGACGTACATGCCGTAGTTATCGACGCGGGTAGAGGACCAGAAGTAGCCGTATCTACCCTGACTGACCGGCGAGCCATTGTAGAAGTAGCCCGAGAGGGGGAGGTGGAGAGCAGCGCGGTAGTTTGCGTAAGTGTTGTAGTTGCTGTTACTATAGAGAGCTTGGTATTCGCCACTGGTATTATCAGTAGGTAGGCGCCAGCCTTTGGGGCAGATACTTTCTGTGGCATCGCCAGAGGATGTGCCCTGTGATGTGCCATTACCGTAGCAGTAAGAACCAGCCGATGCGGCACAGTAGTTATAGTAACCACCGACCTTATAATCTCCAGCGGTACTGGTAGCATCACTAGGGATGGTATCTTTGTAGCTCATATTTACCAGTGGAGCGGAGTAGCTATAGCTAGATGTCCAGTTAGCGACCGCGGTCGTAGCATATTGGTCTGAAGTGGTGCCTCCGCCATTTTTGAGGTAACCAAGAGTTGTATTTGAGGCATTGGTGTTAGTACTATCCATGGCGCTCAATACCGTAGAGCTAGTAAGATCTAGAGCGAGATTATCAAGGAGCCAGCAATTACCATCCGCAAGCTTGGCTACATTATAGCTTTGTTCATCACGGGAATCTTTGAGGCTGTAAACTTGGCCGGTGGTGAGGGTGTCTGGACAGCTAGAAACCTCTTGCATATAAGTGGCGTTGGCGATGGTTGTTTCTGGTGTTGCGCTTTCCCAGATGGCATACATATTTACCGTCACCGTCCCACCTTGGCTGGCGGCAGGGATGATGTAGATTCTGCCAGGATTATAAGTAGTACCAGTACAAGTAGTAGGATCACTGGAGTTATTGGTATCACACCAACCCTTGAAGATATAGTCTGTTCTCGTAGGAGTAGTATCAGATAATGTAATTACCCCGTCATTAGTAGTCTGACTGGATAAGCTAGCTGGTAATCCTGTCCCTTCACCACTAGCATCTACGTAATTAAGACTATAAGTAGTGGTAACCACATTACCTACACCGATGAAGTTAATGGTATTAGTATAAGTACCAGATACTTGAGTAGAAGCTGCTTTGGCCCCGATCTTAAATTGCAGGCTGGTTTCACTGGCACTGCTGGTACTAGCTAATATCACACCAGATGCATTATTGCTGGAGTTGTATAGTGGTAGACCATTGTAGCCACTACTAGTACTACCAACACTCCCACTCACCCATGAAGAACCAGAATCCGTAGAGTAACTATAGCCCCAAGTATTGTCACTGAAGTTAGAGAGGGCGGCTTTATTACTGCTGAGGTTCGTGAAGACATTAGTGGTATTACTACTGCTGAGTCTAAGATCTGTATAGTTTGAGCTGCTACTGCCTACTGTACCATATAATTTATAGCCATGGGCGTCATTACTACCTGCTGTTATCGTGATAATGTTACTATCACTACTACTGCCAGGAGCGAGGTCTGGAATGATGAGGTCACCGGATACGTTGATGCTGACGGTAGGATTGAAGGTGAATTGCATATCTACAGGAGATTGATAAGTGAGAGCATTTGCGTTATTCATGGTATAGCTACCAGCAGTTATGATGCCCACTCCGATAATTATCATAAGCGGAATAAGACCACTTAAGGCTCTGCGTTTGGCAGAGTTTATTAAATGATACTTCTTACTATTG
>JAFWNY010000031.1 GCA_017510075.1 Candidatus Saccharimonadota bacterium | reverse complement strand
TAACTGGTGCAGCCGGTAAAGCTATGGAGGGGTCAGACACCTTGAAAGCCTTAGATAGCAAAATCGGGATGCACTCGATCTCGAAGAATAGAAGAGCGTCTGCTTTTGAGGCTGAAATGAGCAGAAGGAGTACTATATTCAGAAGAGATCGAAATGCAGATAAGGATCTTATAGCAAAAAGACTTGATGCTGCCGCTGCAGAAGATCAGGCAAAAGCAATAAATGAAGATGTCGGACGAAGAGTAGCCGCGATGAAAAGGGATGGAATAATGACGGAGGATGGAATGACAATCTTTGGAAGTGAAGGAATTCAAAAAAGGTTAGGAGAGCTATCGACAAAGGAAAGCCTTACTGGCGATCAGCAAGAAGAGGTAGCGGCTTTGATGCACGCCGCAGCTGGTATACCTGGAGGTACTGGCGCTATGGGGCGCGTTATTAGAAACTCGAACACTACTTCCGCTTTTATGCGTGCTGCAGGTATGGCTTATTCGCGCGATGGAGATATACAGAGTAAATTGGCTGGCGATGCGGGGGCAGCAATGTATACTGAGCAATTTACTCCTGGGGGTGGAGGGGCTAGATTTAATAATTTCGACGGATATAAGAACAGTGTGGGTACTGATGCTTATTCTGAAAGTATCAAGAAACGCACAAAATCGTACGAGGTTGGATTAAATCAGAGTGGTGATGCTTTTGGTGAGTATCTAAACACTCTTACTAAGAATGATTTTCAAAGAATTATGGATGATGATAGGCTATTGGGAAGCATTGATCCTGCTGACCGAAAGAATTTCTTAGAACGTGCAGCTGACGTTGGGGTAAAATCTAAAAGCATACAGGGAGTACGGGTCATAGACGACAATAAGCCAGAAGGTAGTAGCTCTGGTCCAGTATCGGTAGACGGAAATGGAAAACCAATGCCACCTTCTGGAGGCAATATCCAGCTTCGTTAAATTACATTTATAATCACATGCTCAAATAGTGCGGCAATAGTGAGGGGGCCGACGCCGCCGGTGGTGGGGGTGATGGCGGTGAGATCGGTGCGGGTGCGGACGTCGTCTGCGACGTCGCCTTTTAGACGGCCGTTTTCGCTAGCGGTGCCAGCATCGACGATTACGGCGCCGGGGCTAATGAAATCATTAGAAATTAACCCTGGAACGCCAGTGGCTGTGATGATTATATCATAGTGTTTAAGTTTTGTCAAATCGGAGCCTTTGTGAAATAACTCGACATCGTAATTTGAATTGGTAAACATTCTATAAAGCGGAGCGCCAACTAGTTTGCCGCGCCCGACAATAGCGATTTTCTTGTCTTTGAGATTAATATCATAGCCGGCCAGAAGCCAGTTGATTGCGGTGGCGGTAGCAGAATCGAATTTGGCGTGCTCGCCGAGCCCGTCGACATCTTTTTCTGGTGCGATTAGGTTGCAGAGTTCGTCGGTTTTCTCTTTTTCGGTAATTGGTAGTTGGATGATGATACCATTGATAGAGGGGTTATTGTTTGCGCGAATTATTTCTTCCCGGAGTGCGTCGCTTGTGCTCGTCGCCACAGGGCGAACGCTTCCTTCCTCGCCTTGCCAAGTTTCGGATTTTCTCGAAGAATTACTTACACAAATATCTTCTACTATTACGCCGATGTCTTCGCCATATTTGATTTTAAGATTAACGTATTTCATGATAACGGGATTGTTACTATCACGCAGAATAGCGAGCTTGGGTTTTTTAGATAATGCGGCGACTTGATGCGCCTGACGTTCTTTGACAAAGCCAGCTAGCTCGTGACCGTCGAGGACTTTCATTGTAGCTCCACGGGTTCTTGTTCGAGCCAAAAACCGAATTTATCATAAACTTTGGCGGTGATTTCGGCGCGTGCTTTGGCGAGATCGTTGTAACTTTTGGCTGATTCGTTAATTAGGATAAGCGCGGCTTTGTCG
>JAFWNY010000002.1 GCA_017510075.1 Candidatus Saccharimonadota bacterium | reverse complement strand
GTTGATTAGAGCGCTGCCTTTGCAAGGCAGAGGTCCAGGGTTTGAGTCCCTGTTACTCCACCAGGGGATATAGCTCAGCTGGTTAGAGCGCGTCACTGATAATGACGAGGTCTGTGGTTCAAGTCCACATATCCCCACCACACCCCCAACAGGGGTATTTTTATAGCCAAAAAACAAGAATGCAGAGAAAATCACCCCTTTCGGGGTGATTTTCCAGGTCATACATAGATTTTAAGCAGCCTCGCAGTTGATCTCTGCTTAAAACTACCCCCATTATATATCACATCGTGCATAATGTCAATACCTTTTTTCCACAATTTGTGCAAAAAGTCTAAAAAAGTTGTTCGGGATTCTTAAAATATTAAAACACATTTTTAAGAAAAAGCATGTTGACAAACGTTAAGCGCTATGATATAATATAAGCATTAATTATTAAATTAAAGAGTTTGGTGGGCAGAATGGAGTTTCAAGAAATGTCTGGAACCAAAGCTGGCGGCATGAAAGCTGCTGCAACTAATAAAGCCAAGTATGGCAAAGAGTTTTACGCCCGCATCGGCAAAAAAGGTGGTCAGAATGGCCACACTGGTGGTTTTGCTGCCAACCCTGCGTTGGCTCGCATTGCTGGCGCTAAGGGCGGTCGAATCTCTCGCCGTGGCCCAGCTAAGAAAGCTGCCTAGAAATTTTCGCACCTCGGGCAATGATACTGACCATCTGGTGTCTGAAATCGCGTGAGCCCACATTCAGGGCAGCGCGATTTTTGATGCAGCCAATCACGATAAGTATCCAGCTCTCTCTGAATCACCTCTTCATCTACTTCAACCTCATAAAGATCAGCCAACTCCCGCGCTTTTTCCCACGCAGCAGCCTCCATCCTGAGTCTCTCTACGTCCATCTCGAAAGTTCTATGCCCCAAAATCGCATGAGACACTTCATGCAGCGTTAAAAGCCCCCAGAACGGCTCTGGCGGCCCTAAAACGATGGTTCTGGGCGGCCGAAATGCAAATTTCCGGCCGTAGTCAAAAAGGAACTCCGGATAATCGCTCCGCAGCTTCTCGATAAAGTTTTGGGCCGTACTCATAATAGGGAATCATCCTTATTTCTTTTGTTTAGCGTACAGATAACAACCGTATATCACCGACTCGGTTGGCCGTCGAGGCCTTTTCAAAACAACCCCTAAATCATCTGGTAAATATCGCGCATATAGCTTGAAAATCTTGCCGAGTGGCCCACCTAGGATAATCGTATCTGGATGGTGTTTTTTTATAATATCCGGTAATCCCAGATGAACACGCTCGGCTATCTCCTTCAGGGCCTCCTTCTTTTTTAGATCTGTCGCCTTGTCTACATGATAAGTCTTCTCCAGGGCACTCGCCGCAGCAATATCTTCCCATTCCTTTACCGCTCCTTTATACCAATACAATGTGTGGCCAGGCTCAAAATCCCTAGACTCACCAGCTAGCAGTGCACCATTCTCTGCAATCCCGCCGCCGATCCCAGTTGAAAAAGTCAAAAAAACCGTCTTACCAGTCATACCCCTAGATTCATAGATAGAAGCCAGATTTGCATCGTTCTCATAATAGACCGGGCAACTGAATAACTTATTTAAGACATCCGACAAGCTAAACCATCCCCATTCACGGTTACCAAATTTAACTGAACAATTTTTTTGTTCAATGCGGATATCTCCAGGGACAGCTACCGCCACGGCCTTGACGCGGTATTTTCTAAAATCACCTAGATGGTCTTCTAGTTCCTCTAAAAAACGCCCTCTGCTCCTAGCAGTCTCAAATTTTTTTCGCCGGAGCACGCGGCCTCGCCGTGAGAACAATGCGATTAAGGTCTTAGTTCCTCCAATATCTATACCTAAATACATATCTTGATTATATCACAAAAATTTGATATAATAGAAGAAGTTTTTGATTCTCTTAAGGGTTTCAAAAGGAAGGAATAAATTAATCATGGCAAACGCCAAAAAATACACGATGGATGAACTTCTCGCGGAAGGTGAGGATTCATTCAAAAAAACCATAGCAGGTGATACCGTCAAGGGCACCGTATTATCTGTCAAAAAACACGAAATATTAATCGACCTTGGCGCACAGGGCATCGGGCTCGTCCCGCGCAAGGAGGCTTCATTTGCACGTAATCTAAACGTCGGCGATGAAGTTACTGCATCTGTAATCGAGGCCGAAATGGACGACGGCTACGTCCTCCTGTCGCTCAGGAAGGCCGTCAAAGACAAAGGCTGGGACGAGATTAACGCTAAGCTCGAGAGCAGCGAAACTGTCGAGGTTATCCCATTTGACGCCAACCGCGGTGGCTTGCTCGTTGAGTATGAAGGGATTCGCGGCTTTTTGCCAGTTTCACAGCTATCTGCCGAGCACTATCCGCGTGTAGGCAGCGCTGATAAAGACGAAATCTTGCAGCGGCTCAACTCGCTCGTAGGTAAGCCCATTAAGGCTCGCATTCTTGATGCCAACAAGAAGGAGAACAAGCTTATCTTCTCCGAAAAGGAAGCAGTCAAAGACGGCCTAGCGAAACGCTTCTCAGAACTAAATGTTGGCGACATTGTTAAGGGTGTCGTTACTGGAGTTGTCGATTTCGGTGTTTTCGTAAACGTCGATGGCATCGAAGGGCTCGTGCATATCTCTGAGATCTCCTGGGAGCGCGTCAATAACCCCTCCGACTACGTTAAGGTTGGTGATCAGCTCGAAGCAAAAATTATCGCCATTGATAAAGAGCGTCTATCGCTCTCTATGAAGCAGCTAGTTGAAGACCCCTGGATCTCCGAGGTTGAGGCTTTGAAAAAGGGCTCCAAAGTAGAGGGAACTATTACCCGCATCACACCGTTCGGCGCCTTTGTTCAGATTAGCCCGGCAGTTGAAGCTTTGGTTCACGTTTCCGAGCTTGGCGAAGGTTCCGACGTAGACCCAGAGAAGATTTTCACCCTCAATGAGCGCAAAGAATTCAAAGTTCTAGATATTGATAAAGAGGGCCGCAAAATCTCACTATCTATTACCAAATAAAATAGATGCAAAAATAATCTCCTTATGATATAATTATTATAAGGAGATTTTTGTGAAGAAGAAAAAAAATTACAAAGAGCAGCCATGGCTTGAATTTTATGATGAGGAGGGCATCCCCAGCCATATCGAATATCCGGACTGCTCAATGGTAGACATGGTGATGCAATCTGCTGAAAAGTGGCCGGACAATATCGCTTACTCCTATTATGGCCACAAAGTCACCTATAAGAATTTTGTTAAAAAAATCGAAAAAACCGCTAGAGCCCTTAAAAATTACGGTGTCAAGGAAGGCGATCGTGTCACAATTTGTATGCCTAATACTCCAGAGGGCATTACTATGGTTTATGCAGTTAATATGGTCGGTGCCATTTGCAACATGGTGCATCCTCTATCTTCAGAGAAGGAATTAGAATATTACATCAGAGTCGCCGAGTCTAAATACGTCCTTGTTATAGACGCAGTTTTTGACAAAATTTATCGCCTGCGTGACACCGCTCAGCTCGAACGCATCATCGTGGTTCGCCCTTCTGATGGGCTAGGCTTCCTTAAGAAGAAGCTCTATAATACTCTGCATGTCAAAAAGGTTCGCCTCCCGTCCAATGACAGTCGTGTCGTCCTCTGGGAAGATTTCATCGCTAATTCATATTTTTACCAAGGCAACTATCACGAAGAGCGCAGCGGTGAGGATCCTGCCATTATTATGTATTCTGGAGGCACTACTGGCGCGCCCAAAGCAGTCTTACTCTCTAATCTTAACGTCAATGCGGAGTCTATCTGCGACGGTACTGTAATACGTCAAATCGTCCCAGGCGCCACGGTTCTTTCGATTTTACCTCTTTTCCACTGTTTCGGGCTGGGCGTTTGCATTCACACTCCTCTCTGTAAAGGCATGGGGTGCATTCTTATTCCAGCTTTCTCTCACAAGCAATTCGCCGAGATCATCAGGAAAAACGAGCCCAACTTTATCGTTGGCGTTCCTACTCTGTTTGAAGCCCTCATCAATGCCAAGCTTAAATCCAATGACCTGCAATCCGTTACCGCGGTAATTTGTGGCGGCGACGCCCTTAATCAAACTTTGCGTGATAAGGTCAATGATTTCCTAAAAAGCCATGGTTCTGACGCCAAAATCCGTGTTGGCTATGGTCTCACTGAAGGCTCTGGCGCAGTCTGTCTTTCGCCGGAGAATTCCTTCTCTGATGGTATTATCGGTGTCCCTATGCCCGATACCGATTTCAAAATAGTCAAAAATGACACCTTCAAAAGCCAGCCCTTGGGCGAAGATGGCGAAATATGCATCAGCGGGCCCCTTGTCATGATGGGTTACCTCGGTGACGAAGCTGAAACCGCCAAAGCCATCCAGCTTCATGACGACGGTAAGCTCTGGCTTCACACTGGTGACATCGGCTATATAGGTGAAGACGGCTTAGTCTATTTCGCTCAGCGCCTCAAGCGCATCATCATCTCAAGTGGTTACAATATTTATCCTACTCATCTCGAGTCTATCATTAACTCTCATGAAGCTGTCCTTACCTCTACTGTTATAGGCATTGACCACCACTATAAGGGGCAGGTGCCAAAAGCTTTCATCGTCCTCAAGCCAGGATACCGACCAGGGAAGCGCATCGAGCGCGAAATACGCGAGCTTCTAGAGCGTAATATTCCAATTTATGCTCTGCCAGCCGCATATGAATTTAGGGATAAGCTACCGCAGACTAAAGTTGGTAAAGTCGCATTCAGAAAACTTGAAGAAGAGGAAAAATCCCGCAAAAAATAGCTAACTTTTTGCAGATCCAGGCTGGCTCGTTCGGTATTTCTCAATCGCCTCCCTCAGCGCATCGTGCCCCAACACCGAACAGTGAAACTTGTGTTTCGGTAATTTACCGAGGTAATCATCAATCGCCTCCGCATCAATTTTCAAAGCTTCATCTAGAGTTTTGCCCTTGGCTAGCTCTGACAGCGCCGAAGTGGACGCAATTGCCGAGGCACAACCGTAAGTTTTCCAGCGGATATCGCTAATTTTACCATCTGTGACCTTAATGTACATCCGCATTTGGTCTCCGCATACCGGATTTCCGACCTGTCCTACCGCATCGTAGTCAAATGCACTCTCATCTCCCATTAGGTAATTTCGCGGGTTCAAGAAATGTTCTTTCACTGTTTCGCTGTAAATCCAATCTTGGTTTTCCATTATTTGTCCTCCATTTTTACTGTACTAATATTTTGTAGCAAATTAATAACCCGCGGCAACACCGACATCACTTTTTCGACATCCGCCGCCGTACTATCTAGACCAAAAGAGAACCGCACCGACGAATGTGCCACCTCGGCATCGCCCGTTTTCGCCATCAAGACGTGGCTTGGCTTCGTATCGCCCGAAGCGCAGGCCGACCCCGTAGACACTACTATCCCTTCCGCGTCAAGATACAACTGAATCGACTCTCCCTCTGCCGCCACAAACGACACATTTAGGATATTGGGCAGCGATTTCCCAGGGGTCAAATCCGTGTTCAGGCTACTCCCCGCCACCTCTGTCAAAATCCGTTTTGCCAATTCATCACGCAGCGCCCTCACCTCAGTATCGTATTTCTCCCAAGTCCTCTCTTGTTTCAGTTTTTCTAGCGCCGCCCCAAACCCAATTATCCCTACAGTATTATAGGTACCCCCTCTCCGTTTGCCCTCTTGGTTACCCCCTATAATCAACGGTTTGAACGGTACGTTTTTCCGTACGTATAGCGCCCCCACCCCTATCGGGCCACCAATCTTGTGTGCCGAAAAAGTTGCATAATCTAGCCCTAGCTCCTTCACATTTAGGGATATTTTACCAAGCGCCTGTGTCAAGTCCGAGTGTAGATAAGCCTTCCGCCGATCCGTCACCAAGGGCTTGCCCCAGTCAGTCACCACTTCAAACAGCGGGGAACCACTAAATTCACTCCTATCTATCTCTGGCAAATCCAAAATCTCCCCTGTTTCATTATTTGCCAGCATATATGAGTACAATTTTGGCAAAGCCTCGCCCCTGTACCGCTCCGCCGTCTCAATGATCGAATGGTGCTCCAGTGGTGAAGTTTCAATCTCGCACCCCTCAAAGGTCCTAATCACGGTATTATTTGCTTCGCTCGCCCCTGAGGTGAAAATAATCTCCTCTGGTTCCGCCCCAATCAATTCTGCCAACAATCCTCGCGCCTTTTCTATTTCATTCATCGCCAAATGCCCAGGGGTATGCAAAGCCGAAGCGTTCGCAAAATACCGCTGCTCTGCCTCATACATCGCCTCCCTCACCTCATCAAGCATCGGCGCCGTCGCCGCATAGTCCAAATATACCATGCCTCTATTATACCGCATACTGCCCAAATCCACCAAAATATGCTACAATGGTCATATGATTTGGAAAATGCTCATTGTTTTGATTATCTCTATGATACCCCTGATTGAATTGCGCGGCGCTATCCCTGTAGCCGTCGGCATGGACCTTGGTCTTCCCGAGTGGTTGATACTCATCATCGCCATCATCGGTAATATGCTACCCGTCCCGATTATCTATTTCTTCGCTCGCAAGTTCCTCGTATGGGGCGCCAAGCAAAAATGGAAACCTCTCAAGCAGTTTTGTAGCTTCTGCCTCAAAAAAGGCGAAAAAGGCGGCCAAAAGCTCCTCAAGAAAACAGGGAACTACGGCACCTATTTCGCACTCTTCCTCTTTGTGGCCATCCCTATCCCCGGGACCGGCGCCTGGACTGGCACCCTCGCCGCCAGCATCCTCAACCTAGACTTCAAGAAAACCATTATCGCTATCATGGCTGGCGTCCTCGTCGCCGGGCTCATCATGCTCGCCGTCTCCCTCGGCCTCTTTCGCATTCTCTTCGGCGGGTAATATATCCAAGCTTTTTAGTTTCATTTAAGCCTCACTTGTTACAATAAAAACATAAACAAGGAGAAATAAAATGGACTATTCAAAACAAAAGAAAGAACATCGCTTTTTCGACTACTCTATTTAAAATCGCAGAACTATGCTACAATTAAATTAAATAACATAAGGAGTATAGCAAATGCCTAAAAAAGCGGCCAAAACATCCAAAATCAAAAAATCATCCAAATGTGACCAAGGATCGGTTCTTTGTCACCCGTCCACTTGGCTTATTGCTATCCTGTCCGTCGCTCTAATCGCCGTTTGTAGTATTTCTGCTTATGGATTTGGAAAACTTGGCGCCAACACCAGCCTCGACTCCTCCAAACTGGCAGTGTTTGACCACCTCCTCTCGGACTATATGAGCAACCAAGAAGTTGACCACGAAAAACCTTCCATGAATGAAGTCACCGGCTACGGTATTTCAGACGAAGATGGAGTATTTTATGCTACTTTTGACTTCGTTACCTATACGCTAGATGCCGATAATATGCCGATTTATGATGATCTTCGGCATGGTATTATCTACTTCTGGCCAGACGAAGAGCGTAACACCTACTCACACGCGTTCTCTTACCACGACGATTACTACCACCCGGGCGGTACTTACGTTAAAATCGGCGACCATCGGCTCCGCGATCAGTTTGAACCAGCAGAATAGCTCTGGCTCTATTTTCTAGTGTAATTTGTATCGTTGCCGAATGAATCCACTACGGTCAAAGTATTTCCTTCGATTCTATAAGTTGTCTCAAACGGTACTGTGTTTTCAGTGTAGAGAATTGAAATCTTGTCACCATCCGTCTCGTAAGTGCATTCCATCGCCCCAGCACCACTATAGGCATAAGAGCAAGTTCCATCTTCGTTGAAGGTGTAAATATAGGAACCATTAGCCCACGAACCGATTAGGGGATCCTTATTACCGTTATTAGCGATTAATATTCCCGCAATTATTCCTACAATTGCAACTACTACTACCGCTGCCGCGATTATTATTTTGGCATTCTTTTTCATATGTTTACTCCTTCCATGGAATTATTTCTATTAACTCAATTGTAACACAAAACTCAAAAAACAATCATGGTTATCGACGAATGAAAGCGAAAAATCGCCCAGACAGGCGATTTTAATAACAAATTTTGGCTTCCGGGGCCGGGCTCGCATCTTTAGATTCGAGCCCCCAACTCAAAAAGCGCCCTAGAGGCGCTAAATCCAATTGGCTCCCGGGGCCGGGCTCGAACCGGCAACCTCGAAGTTAACAGCTTCTTGCTCCACCATTGAGCTACCCGGGAATCTTAATGTGTACATCTATTATAGCATATTTTTTCAAAATGTGGTAAAATTAAATGAAATATGGAAGAAAAAACTATACAAATTGCTGGTTCAATCACCGTAGATGAGCTGTCAAAGGCCCTCGGCCTTTCTGTTACCGAATTAATCGGCACCCTGTTTAAAAATGGCATCGTTGCCACTATCAACCAGCGCCTTGACTACGAAACCGCCAGCATTATTTTAGACGAGCTCGGCCTTAAAGACGTCAAACTCGAGAAGAAAAACACTTCCACTAAGACTTCCGATTACCACCGAGAGCTGTCAGACAAAGCCGTCACTCGCCCCCCTGTCGTCGCTATCATGGGTCACGTTGATCACGGCAAGACCACCCTTCTCGACACTCTCCTTCACAAGAAGACTGTAGATGACGAGGCTGGCGGCATCACTCAGCACATCTCTGCCTATCAGTTGAAGCACGACGGCAGGCTCATCACCTTCCTTGACACTCCAGGCCACGAAGCCTTTGCGGCGATCAGGCAGCACGGCGCCATGCTTACCGACATCGTAGTCATCATGGTCGCCGCCGATGATGGCGTCAAGCCGCAAACTGTCGAAGCAATTAACTTCGCCAAATCCGCCAACGCCAAAATTATCGTTGCTATCAACAAGATAGATCGTGAGGGCGCCGACATCCCGAGAACCATGGCCGATCTCTCCCAACACGGTCTCCAACCCGAAGAATGGGGTGGCGATATTACTATGGTACCAATTTCCGCAAAGCTAGGCCAAAATCTTGTCCAACTCCTAGATATGATCCTCCTCACCGCCGATATTGAGGAACTCAAAGCCGACGTTGATATCCCTGCCGAGGGTCTCGTCATCGAATCCCACATGGAGACCGGCAAGGGCTCCGTCGTCAACCTCCTAGTCACCGGTGGGGAATTAAAAACCGGCGAATTTATCGTGGCGGGCAGCACCTACGCCAAAATCCGCACCATGCTCGACTTTCAGGGCAAGCCCAAGGGCAAAGCCACTCCTTCTGTACCTGTCACGGTTACCGGATTTAAGGAGCTTCCCAGCTTCGGCGACCGCTTTATTGAAGTCAAAGACGAGAAAACCGCCCGTAGGATGGCGCTCCTTAACGCCCAGGCTGCCGCTGACGAGTCCGCCTCTGCCAATGTCACTTCTACCGACCTCCTCCGCATGATGAATACCGCCGACAACTCCAAGGTCTTCAACGTCATCGTCAAAGGCGACGTGCTCGGCTCCGTTACTTCTGTCGTAGACTCCCTCAAAATGATCGACACCCACGGCGAAATTACCCTTAATATCGTTAGTACTGGGGTTGGTGATATCAACGAAAACGACGTCTATATGGCTGCTGGCGACGACACTGTTATTTATGGCTTCAATGTCTCTGTTCCTATCAACATTTCCAAAATGGCTGCCCGCGACAACGTCCCTATCCGCACCTATAAAGTCATTTACGAACTTCTAGACGACGCCAAGCACGAGATGGAGAATCTCCTCGACGCCGAGATCATCGAAGAAGACAAGGGCGAAATGAAAGTCCTCGGCGTCTTCCGTACTGAGAAGACTAGCATCATCGCTGGCGGCGAGATGTTAAAAGGTGATGTCAAACCAGGCTACCTTGCTAAAATTATCCGCGGCAAACAAACCCTCGGCGAAGCCGAAGTCACCTCCACCCAGAAGGAAAAGATTGATGTGGGGGAGCTCATCTCTGGCGAAACCGGCGGCCTCGCTCTGAAGACCACCTCCAAGATTGATCTGCAGATAAACGACCGCCTCAAATTCTTCACCCGCGAGACAAAGAAACGCACCCTATAGCACTCGATTCAGCTTATTCTTGAAATTAGATGAGATTATGCTATACTCATAATCAGTTATTTGTCCGCACATTTAAAAGGAGGGTTATTATATGTTAAACGATTCCGGAAATCCTGGGATGTTCAATCGGCGGATGCGTATCATTGTGTTTATAGCTATAGTCTTGGCTGCCATTATATATGCGGCACTGGCTATCAACATTGGATACAACGCCCTTAGTACTTCATCTTCTGATGAGCCAATGGAAACCGAGTCTACCATTGTCATCACCGATGCTTTTTCAATCGGCATGAATCCAAACCGAGATTATCTCATTGTAGTAAATGACCAAAACGAATACAACTTCGACGGTCCCTACAACAAAGCGCTCCAGGATGATCTAGTCTACATCTCAGATGTCTATGGCGAACCCACCCCGGCAGAAAAGGGAACCATCTTGGCGTTCACTATGCTACAGCAGTCGCTGCGCGATCAGGGTATAGAAATCGGGCTCTATAGCGGTTATCGGACTAAGGAAGATCAACAGGCGGTCTATGACTACTACGGTAATCTCGAAGGATGGGCTGAGACTAACAAAGTCTCAGAACCGGGATTCTCGGAACACCATACTGGCCTCCTTCTCAATATCCTTATCTGGGGTAAAGATGAAGAGGGAAATATGACCTGGATGACCGAGACACCCGAAAGACAGGCCGCTCATCCGGAATTTGCTAAGGTTCACGAAGCCTTAGCGGACTTTGGCTTTATTGACCGCTATCCTTCCGGCAAAGAAGACATCACCGGGGTACCGTGCGAACCTTACGAAATCCGTTTTGTGGGCTCTTCTGAAATTGCCCACGGAATATCAGACAACGACCTCTGTCTGGAAGAATACATTAATGACAAATAACTAAAAGCGGAGTTTTACTCCGCTTTTTTAATGAACTGTGCTATAATTTAACATAAGGAGAATAACAAAATGCAATTTGATGAACAGTTTTTACAAGAAATGGGACTCTCAGCCATGCCAGAGGACCAGAAACAGGATTTTCTTAATTACGTTCAGGAGGAGCTAGAAGTACGTATCGGCGAGCGAATTAGCAGAGGCCTTACCGAAGTTCAACTCAACGAATTCGACATGATTACCGACCAAGCCGAAGCCGCCAAATGGCTTGAAAAAAACCGCCCCGACTACCGCGAAATCGTCACCCGTACCATTAATGAAATGAAAGAAGAAATCCGCGCCAACCGGAACAAACTTGTGGCATCCAATTCATAGGAAGTATAGAATGAGCCTCAAAAAATCAAAAGCTACAATAAAAAACCGCTACAGAGTGCTCCAAATAATCAGTGTAGCGTGTATTGTTTTGGCTGTACCGCTGTATTTTCTAATAAAACCCATATTTTGCAGCGGATGCAGAGAGATAGGATGTGCTTTTTGTGATCTAGAGGCAGTCATTATGTTCGCACTGGTATTTATTTTCGGTGTAGTTGGGGTTATTGTTGGCATCATAGAGCTCAGACGGCTCAGTAAATACAACGGCTCTGTCTTGGCCGGGCAAAAACACATGCCAAATAAGTCCCCAGCCTTAACAACAATTCGCTGGTTTTTAGTCGTTATTTTTGGCATAATGGGGATATTCTCCGCATATTCTCTGCTTATCAGATTAAGTAACAGTGTATCTGGAATTGATGGCTCAGAAATTATAGTTACCATTATATTCATCGGTGGCGCGCTATTATTGGCTTTCTGGGATAAAATAATTTATAAAAAATGAAGCGATTTATTTTCCATACCCATTCATGAAACTTTTCGCGTCCATCGGCTTTCGGCCTTCCGGCTGAAGCTTGTCAATCGCAAGTATTGCGCCGTCACCGCACAGCATTTCTAAAACCGCCGTCTCACCCTTTTCCAGTATATGCGCTTCTAAAATGGTGCATTTTTGGCCATAGAACGCATATTTCGGCTTCGGATAGCCCTGATATACCACAATCTTCCGCAAAACCAAATCCGCCGTATCTGTTTCGGGTGTTAACTCCCCCATAGTTTTTGTCATTTTTCCGCAATAAGTCGCCTTCGTGTCATCTTGCAAGACCGGCTCCGGTAAATTCCCCAAATACCTACAAATCCATTCCGCCCCTGTTTCTGCCAAAGCCTTATAGATTGCCGATTTTGGGGGAATTAAGCCCGAAATCACCTCCGCCCCAGCCTTTTTGGCGATTTCTGTGCTAGATAACGTTGTCTGATAGTAAATCGGCCCCGCATCCATTGCTTTAGCAAGCTTCATGACCGATACCGAAAACTCCGTATCACCTGCTAATATAGCCGACTCTATTGGAGATGCGCCCCTATATAAAGGAAGCAGGGAAGGATGCACATTCAAGATCCCTTCCGGCTCAAATACCTCTAGTACCGACTCCGGAATCAACACCCCAAACGACGCCAGTACCCCGTGTGCTTCAGGAAATTCCCGTTTTAAACGCACCGCCTCCTCTAAATCCGCTTTGTCATGAGCACAAAAAATCACTTGGCACCCCCGCTCTATAACTGCTAATGCATATTCCGCCAGCGGCCCATTGCCGAAAAATATCACTTTTTCGCGCTTCAACCCCGTTTTTTCATTCATCAAACCTCCTTTGTGTAAATTTTTTACTCACCCCCTACCTCTATTAATTACTCTTCGCCCCACAGCTCGACATTGTCTCTAATCTCCGCCTCGTAATCCTTCACCGGCTCCAACTCGCCCTTATCGTTCATTCGGTAAAACGCCTTTTCGTCATCCTTTATATGATCTATGAATAATATCCCATCCAGGTGGTCTATCTCGTGTAGTAGTGTCCGTGCAAGTTCACCAGTAGCTTTGATTCTTACCTCTGTACCATCCTCTAGTTTAGCCTTTACTCGCACCTTAGACGGCCGCGGCACCTTCCCGTAAATCTCCGGCACCGACAAACATCCCTCATCGCCCTTAACCACCTTGCCGTCAGCCCGAATCACCTCTGGGTTAATCAGCGCCGTGAAGGTAGCCTTCTTTTTGTCTTCCATATCGTCGCGCACAATAATAATCCGCTTCAGTACCCCCATCTGAGGCGCCGCCATCGCCGCTGACAGCTCGTAAGGGTGCTCTTTCTCCCAATCTAGTGACAACTTCCGCATATCAGCAATCACACCCAAAATCTCGTCATCAATGACGCGCACTTTCTCCGATTTCTCCCTCAGCCGCGGATCCGGCGTTGTAATAATTTTCATAAGCCTATTATATCACAAACAGATACAAATCACAACAGCCCCGGCGGGTCCAGCGTCACCCTGAAGTTCTTATCCAGCCCACGGCATGCCTCAATTAGAGCCTTCCGCGATCGCGCCCTCACCACAATCTGCCAGGTATACCCTCGAGCAGTCCGCTCATGAAAGGCAGGCTGGGGCGGGGAAATGGTCAACCTCTTATCGCCAGACAACTTCTTTATCAGCTCCCTTACTTTTCGCACCACTGTCACTTCTGTCTTCATTGTTATATCTAATCTCATTACGAACCGAAACGGCGGGAACCCTCCACGCCGCCTCGCCCCCAGCAAATACTTAGAAAACCCCTCATAATCTTCCGCCACCGCAAACTGTATCACCGGGTGTTCTGGCCGAAAAGTCTGAATAATCACCTCCGCTGTCTCAAGGTGCCCTCGCCCCACTCGTCCAATCACCTGAGTTAGCAGCTGAAAAGTCCGCTCCTCCGCCATGTAATCAGGCAAAGAAAGTCCCGCATCCGCCTGTACTACCCCTACCGTCGCCAGCCTCGGCAAATCTAACCCCTTCGCCAAAGTCTGCGTCCCTACCAGTATATCCACCTCGCCCGACACCACCTCCGCGTACACATCTGCCAACGCCTCCCCTTTTTTGTTATCCGCATCAAACCGCCGCACCCTCGCCTCGGGGAACAACCGCGAAAGCTCCGACTCCAGCAATTTTGTCCCAAACCCCTTATGCACCAGCCCCGGCGCCCCACACTTCGGGCACCCCACTGGCACCGGCTCCGCAAAGTCACAAGTATGGCACTTCAGCATATAAGTGTCCGCGTGTAGCGTCAAGGGCAGGAAACAGCTTGGGCACAAAATCTCCTCCCCGCACTCCTCACAGATAGTAAGAGGCGACGACCCCCGTCGGTTATGGAAAATCAGCGTCTGCCGCCCCGCCTCTAAATTGCCAGAGATAGACGAAAGCAATGCCCCCGAGAAATACTTATTCTTACTAAAATTCGCCCTCTCTTTAAAATCAACGATTTTCACCTCCGGCTTCACCGCTGACGCTTTCGCCTTCTCTGTCAGTCGCACCAAAGCCCCCCGCTGTTCTGCCAGATGAAAATCCGCCACCTCTGGTGTCGCCGACCCCAGCACGCAATTAATCCCCAGTGTCTTCGCCATAAAACTCGCCACCCTTATCGCCGAGTATTTGGGCGCGTTCTCCTGGTAATAAGTCCCTTCATGCTCCTCGTCTATAATAATCAACCCCAAATCCGCCACCGGCGCAAACAGGGCAGACCTCGGCCCGACCACTATCAAAGGCCCCTCCGCCTCCAATATCCTCTCAAAAATCAAATGTCGCTCTGCCTCTGTTTGCCTAGAGTGTATTAACACCACCCGCTCCCCAAACACTTCGCCAAAAACCCGAACAAGTTGCCCTGTCAAAGCTATTTCTGGCACCAAAAGTACCGTGGATTTATGCGCCTGCAACGCATTTAGAGCCATTTTGAGGTATATATTAGTTTTACCGCTTCCGGTCACGCCAAACAGCATTTTCGTGGCTCCTGGCGCCTCCTGGAGGCCTTTAAGGGCCTTTTTCTGTGCAGTATTAAGCCGTATTTCCGCCAAAGTTGAATCATGTTCGGTATTTCTAATATCACCGAACATTTGTTCGGTTTTCCGCCGTTTCTTCTGCACACCCCTAGGCAGCACCAGCGACACCGCCTCCCCCGACGCCGCCAAATAATACTCATGAATAAACCGCACGGTCGCCAACAAATGCCGCGGCAACGGCTTTGAATACAATATTTTTAAAATCGCTCGCGTCTTAAATTCCGGCTGCGCAACTTTTTTTACCACCACCCCCGGCACCGTCCTCCGCCCTAACGGCACCGTCACAATCGACCCCGGCAAAAGGGAATCATCTGACGAATACGTCAGCGCCTCCACCTTACCCTCTGGTATCACCTCGTAAAACATACATCAATTATATCACTTTATTGTTGTAAAAAATACCCAACCTATGCTATAATAAAACAAGTTAAGCGAGGTAATATGTTAGATATATTTGTTACATCTCGGGTGCGCCGCAAAATCCTAGTCGTTTTTGCCAAATACCCCGATTTCAAAACCCACGTCCGTGGTCTAGCCAAACTCATCAAGGAAGACCCAGGCAACATCCAAAGGGAATTAAACCGCATGGCCGAAGGCAACTTCCTCATCGTCACCAAGAAAGGCCGCACCAAAATCTATCAGACCAACAAACAATTCCCAATCTTAAAAGAGCTTCAAAGCATCGTCATCAAGAGTCAAAAAAGCAGCCGCCAGAGCAAGACTATCGGCTAGTAGGTGAGGCGGCGAAATGAGCAAACTTTTTGAACATCTCTGCGCAGCCCGCGGTATCACACCTGGCTTCTTGAATCCTAAATACGACAACCTCACCGACCCCTTCACTCTTACAGATATGAACAAAGCCGTCGCCCGTATTCAGCAGGCCATCAGTGACCAAGAAAAAATCCTCATCTATGGCGATTACGACGTCGACGGCGTCACCTCCAGCACCGTCATGGAGCAAGCCCTAATTCTAGCTGGGCTCAAACCCGAAAACATCCAAATTATGCTCCCTGATCGCTTCGCCGACGGTTACGGTATGAGCCCGAAGCTTATTAAGCGAGCCAAAGAACAAAATATCACCCTGGTCATCACCGTGGATTGCGGCTCCCGCAATCACGCCATCATCACCGAACTGAACGAATTAAAAATCGACACCATCATCACCGACCACCACGAAACCGACGACGCCATGCCCGAGGCCACTGCCATCCTCAACCCCCACCGCAAAGACCACCCCACGCCAGAATTAAACAATCTCGCCGGCGTCGGCGTCGCCTTCAAGCTCGCCCAGGCCCTCGTAAACAAAAATCTCATCAAAAACGGCCAAGAAAAATGGCTTCTCGACCTCGTCCTCCTTGGGACCATCTGCGATAACATGACTTTGAAAGGCGACAATCGCGCCCTCACCTATTACGGCATCAAGGTTCTAGGAAAAACCCGCCGCCCCGGCCTCAAGGAGCTCATGGTAAAAGCCGGAGTAAAAAATTTGAACACCGACGCCATTGGCTTTCAGATCGGTCCGCGCCTCAACGCCGCCGGCCGTCTCGACACCGCCGACCTCTCTTTAAACCTCCTCCGCGCCAAGACTCCTCTCGAATCCGCCCCCCTCGCCGAGAAATTAGAACAGCTGAACAAAAAACGTAAAACTGAACAACTCTCTGCCACTAAAGAGATCAAAGACCGTGGCGTCAGTAAAGACCCCGTCATTATCGAGGCAGGTAAATGGCACGAGGGCATCCTCGGCATCGTCGCCGGTCGTCTCGTCGAAGATTATCAGAGGCCCGCCTTCGTCCTCACCGAAACAGAGAACAGCGTCTATAAGGGCTCCGGCCGCAGCTTCGGCGATTTCAACCTCGCCGACGCCCTCGAGCATCTCAAAGACACCATCATCAGTGGCGGCGGCCACGCTGGCGCCGCCGGCGTCAAAGTCGAACAAAAGAACCTCTACAAATTCCGCGAGCAGATCAACGAGTATTACCGTAGTCTCCACCTCCCCGACCAGTCCAAATACCTCCAGCACCACGCCGACCTCACCCTTACCGATTTCTCCGACCTCACCCTCGCCACTCTCGACGAATTGCAGCTCCTCGAACCTTACGGACCAGGGAACGAAGAGCCGATTTTCCACCTGCAAGACATCGACCTCTTAAACGTCACCCGCATGGGCGCCGACCGCAACCATCTCCGCCTCGACCTCCGCGACCACCACAACCGGCACCTCAAATGCCTCGCCTTTTTCGCCCCCGAGGAATGGCTACAATTAGACCCCGCCACCGACCGCATCGAGCTCCTCGTCAAGCTCACCTTGAACGATTTTAACGGCGTCAAATCCCTTGAAGCCCGCATCTGTGATATAATTAAGTTATGAAAAAAGTTATATTGAAATGTAAACTAAAGAACCGCGACGATTTCGAAGACAAGCTCAGCGAAATCGATCTCGACTTCTCCCCGATTTACTGGCAACACGACCGCATCTACGTCCCTCGCGGCTACAAGCCAAACTCCAACTACCCCCGCCTCATCATGCGTACTGAAATGAAGTCGGTTGACAAGCCCGCCAAGTACTATTTCATCTTGAAACGCCACATCGAAGATTCCGGTGTAGACATCGTCGAAGAAACCTCAGTCACCGACTACGAAAAGCTCGTCAACATTATCCTCCAGCTCGGCTTCAAGCCCGTCGCCGAGATTAGCCGCCGTCGTCAAGATTTACAAATGGGCGAAGGCACCTACATCTATCTCGACAAAATCGAAAACCGCTCCGGCTACTACGCCAAAATCGAATCCGAGCTTCAATCCACCGACTCCGTCACTGAGGCCAGGGAAGACCTCAAGAAAACTTTCGAAACTCTCGGCGAATCCAACTTTACCCCCTCCACCTATTTTGAACTCTAATCTATTTTCCGGCTCTTGACGGAACCTGCTACCATTAGTATAATGGTAGCAGGTGGCAAGCTCTAGGAACTTACCAAGTTTAAGCAGGTGTTACTGTTCGTCTTCTACGACGACAGTAACTTTTTTAGTTTTAGGTTTCCGTTTGAACTTGAAGTGAAAATCACATTCTATTTCCATACGCCACCTCCTTTTTGTGTTTATTTTACTTTTACAAATCGGGGGCATTCACCTAGACTTACCTAGAACGTCAACACATAAATCCCCCCTTTCTGGAGCGGACCCTGCACCAATTAGTTCCGCTCCTATTCAAGGGGAATCTATGACGCTGTAAACTAAAAACTTGCTCCAACCCGCACCTACGGTAGCATACCTGAAAATAAAAATCAACCCCCAACGACTGCAAGATTAACCACCACCGCTTTCGCCTCTATAATTTCTACAATCCCCCTATTGCTTATCCTAACCACTAGCAATATAAAATCATCCAAAAATCACAAAAATCTTCCGCACAAAATGAAAAAATATGCTACAATAGAATTGTCTTACTTACATATGCAGAGATTATTTGCGGTATCGTCTAAAAACGGCACCGCATAAGCAATGGACGAAACCGTCTCTGCGAATGGAAGTAAGACACCTTGCGGTGCCATTTTTCGTTCGTACGCTTTTAGGAAAATGTCACCGCCGGGATAGGTATTACCGGCATGGCTGACCCGCATATGTCCGGTAGTACCACCAAAAGCTAACAAATTAACGATAAGTGAGGTAGCATGCAGGTCAAACATAACATAATACAAGGGTATAAAAACATAACTTCGGATCTTTGCAACATAAAACGCCATTTTACAGGGGCGCAAAAAATCATAATATTCAGTTTTGTAATCATAACTCTCAGCTTTTTAAACATAACTCACACTTCCGCCCTCACCTACCAAGACGAAATAGACATGCAGTTCACCTTCAATCCTACAGTTCAGATTGCAGTATCAGGTGACCTCATTATTCCAGACCTCGCTCCTGGGAGTAGTAGTGATAGTAATGTCATTACAGTCACAGCTGGCAGTAATGATACTCATGGTTATACACTATATGGTACAGTAGGCAGTAGTACTAATAACTATACAGACTTAAGACTCAGTAGCAGTAATACCACTAATGTCTTCACCAACCTCAGTAGCAATAAAGCTACTCTAGCAAACTTCAGTGATAATACCTGGGGCTATAGTTATTCTACAGACTCTGGTAGTACTTGGAAAAGTGGTAATGCTGGTAGTACATCAAGTGGTTATAACGGTCTCCCACTATATAACTCGTCAAACAATGCTTCTGGTATAATCCTAGCTAGCACTAATAATGCCAGTGAAACTAGTCTGAAGTTTAAGATCGGCGCCAAAGCCTCCTCTACTCAAGCATCTGGTACCTATACCAATACGATTAACTTCATTGGTGTGGGTAAAGTTGTGACTACCACCTACAATCTAAACTACAATGCCAATGCTGGTTCTGATACTGTGACGGGAATGCCCACTAACCTTACTGGCGAAACTACCAACAATGGGGTTATTGCTCTTTCTGAAACTACTCCAACCAGAGAAGGCTACATTTTCAAAGGTTGGTGTACCGATAACTCCAGCGAAACGGAATGCTCTGGCACCATATATGAGTCTGGTAGGATCTATGTGATTCCCGTAGCCAACCAGGGCACGACAACTACCATAAATCTTTACGCCATCTGGCAAACAACGACAGGCGCACCAATCAATTTAGCGGGGACATCATGGTATTTTGGTGAGGATATCGACATGGATTCTTTTATAGCTAGCTTAGGTTATGGCATTATGGAGCTGGAGGGTATATCAAACGGCCGTAGTTTTACATATATTACTACGAATGCTAATCATTATTTCATGTATGGCGGACCAATGGGTACTGCATATACGCCAACAAGCGGATGGACAGACGAAGGGTTCCGCACAGTCACTTTTACCGGTGGAGAGAACTCTGACAATGAACTTTTTATTCAATGGCTTTCTAGCAACGCCACTCAGTTATAGTCATAGCGAGTTTTAAGATTTCGTTTTCAAGTCCAGCTATTCACTATCTAACGATTTCAGTTATCTGACAGTTAATCAGCATAAGTAATTCTTCGCACTTTTCCAATCCAGCAAGAAATCAAAAGGTTCCTTTCGGGGCATAAATGAGATTTAGACCAGATTTGTTAGTTACGATTTTTACAACACCGCAGTGTGGGAAGCGCCCTTCGTAGCAGGCTATAGAAACCATTGCAGCATATTGGTCACCCGTCTGAGCGCAAACTAGAAGCATTAGCAACCAACGATTAAGGCGCTTCCCACCTGACCGGGCGTTGTAAAAATTGCTAACTAACAAGTCCCTAGCCCCGAAAGGAACCTTTTGATTTCCAACTCCGAGTCGAGCGAAAAATAACTGGTGTAATTGGCTAGGCAACTACCCCCTCGGCGGCTCCCCATCCGGCTCCCCCAGCAACTTCTTGGACTTTATCTCATACCGCTTCCCATTCACCGGCGAAATATAGTAGTCCTCATTCAATAAATTCACAAACATCGTCAAATCTTTATCATCCATAATAATAATTGACCCATCATCATCTGTCATTAACTCCAGTTGCATCTCATCGGCGTAATCCAGCAACTTGTCCTGCGGCATCTCCTCCGCAATATCCATCGCCTGCACCTTCTTTAGCAAAGGTTTCTTGTCAGCCAAAAGGGAATCAAGCGTCAATCCCTCGGCAAACGACAGCTTATACTTCTCGGTCAACTCCCGCGCTTTCGCCTCCGCAATCACTTGCGACTTATAATCGTACTGGAACAAATTCTCAAACTTCGCCTGATTAAACACGATGATATTACCATCCACAATCGCCACCTGATTATCTTCCGGCATTTTCAGCGCAATTTCCGCCGAAAACGGCTCAAACGATTCACCATTAATCTCCCACGACGATGCACCCTTCAGCGCCGCCGAGGCCGAAATCAACTTCGCGATATAAAACGTCTTCATCCCAGACTCCCCCGGATAAGTAAACTTCGCCAATATCCCCTTCACCTTCTTGAAATCGTACTCGTTCTCCGAGAAGTAATCAATATCCTTGTACTCATTCTCAATCAGGTGGATCAAAGTTTCCGCCCGCCCCACCTTAGACAAAACAGTCCGATAAATCACCTTCTCCTCACCGTCCGCCCGCTCGTACTCACGGCATTCCAGCCCCTTGTCTGCCTCCTCAATAATATAATGCACCGCCTCTTGCATAAACATCGATTTCACCGCCCCAGCTAGCTTATCCGAGTATTTAATCTTATACGGCGTGTAGTTTTTATTAAACAAAAACAGCTCCGCCGACACATTATTTTTGATTTCGTCCACCTCGTTCGCCCACAAGAACACATCGAACGGCTCGCCCGCCGCACCCCCGTTACCAGTATTTTCCATAATTTATCTCCACTTATTTATTCCATTATACCACACCCCGTCAACCCACGAGTCTGTTCGGTAATTACAACATGAACTAACCAAAAATCAACCACCGCCTGTTCGGTTTCTGTCACCCCAGAAATGAAAATTTGTTCGGTTTTTCGCAGTCCCCATGTTCGGTAAAATAACAGGGAATTTATCCACATTTGTGGAAAACTACCCCAAACCACAAAATCTACAAAAAAGTCCAAAAAAGCTCTTGCATTTTCCAAAAAAATATACTATACTCAAATTAGCGCAAGTTAAAAACAAAAACGCTAAACAAAACTAACAAGTCGTACATTAATAAAGTTTGAGATCGACCAACTAGGAGTTTCGGCGCGCATTAAATTTAGCGAGATGCGTTAAAACAATCGTGCGTACCTTCCTCGAAACACACCTCCCAATAAAACTCTATATGGTCGAAAGACCAGTACACAATAAGTCTCTCAACGGCTGTGATTCATATGGTTCGCCCTTGCGGCAGCCGCAATCACAGTGGATCTATTGTGAATCAAACAAAAATCAAAGCAGAAACAAAACCGCTGAAGTTTCTAGTTGAACGATCTCAAACGTTGTATAATATATATATGGAGAAATTACATATCCCTGTATTGTTATCAGAAGTCCTAGCGGGTTTAGCCCCTAAGCTCGATGAGTCATATTTAGATCTCACGGCAGGTTACGGCGGGCACGCTAGCCGAATTTTGGATGTAACACAGGATTATAAGGATTCCGTTTTGGTGGATCGTGACGAATTTGCTGTCAATTATTTAAAACAGAAATTCCCGCCCGACCTCACCATTATCCACGAGGATTTTTATAGTGCTATGTTGCAGCTTTTCGAGTGTGGAAAGACTTTTGATATCATTCTAGCGGATTTTGGAGTTTCTTCTCCGCAGCTAGACATGAAAGAGCGTGGTTTTTCGTTCAAATACGACGCCCCGCTAGATATGCGGATGGACCAGCGGGCTCAGCTCACCGCGGACGATATCGTAAATAAATATAGCGAAAGGGAATTAGCGCACATTTTCACCACCTACGGCGAAGAGCCGGTAGGCCGTGCCAAAATGCTCGCGCGCGAAATCGTGCACCATCGTCCGATTCACAGCACACTAGAGTTAGCCGACCTCATCAAGAGCAAGTCAAAATACAGCCACGTCCACCCCGCCACTAAAGTCTTCCAAGCAATTCGCATCGTAGTCAACGGCGAGCTAGAGCAGATTGAAAAAACCCTGCCCCTCCTGCCAAAGCTACTAAACCAAAACGGTCGCCTCGGAATCATCACCTTTCATAGCCTAGAAGATCGGCTCGTCAAAGATTTCTTCAAGGAGCAGTCCAGCCTCGGCGAGGAGTCGCCCTTGGAAATTATCAATAAAAAGCCCATCACTGCGGAACAAGTGGAGTTAGTTATCAACCCGCGTTCGCGTAGCGCCAAGCTACGACTCGCACGAAAGCGGAATTGATAAAATAAAAACATAATACAAAAAAGGAGGCAATATGCCAAAACAAATTTTAGTTGCGAATAAATCTCGCAAACAAACTGTCAAGGTAAACTTCCGCTAAAGTCCCCTTGCTCGGGGCGAGTCTCGCCCCGAGTTCCGGATTTTGGTAGACATGGGCCTTTAAAAAGCCCGCCAAAATAGAGTTTCACAAAGAGAGTGTGAAGTGTATGACCTTCCTGGGTAAGCTTTTACGATTTACTTATAGCTCTGGTCGTAAAAGCCCCCGGACTAAGATAACCAAGGTCAAACTGCGAAACTACAGAAATTGTGAAAACAAACATAACATAACATAAAATCAAAACAAACATCAAGCGAGGAAAACCAAAATGCAAGACCAATACATTACTAGACGCCATGCTACGACCACGTTTATTCAGGGTCGTAATACCGTTCGTCATACCAGGAGAAGTCTTGGCTCCATCTCTCAGATCGTCATCGTCAGTATGTTGACGCTTGTGTTTGGGCTCATTTATGTAGCGGAAGGCACCAAGGCCACCAGCTTCGATTACGAAATATCCTCAGTAGAATCCGAAATTACCGAAATGAACGCCAAGAAAGACGACCTTGCGGTCGAGAAAGCGCGCCTCACCTCAGTTGCAGCTGCGAAAACCAGTACCGTCGCAGCCGTTATGGAGGATGCTGCGGTAGCGGGCTATGCCACGGAGTAATATACAGCGCAGCAATGTTCGCTATTCTGCGCCAAACAGTGGCGATGCCGCCAATTCTCATCATCGTATCAAAATTTTGAAAAAAGTCGTTTTAGTCACACTGGCCATCATTGCCGTGCGACTTTTTGCTATTCAGATTATCGAACACGATCACTGGGTCGCCAAAGCTGATGAACAGCATACTCTTCTTGAAGCCATTGTCGCCAAACGTGGCGAGATTTACATGATGGATGGCGACGAACCTGCCGCAGTCGTCCTCAACCAGACTACTTACCAGATCATTATCGATCCC
Source organism: Candidatus Saccharimonadota bacterium (assembly GCA_017510075.1). Classification (GTDB taxonomy): domain Bacteria; phylum Patescibacteriota; class Saccharimonadia; order Saccharimonadales; family Saccharimonadaceae; genus Nanosyncoccus. The sequence continues at coordinate 5,968 of JAFWNY010000002.1, read as the reverse complement.
TCCGTGACCGAAAAAGACAAAATCCAGCACGCTCTAGCCACCTATGCCGCGACATATCAAACTGCTGATCTCGACGAAGTTTATTCTGAGGAAGGTCTTCGCTACGCCATCATCGCCAAAAACGTCCCAAAATCCATCGCCGACCAGATTGCCGCCGAGGAAATCAGCGCAGTTTGGTTTGCCAAAAACAACCAGCGCGTCTACCCCGAGGGCGATTTGGCCTCCGGGCTGCTCGGTTTTGTCAACGCCGACGGCATCGGGCAGTACGGTGTGGAAGGCTCTCTCAATAATTTACTCTCGGGCAAAGACGGTCTCCTGAAATCTACCGCCGATGTCAATAAAGTCGCCCTGTCAATCGGCAACGACAACGTCAAAATCCCCGCCGAGGACGGCAAAAACATCGTTTTATCAGTAGATCGTGGCCTGCAAAAAGGTGTCGAAGAACGTGCGATAAACGCTATCAATAATACCGCTGCCTCCAACGCCTCAGTCCTCATCATGAATTCAAACACTGGCGAAGTTCTCACTATGGCTAATCTCCCAGATTACGACCCAGCCAATTACGGCAACGTTACCGACGCCTCTGCTTATGTCAATTATGTCACCGACGACCCCTACGAGCCAGCTTCCATTTGTAAAAACTTTGCCTTCTCCGCTGCTATCAACGAGGGCGTCATGACTCCCGACACCACCTTTTTCAATCAGCATTACGAAGAGGTAGACGACTGGAAAATCTGGAACGCCGAGCAGCGCAGCAGCCTCTATGGCACCCTCACCATGCGTCAAGCCCTCTACTGGTCTCTCAACACTGGCTCCATCTATGCTCTCAAACTTCTCGGCGGCGACCCCACTCGCATCAATCAACAGGGTAGGGAAAAGCTTTACGACTACTACTATAACAAATTCCGACTCGGCCAAGCCACCGGCATCGAACTTATCGAAGCCGAAGGCTACATCGAAGACCCCAATGAGGGTTGGGGCCGCGACTCCACTTATGCCAACATGACTTTCGGCCAAAACCTCAAAATCACCATGCTCCAAACCGCCACGGCCTTCTCTGCGGTCATTAACGGCGGCTATTGGCGCACCCCCACGGTCGTCAAAGGGGAATTGGTGGACGACAAAATCGTACCCCTAGGCTCTACATCGACGGGCATAGAAGACAAAATCCTTTCGGACGAAACAAGCGCCATGATGCGCGAAATGCTCATCAATAACCGCGATTACAAAGTCCGCGACGGCACCGACCGCCCCGGCTACGACGTCGGCGGCAAATCCGGCACCGCCCAAGTCGTCCGTAATGGCGCCTACGATGACACCTTCGCTGAGCTTGTTGGCTCCTATATTGGTTTCGTCGCTCCCGCCGGTGAAATGCCCGAATACGTCATCATGGTCCGGATGTGGGGCGAAGGCCAGAGTATCGGTAGTGGCGACGCCATGGGCCTTTTTGACGACATATCAAATTACCTTATAAATTATCTTAAAATTAAACCAGGCGCATGATTGTGATATAATATGTTTATGAGCATCAATGATGAAGTATTTTATGGACTGCTATTGGCTCTCGCAGGATTCTTATTTGCGATGGTGCTGACTCCATTTTATACGCATTTTGCCTATAAGTATAAGTTTTGGAAAAAGCAAAAAACAACCACCGTGGACGGTAAAAGTTTACCCGTCATGCGCAAGCTTCACGCCCACAAATTCAAACACGTTTTTCCAACCATGGCGGGTCTAGTTGGCGTTATAGCGGTCACGGTCGTGACTTGGATTTTCAACTTTGACCGTGGGCAGACGTGGCTACCGCTGGCGGGCTTTCTTGGAGGCGCTCTGGTGGGCGTGATTGACGACTGTATTAATATCTTCGGTTCTGGTCGTGGAGCAGCAGGGCTCAGGGGGCCAGTCAAATTTCTCCTTATTACCACGGTAGGTTTGGTACTTGGCTGGTTTTTTGCCTTCAAATTGGGCTGGACATCCATTCTCGTTCCATTCCTAGGTAACTTCCAGGTTGGCGCCATCTGTATGATGCTGATATTCGCTTTTGCTGTAGTTGCTACATCTAATGCCGTTAATATCACCGATGGTCTAGACGGGCTTTCTGGGGGATTGTCCATGTTGGCCTACGGGGCTTTCGGTATTATAGCGCTATTTCAGGGCAATCTATTATTGTTCGGCTTTTGCATGACAGTGGTGGGCTGGCTTCTTAGCTATATTTGGTTCAACGTCCCGCCCGCCCGTTTCATGATGGGCGACACCGGCTCATTCGCTCTCGGCGCCGGGCTCGGCGTAGTGGCTATGATGACTAATTCATTCCTGCTTCTACCTATTATCGGGCTGCCTCTTGTCGTGGAGACTGCCTCCAGCCTTATCCAGCTAGCCAGCAAGAAATTCCTCCACCGCAAAATCTTCATTTCCGCCCCTTTGCATCATCATCTTGAGGCCAAAGGTTGGGGCGAAGCCAAAATCGTCATGCGCTTTTGGATTATCGCTGGCGTCTGCGCTATTTTGGGCGTCTTTATCGCCGCGACTGGAGGTGCTATTTGAAGACTCGCAAGCACAAATCAGATTTAGTGATATTATTTGCCACACTAGGCCTCATGGCGCTGGGCCTAATCATCATTTATGCAATTGGCCCCATGCGCGCCAACGTTTTGAATAATACCTACGGCACAAACTACGGCACCCATGATTTTTTCCTAGGGCAGCTCCGCTCAGTTCTTATATCGGTAGCGGCGTTTTTCTTAGCCTTCAAAGTTATCCCATACAAATACATCCAAAAATACTCCAAACCTATCATGATCACGGCCTTAGCGCTTTCAGTATTATTGTGGGTGTTGGCTCTTAGTGGTTCGAGTCTTGCCAAGTGTGAGCTCGGTGAGTGTCGCTGGTACAATCTCGGCCCCGTGAGTTTTCAACCCGCCGAATTCCTAAAACTCGCCCTCGTCATTTATCTCGCAGATTTTCTCACTCGCAAAAGAGAAGAAGGGGTAGTAGGTAAATGGCAAGAATTCTGGCTTCCGCTACTTCTTGTCTGTGGGCTCTCTTTATTCCTTGTAGTTATCGCGCAGGGTGATCTCGGTACTGGCGTAGCCCTGATCTCTATTATATTTGGTACTCTACTTGTTGCAGGGGTCCCCGCCAAACAATATCTTATTATGTTGGCTTTAGTCCTAGTAGTAGCCGTAGGTGCCGTCGCTACCTCTGCGCACCGCATGGAGCGCGTCAACGCCTGGCTCGACACTCTCCAAGGCGCTGAGAGCTCAGATTCTACTTACCATATCGAAAACGCCATGCTTGCTATTGGCGTCGGCGGGCTCACCGGCGTCGGCATTGGCAATTCCGTGCAAGCTACTGGCTATCTACCAGAGTCCATCAACGATTCCGTTTTTGCTATCATGGGCGAGACTTTCGGTTTTATCGGCCTGCTAATCATTTTAGTAGTCTTCGGCGCGTTGCTCCTCAGGATGCTTAAAGTCGCCGACGGCACTGCGGATATGGATAGGCGCATTCTGGTCATTGGTGTATTTTCGTGGACGCTCGCTCAGGTCGTAGTCAACATCATGGCCATGACTTCGTTAGTGCCCGTCACCGGCATCACTCTGCCGCTCCTATCTTATGGTGGCACCAGTATGCTCTTTATTGCTTTTGCAATTGGCTGCGTTTGCCAAATTTCGTGTTATACTAGTAGAGAGGTAATAAAAAATGAAGATATTAGTAGTCGGGGGCGGCTCGGGGGGTCACATCACGCCAGCCGTCGCCGTAGTTCGTGAAATTTTAGACAAAAAACCACGCACCGAAGTGCAGTTTTGGACTGATTTTAAATATTATAACAACGTCACCAAACTCACCACCGAGCTCGGTGTCGCTTGGGGCGAAGAGAAGAGTTCAACTCGTCGCCGCAAAGAACCATATATTCGGGTACGCCGCATCCCAGCGGGGAAGTTCCATCGCTATGCTAACTGGCGCTTCAAAGATTATTTCACACATTTTGATATCACCCTTAAAGATCTTCTATTTGGTAATATCATTGGTTTTTTTGGCTTTCTTGCTGGGTTAATCACTGCCTTCTGCCGTCTTGTTCGTAAATCCTCTCGGCCCAATGTCATCTTCTTGAAAGGCGGCTATGTTTGCCTACCCGTAGGCATGGTGGCCAAGCTTTTCAAAATCCCCTACATCATCCATGAGTCCGACACTGTCGCCGGTCTTGCTAATCGCCTACTTATGAAAAAGGCCAAGAAAGTCGCCTTCGGTATGCCTATTTCTGAAGAATTACAAGCCGCCCACCCAAATTATATCTGGACGGGCATCCCAGTCGGGCCAGAATTCAAGCCAGTCAGCCCTACCAAGCAGATCAGCCTCAAAAAAGCCTTCTCGTTTAATCCCGACAAGCCCCTCGTGGTCATTACTGGCGGCTCACAAGGGTCAGAAAACCTCAACGAAGTCACCCGCATCATTTTGCCAGAACTACTCAAAATTGCCTCCGTGGGACTAGTGGCAGGGCGCAAGCATTATGAGAACATGGTAGACTTAAAGCGCTACGAGAATTGGGACAAAGCTTCACTCGAATCTAACTTCCGCATGTGGGAGTTTAATACCACCATGGACGAGCTGATGGGCGCTGCTGACGTGGTGGTTTCACGCGCCGGCGCCACTACTATCGCCGAGATGGCGGGACTAAAGAAAGCCACTATTCTCGTACCCTTCGAACGTCTCCCTGGCGGCCACCAGCAGAAAAACGCCGAGCGCCTCAAAGCTTCCGGTGCCGCTTCTGTTGTCAGCGATATGGCGATGATGCAGCAGCCCACTCTGCTACTTGATGAAATCCGTCATCTCGTTAAATCCCCGCGCCTCCGCGCCGATATGGCCGATCAGCTTGCTAAGGAAGCTCGCTCCGATGCCGCCAAGCGCTTAGCAGATATTATCCTGGAGGAGGCTTAAAGCATGTCTAGTGGTGGGCGAAAAAACAAACAAGGACGAGTCGTAGTCGGTCGTACCATTGGCGAGCAGCGTGAACGTCTCGAGACCAAGAACGAACGTGCCGCTGCCCGCAAAAAAGACAAACAAAAAACAACCCACCGCATCGTCGTCGTGACGACCGGTTTTATTGTGCTTGCTGCCATTTTGATATATCTCGGGTTTAGCTTTTTTGGTGGGGAAAGGGAATCACTCCCAGTCGCTACCGAAAGCGAAATCACAGAGGTCTCCTACGAGCCCACTATCGAGATTGTCGACGAAGACGCCTCGGCCACCGGCGGCAAAATCACCGCTCGTATGCGTGAATACATCGGCCAGGCCGAAGCCGATTTTCGCGACCTCGGCTATCAACCAGTCAAAGCCGTCCTCCCCACCGGCGCTGTCCGCGAGGTTGATTTCTATCTCGAAGGCTACACTGGCTTTATTAAACTCATCATCGACCGCGGCACCGCCGTTTCAACCGAAGATGCCGACCGCATGATCCGCTACCTCGCCGGCCAGGGAATCGCTGATTTCCAGTATATCGACGTCCGCCTCGCCGGCAAAGCCTACTGGCGCTAATCTTGTGCAAAACTAGGCGAAAATTGGGTATTCCATTTTGGTTTTTTACGTGGTACAATGGTATTGCAAATTGTTTGACATGATTTAAAATGTGCCAGGATATTTTAAATCTGAGTAAATTAAGTAAAGTGTAGAAACGGCACCGTTTTGGGGTCCGATAGCGCTTTGCTTGATTTACAAAATCTGGTACGCATGTCGAACAATTTGCACCCAAGCGGTGCCATTTTTATAGGTGGCCCATGGAAAGAATAACTAATAGAAAGGGTCACATCATGACAAATCTCGCAAACACAATTCGTAAACTAACTAATAAGCGGCGTTCCCCCGCCAACGGTTCTAACACTTCTTCCGTTGGCGGGGTGACCTCGCTTATTTTGCTCACGCCACTAATCGCAATAACCATTGGCAGCATAATTGCTACCGAGAAGGTATG
>JAFWNY010000030.1 GCA_017510075.1 Candidatus Saccharimonadota bacterium | reverse complement strand
TCCCCCTTTGCCCCTTTTATCCCCCTCCTTTTTATCCCCTTCTTTTTTATCCCCCAGCGGTGCCATCTTAAATGAGGCTGGCACAAGGTTATTTGTGCCATTTGTCTCTTTTACGGTATTAATAAAAATGGCACCGCAAGGTGCTACAACCAATCATATTTATCAGTAGTCATACTAATAAAACGTGGTATCCTCACGATGCCATTTTATGTTTTATTAGTATGCACGATAATAAATATCGACTACTTTTGATAAATATGATTAATTGTAGCAATTACTATTATATACCGCCGCCCGGTTTTCTGCAACGTTGATTTTTGCTCGGTTTTATGTCCTAATATACTGTTTGGCTATTCGTCAACGGAGGGAGACTCGATGGTGATGTACTCGGAGATTTTGCCGTCTTCGCGGAGAGATGACATGCGAGAATCAAATTCGGTGAAGGGGACTTTGATGGAGACGAAGTTGACTTCGGTGTCGGTCTTGTTGATGAGCTTGACGAAATAGTAGCCGTCGCCGTTCATGGAGACGAACTTGTCGCTGCTCTGGCCGGGCTCTAGCTTCATGGCTTCGGTGGCGCGGCCGCCGTCTAAGTTCTTACTATCCACCAATCCGCCAGTCTCCTCATAGATGATACTGTCGCCCAGCTGGTCGGCAACTGCGGCGTAGTCGTAACCCGAATCTTTGAGTAGCTTCTCTACCTCGGCGGCAGTTTTGTTGGCTTTGTCGTCGATGGCCATCTCAACTTTGGCCTTGATGAGGGTGAGGTAGAGCATGCGTTCGTATTCGTCTTTGGTGAGATTAAAATTATCCTCGATGATTTTGACAAAAGCTTCTTCGCTGCGGTCGATACCACCAATCTTGAGGTGACGGTCGAACTCAGCAGCGACTTCTTCATCGGTGACGGTGATATCTTGAGATTTGGCTAGCTTGACGGCATAGGTGTAATCTTCTGACTCAGTGAGGGCGGAGCGCTTGTACTCGGCTTTGATTTGATCGGCGGAGCTTTCGTCAAACTGGCTGCCAGATTGGCGCTCGATAGAGGTGATGCTGCTGCGGTAAAATGTGAGATAATCTGAAAAGCGGACATTTTCGGAATCGACTACTGCAACTGGAAGTGGGATGACTTTAGTTACTCTGAAGAGAAGGTCATCTGTCATGTTTAGACGATAAAGCGCGAGCCAACCGCCAATGACGACCATCGCCAGCACAATAACTGATATAAGAATGGTGTTAATAACGATGCGGTGCTTGGTCCACTGGAGGGGATATTTGAATTTGCGGCCGGTGGCGAGGACCTCTTCGCGGCGCTCCTCGACTCTTTCCTGCTCGGTTTTTTTAGTATCTTTCTTCTTTAACAGATTCATGATATAATTATAGCATATATTTGATTGGCCTGGTAGCTCAATGGATAGAGCAGTTCCGTCCTAAGGAAAAGGTTGAGCGTTCGAGTCGCTCCCAGGTCACCATTTTTGTTAAGCTGTTCCAGAGGGGGTTGAATGAGTTTGGACTCGAATCTAAAGATGCGAGTCGCTCCCGGGTCACCATTTTTGTTAAGCTATTCCAGAGGGGGTTGAATGAGCTTGGACTCGAATCTAAAGATGCAAGTCGCTCCCAGGTCACCATTTTTGTTGATCGCCAGAGGTAGTTTCGGGCGGTATTTGTTTGGGGTGGTGTTTTTTCTTGATGATGATTGCGGCGATTGCGCCGGCAACTAAGATTCCGCCGATGATGCAAGAGATTAGAACTGGGATGTTGATGCCTGTGTCGTTGCTGGGGACATCTTGCGTTTCGCTGATGATGGTTTCTTCGCTGATGATGGTCTCGGTGGCGCCGGTCAGGAATGAGGCAGGGGCTTCGCTTTGGTTGATGGAGACTTCTGTGCCGGCGACGTAGAGTTTGTAGCCGTTGGCGTAGATGTTGGAGTTGTCGGACGTGGCATTGTCTAGGGAAGTCAGGTAGGAGTCGCCAGTCAAAACGACGATGGAGCTAGCGTCTAGCGTCAGGTTGACGGTCCCGTCGTTTTCGATGGTGCCTTTGTAGTAGCTTCCGGTCAGGTTCAGGTCGAGCGAGGAGATGCTGTCAATGATAATGTCGCCGATGATCTCTTGCGAGGTGGCATTGAGTGTGACGTCGCCGCCATTACTGCCGGAAGTGCCCCATTTGCCGGACTGGGCGCGGAGGAAGGCGCCGGTGGAGTCGTTGTTTGTAAATGTGTTGCCTTCGAGATTGATGACGGCGGTGGTATTGGTGATGAAGAAATGGTCGCCTTGGTTGGTGACGAAGGTGCTGTTTTTGGCGGTAAAGGTACCGGTGCCGGTTTCGGCGTCGCCGCTCATGGATTGATAAATAAAGATGTTTTTGTAGGTTTCGGAATTGCCGTTGAGGGTGTTATTGGTGTCGGTGACAGTGGTGCCTTCGAGAGTGACGCTGTTGAGGCCTTCGATGACGATGCCCTCGGACGCGGTGGCGGTAAGCTTGGCGTTCTTGACGATGATGTCAGCGGTGGAATAAATGGCGGGGCTGCCGGTGCCGCTAGAAGTGTAGCTGCCGCCGGTGACGGTGAGGGTGCCGCCGCCGCGGTCGCTGCGGATTGGCGCGGAGGAGTTGCCGGAAGTTTCGACGGTTAGGTTGGTGGCGTTTAGCGTGCCGCCGCCGGTAACCATGACTCCGCCGGAGTTGTTGGAACTGGTGGTAATTTTTGTGCCAGTGATATTGATGGTACCGGAGCCGTAAGCGAAGACGGCGTTGGCGTGCGAGCCGTCAGTGGTGATGGTGCCGCCGGTGATGTTTAAGGTTGCGTCGTCGTAGGCAAAAACTGCGGCGTTGGTGCCGTAGAAATCGGAATTGTCGCCGCTGTCGTCGCCGGATTTGGTGATTGTGGGGTTCTCTAGAGTAATGGTGGCGCCTTTGACTAGGAGGGCGTTTTCGGCAGAGCCGGTGCTGGAGTAGGTTTGGTCGGAAAGGGTGGCGTCGCTGGCGAGCTCGGTAGCGCCGCTATGAGAGACACTGCTGGAGCTTTGACCGCCGGGGGTGCCGGATGGGGCGCCGCTTGGTGGGGTGTTCCCTGATTGCTGTTTTTGGTTTTGCATATAATCTCCTTGTTATCTACTATTAATTATACTGCAGAAGATTAAAAATGAGCTTAAAATGGGCGGGCGTGTTGGCTTTATTTTAAATCCGTCGAATTCGGCATGGTTATAACCTGAATCATGAAGCATCTTTCAGACTCTAAGATACTAAAAAATGCCCCACCGTGGAGGTGGGGCGAGCTGTGACGGGAATAATAATCTTACGGATGGAAGAGCTGCATTGCCCTAACTCTGGCAAGCTGCCATTCGGCCTTTTTGCCCTTGGGGTAATCTTTGTGCGAGAACGGCACGAAGAATTCCCTTTCCGGAAAGCCATAGCGGCGCAGAGACTCCAGAACTGCAATCTCGTAAGGAATGACGTACATCTTGCGGTCGACGCAGAAAGCGATAACGGCATTGTGAATGGAGTAGCAACCGTCAAACTGCTCTGCGACCTCCGAGATGTCGTATGTGCATTCATACCTGTCCTCCCCCCAGCAGAATCGGATGCCAGGATACACATACAGACTGCGTTTGATCAAATCTCGCATATTCCCTCCTCGTTTAAAGCCCGTCGGCTATGGAATAAAAGGACTGACGATTATAGATCGCCTCTATAATTACTATAACATACCGCAGGATAAATGTCAAAAATACGGATGCATGGGATGCGGCTTCTTGGTGCTATTTTGCGATTTTGTTTTGTGGGAGTTTTTTGTATAAAACAACAGGAGGGTGTATAATAATATTATGCATAAGGTTAAACACGCTATATTAATTATCATGTTTCTGCTGGTGACGGCAGGGATGGGAGTGAGCGTGTGGTGGTCTATACAGGGTGATGCAGATTATGACTATGTGGTGGAGACAAATGTGCCGTTTGCGCCGTTTGAGTTTTATGAAAATCGGGAAATTGTGGGTGTGGATGTGGAAATTGTGAACCGCGTGGCGAAAAAGCTTGGGAAGAAGATCCAGATTAAAAATGTGGAATTTGACGTAATTATTGACAATGTGGAGGCGGGCAAGATCGCGGATGCGGGAGCAGCGGGCCTTACGATTACACCGGCGCGGGAGGAGAAGGTGAATTTTACGATTCCCTATTATACTTCGGTGCAGTATGTGATTTACTCGGCGGAGATGCCGCCATCGCTTCGAGACGATCATGTAGTATGGGAGGCTCTGGCTGGCCATACGCTCGGGTCGCAGATTGGGAGTACGGGGTATCTGTTTGTGGATGATGAGATCGAGAACGGTGTGCTGGCGGGGACCGGAACAACGCTGAAAGGAATAGACTCGCATCAGCTGGCGGCGGATGCGATAACGGCACATATCGTGGACTATGCAATAGCGGATGAGCTGGCGGCGAAAATGATCGTGGAGAAAAACCCAGGGCTCGAGGCGCTGCCGCTGTATTATGCAGGGGCGACGCGCGAAGATGATTATCCGGTGGAGGAGTCGTATGCGATAGCGGTAAATCGTGAGCGAACGGAGCTTCTCGCGGCGTTTGATGAAGTGCTGGGCGAGATGCTGACCGAAAATGCGGAGGGAGTGTCTGAGATTGATAGATTAGTGCTAAAATATATGGGGCTGAGTGATGGATAACTTCGTAAATAAAATTGTAGAATTATTTAGCACACCTGAATATATTGATTCCCTGCTGCATGGGTTTTTGCTGACTTTGCAGGTGTCGTATTTTGCGATATTGATTGGAGTGGCGCTCGGGACGGTGATTGCGCTGGTGGACACGGCGAAAAAGACTAAGTGGACGGTGGTGCCAAAGTTTATTTGCACTGTATATACGACGATCGTGCGAGGGACACCGATGGCGCTACAGCTGTTTATTATGTTTTTTGTGATTTTTGCGATTAAGGGGTTCCCGAGTATTATTACGGCGATTATTGCGTTTGGGCTAAATTCGGCGGCGTACACGGCAGAGGTGATCAGAAGCGGGATACTATCGGTGGACCCAGGACAGACAGAGGCGGGGCTGGCGCTAGGGCTATCGCGGCGGACGATTTTCTTCAAAATTGTGGCACCACAAGCGATCAAAAATATCATTCCGGCGATGGGCAACGAGATTATTACGGTGATAAAGGAGACGGCGATCGTCTCGATGGTGGGGATGTACGACCTCAACATGGCGGCGAAGGATATTGGTTCGGGGCAGAACATGGCGAGCTACATCGTGCCGATGTTTGTGGCGGCGCTGTTCTACCTCGCGACGATTTATCTGATTACGTTTATTGTGCGGCGAGTGGAAAAAAGTTTAAGGAAAAGTGAGAGGAGGGTGGAGGAATAATGGAAGAGCGGGCGACAGATTTGGTGATAAAAAATTTGCGGAAATCGTTTGGCAAGAATAAGGTGCTGAATGGGATTGATTTTGAACTGAAAGAAGGTGAGCGGGTGGTGGTGCTGGGGCCATCGGGCTCGGGTAAGTCTACGTTCCTGCGCTGTATCAATTGGATGGAGGAGCCGACCTCGGGAGAAATTATCTTTGACGGGGAGGTGGTGACAGAGAAGAATATTCGGCAGGTGCGGCGGAATATCGGGATGGTGTTTCAGCATTTTAATTTGATAAATAATATGACGGTGATGGAGAATCTAACGCTGGCGCCGGTGAAGCTGAAAGTGATGAAGCGGGAAGCGGCGGAGAAGCGAGCGCGAGAGTTGCTGCGGCATATTGGGCTGCTCGGCAAAGCGGATGCTTATCCTGCTTCCCTGTCTGGTGGGCAGAAGCAGCGCGTGGCGATAGTGAGGGCGATGATGCTCTCGCCGGAGGTGCTGCTGTTTGATGAGCCGACCTCGGCGCTGGATCCGGAGTCGATTGGGGATGTGCTAAGTTTGATTTCGGAGCTGGCGGAGCGCGGGATGACGATTATGATAGTGACGCACGAGATGAGCTTCGCTAAGGAGATCGCGACGAGGGTGGTGTTTATTGATAAGGGGCGGATTATCGAGGAGGGAGCGCCAGAGGAGTTCTTCTCGCACCCGAAAACGGAGCGGGTGAGGGAGTTTCTCGAGAAGGTGCTATAAAATAATCCCCCTCGGGGATTATTTTAGCTCTTTGGCGGTGGGGGACTGGGTGGCGAGTTTGTGGTCAAAGGTCCAGAGGGGCTCGCAGTTTTTCTGGGCTGTTTCTTCGGCTAGGTAACAGTCGTCGAAAGACAGAGATGGGTGATTAACGTAAAATTCTAGGGCGTTTCGTAATGTTTTTTCGTCGTATTCTATGTTGTTGTAGGCCCCTAGCACTCTGGTCAGGCTCTCGGAGATCTCTTCTCTGGTGTAGCCGATAATTTTCTCCAGAACAAAGGCTACTTCCATGATGGCAACGCTGGATAGATAGAACGTTGTCGCGGGGCGCTCTAATAGCTCAAGGGCCAGGGTGCGCTGGTCGGGATTGTCGCCTAGGATGATTCTGAGCAGGACGTTGGTATCGATAGACTCCTTATGCGAGATCATATGCCTCCTTGTAGTACTTTTGGCCGGCGGCGCTTCTGATGTATTCATCGCGCAAATCGGCCGCGGTTTTATTACTTAGCTGCTTAATCTTAGCACGTACCTTGGGGGATTTCTTGGCATCCAAATCTGCCAGGACTTCTTCGATTGTCTCAGCGCGTTCGATAGTGGCTTTGGTCGGAGAGGCCACCAGCTTGAGGCCTGAGCCTTTTTCTAGGCCCATGAGCTTTCTTAAAGATTTTGGCAGAGTGATTTGCCCGTGCTGGTTCATCGTCAGATTTAGGTGTATCGTTTCGGTGGCCATATTGTCCTTTCGTATTACATTTTGATTTTGTATTACATTTTCATTATGTATTAAGTGTAGCACAAAATACTCAAAAAGTCAATATACTTTTCTCCTCGTGGGGATTTTGTGGTATAATAGGTGTAGTTATAAAGGAGAAAAAATGAAAGTACTATGTGTCAATGCGGGGTCGTCGTCTTTGAAGTTCCAGCTTTATGATATGCCGGCGGAGATTTCTATTATCGGGGGCTATGTAGAGAAAATTGGGGCGAAGGATAGCTTCTATACTATTAAGTATGAGGGTAAGAAAACTGAGACTGTGAAGCCGATTAAGGATCACGCTGAAGCTGTAAAGATCATGCTAGAAGAGTTGGTAAATTATGGGGCGGTGAAAGACCTGGCGGAAATTCGTGGTGTGGGGCATCGGGTAGTCCACGGCGGCGAGAAATACGCTAAATCGGTAGTGATTGACGATGAGGTAATGAAAGATATCAGGGAGTTTACTAAATTTGCACCTTTGCACCATCCTGGAAATATTGCGGGAATCAAAGCAATGCAGAAGGCTCTGCCGGATGCGGTACAGGTGGCGGTGTTTGACACGGCGTTTCATCAGACGATTCCGAAGATACAGTATATGTACCCTGTGCCGATGGAGTGGTATGAGAAGTACGGCGTGAGGAAATATGGTTTCCACGGCACTAGCCACAAATATATCACTGAGGTGATGCAGAAGAAGCTTGGTAAAGAAAAGGTGAATTTGATCGTGTGCCATGTGGGGTCGGGGGCTTCGATTACAGCGGTGAAGGATGGTAAGAGCTATGATACTACGATGGGGCTGACGCCACTGGATGGGTTGATGATGGGGACGAGGTCTGGTTCGATCGACCCGTCGATCATAAAATATATGATTGATGAGACCGAGATGGGCTACGATGAAGTTGATAATGCGCTAAATAAGAAATCTGGCTTGCTTGGGGTATGCGGGTTTAATGATAACCGTGACGTAGAAAAGGCGATTTCCGAAGGAGATGAAAACGCACGGCTAGCACTGGATATGTATGTGGATAGGATTGACCGCCATATCGCAGAGTATTACCTGGAGCTAGGTGGCGAAGTGGATGCGATTGTATTTACGGCCGGCGTGCTTGAGAATGGGGCGACCACGCGTGAGGCGATTATTGAAGGGCTTGCGCCGCTCGGCCTTAAAATTAATCACGAGGTAAATAATGCGATTGCGAGCTTTAAGGAGATCACAAGCGGTATTATTACGGCGGAAGATTCGACCGTGCCGGTGTATGTAGAGCCGACCAACGAAGAGGTGATGATCATTCGTGACGCATATAAGTTCTGTAAATAATAAATGACGAGGACACGAGCCGTCGCATCTCGGGAGCTTCGCGAAGTGATAATCTGACGATTATATCACTTCGCTTCGCCCCTTCGGCGAAAAAATCCACCTGGAGGTGAATTTTTTCTTTATGTCCCTCGATTGCGACGGCTCGTGTCCTCGTGCTATAATTACAGTATGGACATATACGATTTGATTAATGATTTCTTGGAGCATCTTGAGATTGAGGCGGGACGAAGTAAGAAGACGGTAGATAATTATCGGTTGTATCTTGAGAGGTTCGCGGAGATTGCGCTGGAGGTGTCGGGCAAAGAGGAGTTGAAACCGCAAGATGTCACAAAAGAAGTGCTCAGGAAGTATCGGATTCGGTTGAATAGATACGGCTCGGATGAGGGCGGGGAGGATTTGAAGGTGATTACGCAGGCGTATCATTTGATAGCGCTCCGGGGGTTTTTGAAATATTTGGCGAGACGAGACATCAAGTCGCTGGATCCCTCCCTCGTGGAACTGCCTAAGGTGACACGGAAACAAGTGACTTTCTTGCACTACGATGAAGTGGAGGACATGCTGGAGCAAATTGACACTTCTACCGAGTCGGGGCTGAGAGATCGGGCGATTATTGAGCTACTGTATTCTGGGGGACTGCGTGTGTCTGAACTGGTGGGGCTGAATCGGGATTCGATCAACTTGGAGCGGCGGGAATTTATGGTGCGAGGGAAGGGGTCGAAGGATAGGCCGATATTTATCTCGGAGGCTTGTGCGGACAGGGTGCAGGACTACTTGGATGCTAGGACTGATTCCCTGCCGGCGCTGTTTCTTAATAATTCGCGGAATACGCAGGCGGTGGATACGTCGGGTGATTACCGGCGGATGACGGCGCGGAGCGTGGAGAGGATCGTAGAAAAATATGCGCGGCTCGCGGGGATTACGAAGCACGTGTCGCCGCATACTTTGCGCCATTCATTTGCGACGGATTTATTGATGAATGGGGCCGATATTCGGGCGGTGCAGTCGATGCTGGGGCACGCGGATATATCGACTACGCAAATATATACGCATGTGACGGATGCGCATCTTCGGGAAATACATGAGAAGTTTCATTCGGAGACGAAGTGACTATTTGATGACGTCGTTTAACCCATTGATTATAGAATTAGCCCGATCTGCGGTGGTGAGCCCTTTCATAATTACAACCTTGCCACCAGTATTTGATGTGATGCTGCTATAGAAAGAAGAATATTCATTGGTAGTGACAACATATATGTTAAGTGGGTCAAGGGACTTTGCCGTATTTATTACATCGTTGTAAGTAACGCCATTGCGGTCTGGACTAAGATACGGGGCATCCGTCACTACGATGATGGTCTTGACATATCCTTGGCTCCAACTGGATGATTTCATAATATAATAAAGCGCAGCGAGCATCGATTCATTAAGATCACCGCCACCATTAACCGAAATATTTTGGACGAAGCCACCGATATTATTTACAGTACAGGTAGAGAAAGAACAGTATTGCCTAGCAGCAACGCAGCCGTCTTTTTTCCAGCCCGAAGCGGAATAGCATTTTGTGGGGTAGTATTCATTTTCGCCCAGATCGCGATAATCAAAAAGTGCCACTTTGCCACCAAGGGTGACGGTTTTCTTTGCCAATGTTTCGATGGCGCTCTTGCTAGCAGCAATCATGTTGCTCATGGAGCCAGTAGAATCGAGTAAAAAGACGGTGTCTGGGTGTACTTCATACATAGCATATAGATAGTACGATTCCCCTTCTTTTAGAACCGAGCCTTCTATTCTGTCGCCAGGGCTGTAAAATTTGCCAGAGCATTCTTGGTTGATCGCGACCATGACGCTGCACCAGCCAATGAATCTGTAGCCATCCTTTTCTGGTTTTGTTGAAGTAACATTGCAGCCGTTCATTTTGTCGCAATCGTGCGTCGCAATAGTATTTGATGATCCGCTGGTTTCGTATTCTATTAAATAAATCGGGGTCCATTGTGCGTAGAGCGACACAGTGCTCTCGTTGTCGGGGTATGCGGGATGTTCTGGCACCGTAAAACTACTCTGGTTAGAATATTGAATACTTCCATCCGGGGTAAGGCTCCAACCACCGAACTTGTAGTATAGAGGGTTTGGTGAGGTGAAGGTATTGGCGTTAAGATTAAATGACGAGCCGGTAGCCTGCCTGACTTTCTGATCCGACATGCTCCCGCTGCCGCCGTTAGCATTAAATTTAACAGTGAGATCGTAAGGGATAGGATTCCATATGGCATAGAGGGTGACTTCGTCGTTGAAAGCTAGGCTAGATGGCGGAGTATAAGTTGCTCCATCTTTATAAAGAACATCGTCTGGCGTGCTATTGGGGCTAGTGCTCCAACCAGCGAAAGTGTACCCCCATCTACTAAAGCCGTTTCTAGTTAGATTGGGTCTGTCGCCGACTAGCGGTATAAATACACTGATGGTCGAACCGTTGTCGGCGCCATTTCCGTCGAACTTCACCCAGACGCCGGTGGCTTTGGAGGCGGTCGCAGTGGCGTCGGGGTTGTATAGACGGACTACGGTGGAGATGGTGGAGGGGGTGTCGTCGCCATTGCCGTACCAGCAGGCGCGAATGTAAAAATCTAGGAAGGCGGATTTGGAGCTGGTGTCGGAATTATTGGGATCGGTGATATTGGTGGTGTCGGCGTCTTTAACAGCAAAAACATATAGGCCTTCGACTCGGGAAAGGTCGCCGCTGAGTGAATTATCGACGAGGCTGTCACTTAGCGTATTGCCGCCATTTATTTGACTGCTCATGATTAGGCGTGGGTAGGTTGAGGCAGGGTTAAATATGTCATTATTTTTTGCAGTGACAATATTCATGTTCTTGGGGTTAACAATGAAGGCGTGATTTTCAAAAACTTCGTTGCTGTAGACGTCGCAGGATGTGGTGTTGTTGATTATTTTTTCGAAGGCCGTGTACGATTCGGTTTTTGAGCCGGCATTGGTGGGTTCGATTGCCAGATTAACGATATCGCCCCATGCGTCATTATATTTACTATCTTCGCCAGAGTCTCGATCGGCAATGTAGGCAGACTGGATGAAGCGGAGGGCTTCGGCCTGGGTGTCGATCTCCTCGCGGGCGAGGGTGGTCTCGAGGGCGGTCTGTGAGCTGGAAGTGCCGCCATTCATTACTGCCACAATAGAAATGGCAACCATCGAAAAAATACCTATAGCTATGCTCACCTCTATTAGTGTATCACCCACTCGTTTCCTCATATGCTTATATTGTATCACATTTATTTATGATTTCAAAATTATCATATCATGATGGTGAAAAAATGGGCGAAGGCGTAAGTGATAAAAAAGGCAATGACCAGGAAGGGGCCGAAATGGATTTTGTGGGTGCGTTTGCTTTTGACGATGGGATACATAACTAGGCAGGCGGTAAGATTGGCAAGAAAAAGCGTAATAAGGGCAAGCCACGGGGTGCCGAGGGCGAGAGCGATGGCGGTGCCGAGTAGCCAGTCGCCGTCGCCGACCCATTTGCCCTTCGAGATAAGATAGAGCGCAAGGTAAAGCCCTCCGAGAATGAGAGTAGCGAGAAGTGGCTGCACGATAAGATCTGGTGCGAAGGGCGAAACAGAAAGACTGGCCCACGTTCGCAGGGTTAAGGTAATTATAGCACAAATAATAGATAAAGTCAAGCATAAGCTGGGGAGCTCACCGTAGAGACCGTCGTAGATGGCCAAGAAAATGAGGGTGAGCGCAAAAATCAGCGTGATGGCGAAGGATGCAATGTTGATGATATCTGCAGATCTAAAGATTGCGATAATGCTAGTGCTACTGATGAGCTGCCCAAAACCAAAGGCCACTGCGATAAATGCGAGGCCGGTGCCGAGTTCGGATAAGATCTCGGCGAGGCCGATTTTTTTATGGCAGTAACGGCATTTGCCGCGGAGGATGAGCCACGAGGCGATGGGGAGGTTGTCGTACCATTTTAGTTGCTTGCGGCAGTGAAGGCAGACTGAGCGGGAGCCGAGAGGTTTCTTGCGGCGCTTCCCTTTTTGCGTATCTCGGAGGCGTAGGCGGCGGGCTTGGCAGCATAAAAAGGAGCCAAGGCAGGCGCCGAGCACAAACATGATAATGTAGAGCCCAATTTCCATAGTTTAATTGTATCATACCACTTGTGTTTTTGGGAAAATAAATTATAATGGTAGCAAGGAGAAATATGAAAAAGGGTGAGAAAAAATTTGGTTTTACAATGATAGAGGTGGCGTTGGTGCTGGGGATCGCGGGGCTGATATTCTTGATGGTGTTTATTGCACTCCCGGCGCTGCAACGGAATGCTGCGGATGCGCAGCGACGAGATGATATTGCGACTTTGATTGGCGCAATCAAAAAATACCAGACAAATAATCGGGGGATGCTACCAACAGATTGGAGCAGTGACTTGGAAGGATATTTGTCGTCCGAGTTTGCGGATCCGGATGGAGAAAAATATACATTGGCTGCAGAGAAATGTGTCACTGATGATGGAAACAAGGTTTGTATAAATAATTCGATCAAGAATATTGAGGATGCAAAATTCCCAGAGGGTAATCACACAGTTCACATTTTAACCTCGGCTACTTGCGATGGTTCTACACCCGTGCTGTCCGCCAATGCGCGTAAGGTCGCTGTGGTCTACAAAATGCAGGGCTACGGGGCGTATTGCAATAATACTTAATATCTCGCTGTAGCTTAAATTTATATAAAAAGCTCTTGCTTTTTATGTTTTTTTTGGTATTATAAAGTAAAGAATATGTCGTCAAGTCATACTTGTGCGGCGTTAAGCATAATATCTAGAAAGGATTTATTATGGTAAAACAAAATATTAACAATAAGAAGGGCTTTACGATTATCGAAGTCGTGCTGGTGCTTGCGATCGCTGGTTTGATTTTCTTGATGGTCTTTATTGCTCTCCCTGCGCTGCAACGTAGTCAGCGGAACACGCAGCGACGAGATGACTACTCAATGCTGTCCACTGCGGTGACAAACTATATGAGTAATAATGGCGGGCGGCTAAGCAAAATTCTTGGCAGCAGTACCACTGGTCCAACTTATCTGGATCCAGCTAGATGGATCAATGAAGAGGGATCTGATCCAAATGGCAACCCGTACGAGGTCGTTGCGTATACGTTTGATACATGGAATGGCTTAAGCACGACTAGCCCTAGTTCTGAGGTTACTCATGAACATAACGCCTCGACTAATGCGTTAGACACAGTAGATGCGAAGGCAGGTTCGCAGGTTTTCGTTATTACCGGTGCAAACTGTAATGAATCAGATGCCAATGGCGATGCTATGCCGAGAGCGGATAAGGGCTCGAACGCCTTTGCTATCTATGGCTACATGGAAGGTGGAACTTTCTACTGCCAAGCTAGCGGCTCAATTGGCGACAAGACTAGTACCAGTGATGGTGAATAATTAACAAGTATTGCCGTAATTAAAATTACCCCTTAATTGGGGTAATTTTAATGGTGTGGTAGCAATGGATGACATTGAGTGGGGTAGCTATTAGTCCTTTAGGCATTTGGCCAAATAAATAGCTCGACTGAAGGTAGGAGAGATATTTAATCTAATGGATGGATCTAGGCGCCGACGGAGTTGACGAGGGAGTAGATTGGGAGGAGAGTACCGCCGACGACGACGCCGATGAGGCCAGCCATGATGACCATGAGGATAGGCTCGATCATGGTGGAGATATTATTGATCTGCTCATCGAGCTCATTTTCGTAGACTTGGGCGGCTTTGCCGAGCATTTCGTCGATCTTGCCAGACTCTTCACCAATGCTCGACATCTGGGGGACAAGTGGCAGCATGTATTCGAGCCCTTCAATGGAGGCCGAGAGCGGCTTGCCGCCTTTGATGGATTCGAGAGATTTGCTGTACTCTTCTTCGACTATGACATTGCTGGTAGATTCGATAGCGATCTTGACAGAATCAAGCATGGGGACACCGGTAGCTAACATCATCTCGGCAGTGCGGGCAAAACGTGAGACATAGAGTTTGCGAAAAAGCCCACCGAATACTGGCACGTGAATCTTAAAGCTGTCGGCTACCTTGCGGCCAGAAGGAGTCTTCTTGACGAAGTAAAAAATACCTCCGCCAATACCGGCAACGATAAGCAATACTAACCACCAGAAGGTGCCGAAAAACGTCGAAATATTGACCAAGAATTGGGTAAGGCCGGGGAGAACTTGGCCCATGTCTTCGTAGAGATTCTGCACCTGAGGCACGACCATGATCATCATAAAGGCAAGCACAGCAATAATCACGACCAAAATGATGGCCGGGTAGACAAGGGCGCCTTTGATCTTGCTCATCATGGCGGCGTCTTTTTCTTCCTGATCGGCGAGGCGCTTCAGGGCGATATCAAGCGTACCGGACTTCTCGCCTGCCTGGATAAGTGCGAGGTAAACACCGTTGAAGATGTCTGGATGAGCAGAGAAGGCTTCGTACAGGCTTTTGCCGGACTCAACGGCGGCGAGAATTTCTTCGATGACGGCTTTCATTCCCTTGCCTTCTGTCTGATTGGCAACTGTACGAAGAGAGGAAGCGAGCGGCAGCCCAGCGCCGATTAGAGTGGAGAGTTGGCGAGTGAACATGATGCGGTCTTTATTGGTGACGCGATTTGCTTTGCCTAGGATACCTTCGCCTTCTTCTACTAGGGACTCTGGAATATACCCTTGCTCAAGGAGTAGCCGACCAGCGAATTGCTCGTTCTCAGCCTGGATGCTGCCTTTGACGGACTTGCCGGTTTCTTTGACTTTGGCTTTATAATTGAAGCGTTTCATGCTAGCCCTTGACAAACCTGTTTAATTCGTTGATATCCACGGCGTACTCGCGAGCTGAATCGTAAGTGATGATGCCGGTCTGGACAAGCTTGGCTAGGGTGCGGTCCATGGTCTGCATGCCTTGCTCGGCACCCGTCTGGATGGCGGTATCTAGCTGGTGGGTCTTGCCGTCGCGAATCAGTGCGCGGACAGCGGAATTCGCTATCATGATCTCGGCGGCAACTACGCGGCCGCCGGCAATTGCCGGAACAAGGCGCTGAGAGCAGATTGCCATAAGTATATTACTGAGCTGAGTGCGGACTTGTGGCTGCTGGTGGGCGGGGAAAACGTCGACCATACGATCAATAGACTGAGCGGCGGAGTTGGTGTGGAGGGTGGCAAAGACTAGGTGACCCGTCTCGGCGATAGTGATGGCGGCTTGGATGGTCTCGAGATCACGCATCTCACCGATCAAGACTACGTCGGGGTCTTCACGAAGAACAGAGCGGAGGGCAGCGGCAAAACTAAAGGTGTCATAATGAACTTCGCGCTGAGCAATAACAGAACGCTGCGATTTGTGAGTGAATTCAATGGGATCTTCGATAGTGATGATGTGGGATGACTTCTCGCGGTTGATTTTATCGACTAGGGCTGCAAGAGTGGTGGATTTGCCGGAGCCAGTGGGACCAGTGACTAATACTAGGCCTCGTGGGTATTCTGCGAATGTCTCTACAATGGCGGGCATGCCGAGGTCGTTGATGTTTTTGATTTGATTAGGAATAAGTCGGAATGCCGCGGCGAGCTTGCCGCGCTCGTGAAATGCATTGACGCGGAATCTTGCAATGTCGCCAAAAGCAAAAGAATAGTCAAACTCTTTGTCCTTCATGAGGATTTTTTGCTGGTCTTCGTCAAGAGTCGCAAAGATAAGATTATGAACAGCGTCTTCGTTTAGTGCCTTGCTGCCAGCTACTGGGGTAAGCGCGCCGTCAATACGTAAAATGGGGGGTAAACCGTACTGAATATGAAGATCTGATGCATTGCGACGAATGCATTCTTCGAGTAAATTCTCTATTTTTGGTGAATTATATTGCCCACTATTTTCCATATTTATATTATACCACAAGTATTATGATAAATCACTAGCTACGCGGTTGACCTCCTCAATACTGGTTATTCCAGATAAGACTTTCAAAATGCCATCTTGACGCATGGTGACGGTGCCTTTTGTCTTGGCAAGGCGCATGATTTCGTTGGCGGTGGCGTGAGAAATAATGAGCTTCTGGATATCCTCATCGACATCGATAGTTTCATAGAGGCCGGCGCGGCCCTTGTAACCGCCAGGGGTCTCTTTGGAATCCATGCCGTGAGCGAGCATATAGTGAGAGTCTGATTTGACTGGTAAGCCCGGGTATCCGAGATCCTCGCTGACGGCGGCAACCTCGTCCTGATCTTTGGGGAGAAGGTCACCGACGATGTCATTGATGCCTTTGGTCTCGACCTCAGTGGACTTGTATAGTTCCCTTTTCTCGGTGATGCGGCGAACAAGGCGCTGGCCAATGACGACGTTAAGGGTGGAAGCGAGAAGGAACGGCTCGATACCCATATCGAGAAGACGCGGTAAAATACCGGCTGCGGAGTTGGTATGGAGAGTGCTAAAGACGAGGTGACCGGTAAGGGCGGCTTGCACGGCGAGGCCGGCGGTTTCGGAGTCACGAATCTCACCGACCATCACTACGTCGGGGTCCTGACGGAGGATGCTTCTGAGACCATTGGCGAAGGTAAGACCGGCGTCAACATTGACTTGGATTTGATTAATGCCGTCCATTTTGTACTCGACCGGATCCTCGAGGGTGACGATGTTGATTTCTTCGGATTTGATTTGCTGGATGAGGGCGTAAAGGGTGGTGGATTTCCCGGAGCCGGTAGGGCCCGAAGTGAGGATCATGCCGTTTGGCTTATGAATCCCGTCTAGTACAGAGCGTAGTGCCCTGCCGCTCATGCCCATTTTTTCGATTTCCATGCTGACGCCGGTTTTGTCGAGAAGGCGGATGACTACCTGCTCGCCCCAAGTGACTGGCGATATAGCAATACGAAGGTCGATCTCTTGATCATCTACCAAGACGGTAAATTGGCCGTCTTGTGGGATGCGGTGTTCGTCGATTTTGAGGTTACTGAGGATTTTGATACGAGAGACAAGGGCGGGAGCAACGGTCTTGGGGAGCTCCATGATTTTGCGAAGTACGCCGTCAATGCGGCAGCGAATGATAAGGGAGTTCTCGAGCGGTTCGATGTGAATATCGGAAGCTTTGGTCTTGGCAGCGTAGCTGAGAATCGTAGTAAGGGCCTTGGATATGGGTGAGTCCTGCACGATGGTCTTGACATTGGAGCGGGCCTCCTCGGCGGCCTCTTCACCGGTCTCGCGGACGGCTTCCTTGACGCCGGAGAAATCGCCGTGGTATTTATCGAGCATCTCGCGAATACCGCGCTCGGATGACATCCATACTCGAATGGGCTGATTGACGAGGTTGGAAATATAATCGGTAGACTGGACGTTGGTGGGGTCAACCATGGCAACATTGAGCATGCCATCTTTCTCACCTAGAGGCACCGCGAGGACGCGAGAAGATGCGTCTCCAGGGATTTTGGCGAGAATATCTTGGTCAATGGTGATGTTCTTGAGCTCGACGTAAGGGACGCCAATAATAACGGCGGTAGCGTGGGATACCATATCATTAGTAATAAGCTGGCGATTGATGAGCTCTGTGAGGACAGGCTTGCCGTTAGACTCGGCTTCTTGTTTGATATTCAAAACGAGATTCGGCTCAGCTAGACCTTCTGAAAGAAGGAGGTTGACAATGCGATTCTCGGCATCCTTGGTGAGGAGAGCCATTAATTACCCTCCGTAGTAGACGCGGCGTCAATATCATCGCTGGGTTCTTCGATGGTGGCGTTATTTGTAGTGGTGCCGCCGTTTGTGGTGGGGGGCTCGGTCTCTAATTCTATGTCAAAATCTTGATCGTCATAGTTATCTTCGATGATGGTACCGTCAAGGCATTCACCAGAATCGCTATATTCGGTACATTCGCCAACATAAACTTCAACTGTAGGATTTAGCGCGCGATAATTAAAGACCTCGGCGTCTGGTTCGGCCAAAGTGGCTGAGACTGAGGCGTCTACTGATTTGACTTTGACTGGTTCGATATCGCCAATGAAAATGTTGCAAACGAAGTATGCAGCAACTACTCCAACTATTGCAATACCAATTGATGTAACTAGATCTGTTTTCATATTTATTTTTTGTCTCCTGTAATGGTTTTAACGGTTTCGGTAATGGTAGAAGGATCCATATAATATGCGGTAGCCTGGGCGCGGAGCACAAGGTTATCGTTGCCGCCCCATTCGATAGTGGCGCGTTCTATATCAAACTCACGGATGGAGTGTTCGATACTGTCTAGCACTTTCATGGTAGTAGCTGAACTGGCTTCGACGGATAAATTAACTGAGATGTTATTGAGATTGGTACCGAGAGTAGATACGGAAGTCGTGCCGCTCGGGCTGAGAGATTCAGGCTCCCAGCCAGAGACGAGGAAAAGCTGGTTGAGGCTGGCGAGGAGGGCTTCTTCGTTCTTGTAGGCGGGGAGGGCGTCGGGGATGACACGAAGAGCCGAACAGCTCTTGATGAGCTGACTGGCAGATTTCAGCTCCTCGTTGTTGCCGTCGGTGGCGGCTTGGTTATAAAGCTCGTTGAGTTCGGCGTAGGTGTAGTTTTTATTGGTGCTGGGATTTAGGCAGTCTGCGTCGGCGGTGCCTTTGGGGACGGAGTTTAGGGCTTCGTTAGCGGCAAGTCGGGTAAGGATATTGGCGCGCAATGTACCAGATATCTTAGAGAGTTCAATACTATCTGGTGAGCATCTATTGAGCTCTTCGTTAGTATAAACGTCGCCTTTTGGCTTTTCGCAGATGCCGATGGTCTCGATGAGGTCTGAATAGGAGGCGATGGATTGGTCTTGTGCGATAATGACATCAGTATTAAACGAAATCTGTTTGATGAAATGCATAACTAGCGCGATAGCGACGCCAAGAAATATGGAGGCCCCCAGTACCGATAGTATAATGTATTGCTGAGCTTCAGAGATTTTGAGTCTTTTGCCGATTGCTACTTCCTTGGCCATGTTAATTACCTCCGTTTAGATTAACTTTAGAATTACAGTCAACATCATCGGCGGCACAGTCAGCGGCGCGCTCGCCGAACATGTTTTGGATCTGTACGTATGAATCAGTAACATTGCGGCGAGTGGATGGCGGGATGGCGATGAAATGTTGGTTGGTGAAAGAATAAATCGCGGGATTAAGGGTGATGTTGGCGGAGAACCTGAGTACTAGCTCGTCGGAAGAACCACGACCATTGGAGGATTCGGTAATGTTAATACCCTCGGTGCCGTCTGGGACAAGCATACAAGTATTGTCGGAATCGTCTAGTTTGACTGGGAGGCCATCGCTTAGCTCAACTTTGTAATTAATACAGCTGCTCTCAAAATGGGCTACGTTAGAGATCTGCCCGTTCTCGGTCATTAGAGGAAGACCTTCGATGTCTTCGGTGCTGTACCATTCTTTGTATTGCGGGGTGCGCCAAATACGAACGACTTGCTGGCCCTCGTACTCTTCGAGCTGATAATTACTGGCGCTACTGATAGTGTTGCCGTCGTCGTCAACATCGGCACCCGGATCGCAGCCTTCGGCATTGATAGTCCAAAGACCGTAGTAATTATTATTGCTGTCGCGCAGAGTAGCTCCGTCGGTGCCAGAATCAATAATACAGTAAGCGGGGATGGTGTTACCGTCGCGATCTACATAATTGCCATAATCAAAGGTGAGGTATTGCATACTCTTTTGGAAAGCATCGAGGACACGATAATCGATAAACGGAGCGGTGCCAGCATCGGCTTGGGCGTCAAAGGAGAACGTGGGATTGCTGCTGGATAAGTTGACGCTTAATTCGGAGATTTGAATGGTGTCAGCACCGGTGGGGATCATGGCAGTTAGCACATCAAAAGTACGGGAAAGGACTTTTTTGTTGCTGCTGAGTGTGTCAATATTGCCGACCTGATCCTTGATGGTGAGAAAATCGCTAAGATCGCTGTAACTGCCTAGCTTATTGGATAGGGCGTTGATGGCATCCGTCTTGCTGTCGATGGCGATTCCCTGGCCACCAACGATAGCGCCAAACACGAAAGTGACACCTACGCTGCCAGAAGCCACGACGATGCAAAGGAAGAAAATAAAATTGCGAAGCTTGAGTGTCTTGATCATCTCGTTTTTGATGTCGGGGACTAGATTGATCTCGCGATGAACGCGACGATGATGAACGGGTATCTTGCTGGTGACCTTACTGAGGATGTCGGATATTTTGAATTCTTTAGCCATTAGTCATTGCTCCTTTCTGATAAACCGATCACGACAGCAAACTCGCTAGCAACTGGCATGAGTGCCTGCTGCTGCGCGGGAGTAGTGCGGACGGACTGCCAGGGATTGCCCTTCATGGTGGGGACGTTGGTCTTGGCTTCGATATATTCTGCAAAAAGCGGGATCATGCTAGCATAGCCAGACAAAACAATACCACCGACGCGCCCGCCCAGATATTTGGTCTGGAAAAATCGGACGGACTTGGCGAGCTCCGAGGCATAATTGTCTAGATGGGTACTAAGGACTTTGAAGACTTGCCCCTCGACCTGCTGTGTATCGAGACCGAATTTGAGGATAAACTGACGCGCTTGGTCTTCTCTGACGTTAAGGCCACCAGAAACAGCATTTACGAGGACACCGAAACCACCCGGAATGGAGCGGACGAGGCGTGGCTCATTTTTGTAAACTATGACTAGGTCAGTGGACTTTTCGCCAAAGTCGACGATCATGATGGCATCGATGGCGCCAGGTATAGCAAGGGATCTTGCCATCGCGAGCGGCTCTGGCTCCATGGCAACAATATTGAGACCGGTCTTTTCGATCATCTCCATAGTAGACTCAGCATAATCCTTGGCGATTGAGCTGACGAGAATTTCAGTCTTGGCTGGGTCGTTTGGGCTGGGGCCAAGAATGACGTAGTCGGCCTTAGCGTCATTAAGTGACATGGGGACGTATTTATCAAGCTCGTATTTAAAAGTCTTCCTGAGCTCCTTCTCGGGGAGGGTCTCTGTCTCAACGATAGCGGTGAAAGTCTTGGAGGCAGGAAGGCCGATGGCGATGTTTTTGGTCTTGATGCCGGCTTGGTCTACAGCACCGAGAATAGCCTCGCCGAGTCGCTTCTTGCCGAGATCGGATGAATCAGCAGTGAGTTTCTGATCAATGGGGATGTAAGCGTATTTTTGCAGACTCCATCCACGCTGGCTGCCACCAGAAAGTTGTACGATTCGCATCGAATTTGTCCCGATATCTAGGGAGAAGAAATCGCCCACGCCATGCAATAAGTTCATGTATATTATTATAAGCGTAAACTTGTTATTTTGCAAGCAAAAAAGTAAATTTTTCGCGGTTTGTTTCGCGCCAGGAATATTTTTAAATTTCTTGGGCTTACAAAATGCTCAAAAATTTACTTTTTACTTGATTTTAACCAATAAAATCGCTCAACGTTGCCGTTTTTGCCGGATAGCTTATTATCGTATTTATTTATAATGATGAAGTCGTTTTGCTTGAGCCAAGCTTCAAACTGTTTAATTATTTCTCGCCTGATTTTTTTGTTTTTGACGATGCCGTTGTTGAGTTGACTCTGCGCAGCTTCAAATTGAGGCTTTAGCATCATGAGTAGGTCGGTATGCGGAAGCTGCTTAAGGTATTTGAGGATTGGTTTTAGGCTGATAAATGAAACATCGGCGACAACCGTGTCAATTTCATCACTCAGATTAAAATCAAAAATGTCGGTTTTTTCGTGGAGATCGATGTGGGGGTTGTACCTTAGGGGGGGCTTCATTTGGTTGGTTCCCTTTTCTACGGCGATGACTTTCTTGGCACCGTGGTCGAGAGCGTACTCGGTGAAACCGCCGGTAGAGGAGCCAATGTCTAAGACCGTCTTGCCGCGAAAGTCAAAATGGAAGGCGCGGGCGGCGCCCTGAAGCTTAAGGTAGCCGCGGGTAGTGGCGATGGCAGAATGGCACTTCTCGGGGACGGGGTTCCTCGCTCCCGTCGTCACGGGGCTCGGACCCCTCATACCTCGGCCGTAGCCTCCGGAAGCCCCTCTAAGTGCCATTACTGCCATCTGTTCGTCCTATTTCTTCCGCTCGCGGTAGGCATAAGTCTCCGTATCCACTGAGACAACGTCGCCTTCTTTGAT
Organism: Candidatus Saccharimonadota bacterium; assembly: GCA_017510075.1. GTDB lineage: Bacteria > Patescibacteriota > Saccharimonadia > Saccharimonadales > Saccharimonadaceae > Nanosyncoccus. Next base: position 22,261 of record JAFWNY010000030.1, on the reverse strand, counting down.
GAAGGCAGGGACCTTGATTACGACGCCGGTTTCGAGGGTAGCGTCTTTCATGACTGAAGTCGAAGTGTCGCCCTTGACAGCGTTCTCGGTGTAGGTGACGGTGAGCCAGAGGTTCTTTGGCAACTGCAAGTTGATGGGGGTGCCGTTGTAGAACTGGATTTCCATCTCGTCACCATCTTTCATGAAATCTTTGGAATCGCCAACCATGTCGCTGGCGAGTTCGTATTGCTCAAAAGTCTCTGGGTCCATGAAGTAGAACTTCTCGTCATCCTTATAGAGATACTGGACTTTGCGAGTGGTAACCTCAGCGGGCTCGATTTTTTCCTGGCCTTTGAAAGTCTTGGGGAGCAGGGCGCCGGTGATCAAGTTTTTGACCTTGACGTTGACGATAGAACCGCCGCGGCCCATGACTTTTTGTGAATACTCCACCACCTTGTACGGCTGGCCGTCCAAAGTGATGAGGGTGTTTTTCTTTAGGTCTGTTGGTCCGTACATATTTACTCCTTTAGTTAGCTACGAATGGCAAAAGCGCAATGTGGCGAGCACGCTTGATGGCGACCGCCAATTGGCGCTGCTGCTTGGCAGAAAGGCCGGTCTTGCTCATGGGCTCAATCCTACCATAAGCGTCGATATAACGCTGCAAAGTCTTCACGTCGCGATAATCGAAGTAGAGACTTGGGTCGTTCTTGTATTTTTTCATTTTATACTCTCCTTTTGTTAGTGTAATTAAAATGGTACCTCGCTAAGGTCGATATCTCCTTCGGGGATATCGTCTGGGGCTGCACTAGATGGTGCTGGATCGGTAGGTGCAGGCTCGCTGAAGCTATTGGAATAGGAATTGCCGCCGTCACGATTGGCGGGGCCAGTAAAGTTGAAATCTTCGACCACGATTTCGACGCGGGAACGCTTGCCGCCGCCGTTTTTGTCTTCCCAGCTGCGCTGGTCGAGACGACCTGATACAAGCACACCGGCGCCCTTCTTGGCATACTGAGCGATCATTTCGCCGAGCTTGCCCCATGCGGAGCAATCAATGTAAGAAACATCTTCTCGTTGCCCGCCGCTAGCATCTTTGTAAACACGATTGACTGCGACCGAAAAACCACAAACACTAGCGCCATTGGGCGTAGTGCGTAACTCTGGGTCGCGAGTAAGGTTACCGGCAATAATTGCTTTACTAAATCCGCGCATAATAAATTATTCTCCTTCTGTTTCGTTTAATTCGGCAGCATCATCGGTAGGCCCTTCACCTTCCGTCTCCTCTTTTTGGAGAGACTCTGCCTTGAGCTTGCGAGGGTCTTCTTTTACCACCATGTGGCGGATGACCTCGTCGGTGATATTGAGGGTGCTGTCAATTTTGGACACGGATTCCGGCGGAAGTGAAATGGTGAAGTAGTCGTAGATGCCGAATTCTTGACCATCAATGTCGTAACTAAGACGTTTCTTGCCCTCGTTCTCTTCTTTGATAATTTCGCCGCCGTTGGCTTTGATGATTTTCTTCACCTTGTCGAGGGCGGGGTCGAGATTCATCTCTAGATCAGGATGAAACACGACGGTGAGTTCGTAATTTTTCATAAAACTCCTTTGGTTAAAGCAAACACAGACTGGTGCTTGTTTGCTGAGCTAATATTAATATAATTGTACCACAGATGTGGGATTTTTGCAATGAGTAGCATTGGATTTTTTATGAGAAATGCTATAATGACATTATGGAAGAGAAAGTTATTGCAATAAAAGATTGGCTGGGGACGGGGAGTATTAATATTTTTGGGCTGCCGATGTCTGGGAAGGATACGCAGGGGATTCGGCTAGCGGAGGCTCTAGGGGCGAAATTTCTGTCGTCGGGGATGATTATCCGGGCGATGGAGCAAGAAACTAGCAAAAACTATTCGAACAATGGGGCACTGATCCCGACCAATGTGTTTTACGAGTGGGTACTGCCTTATTTTGAGCGACGCGACCTTTTTGACTATCCATTGGTGCTTTCGTCAATTGGGCGTTGGCATGGCGAGGAAGACCAAGTGATGTCGGTGGCGGCAGGCGCAGGTCATGAGATTAAAGCAGCTGTGATTTTGAATATTTCAGAGTCAGACGTGGAGAAAAGATTTGAGGAGGCAAAAATATTAAATGACCGCGGCGACCGTGCAGATGATGGTAACCTTGAGGTATTTCGAACGAGATTAAAGGAGTTTCGGGAGAAGACACTTCCGGTATTACAGCATTATAATGAGCTGGGGCTGCTGGTGGAAGTGAATGGCGACCAAACACGTGAGGCAGTGTTTGAGGAGTTGATTGAGAAATTATATCGTAGGGCGCGTAGCTAGATTATTTGCGACGGAAGATTTTGACGAAGATTTTTTTGATTTCATGGCGAAATTCGTAAATTAGGTAAATCAGACCGACGGCGACCACACCAAGCACGGCATACAGGGCGATAAAGGAAGACTCTTCAGTGTAGCTTTCTGGTTCGACACTGTAATCGGCTCCGGTATTTTCAATGATTTTGCGGCAGCGACCAGTGTCGGGGTTAAGATAGTAGCCTTCTTTGCAAGTTTTTTCGGTGGTGGTGGGATAATTGCGGCAACGACCGGTGAGCGGATTTAGATATTGCCCTGCTTTACAAACTTTCTCTGTGACGGTGGCGACCTTGACGCAATTCCCTGTCGCCTCGTTGATGACTTTACCAGCCTCACAAGTTTTATACTCCTGATAATTATTGGCGGCACCTGGCGTGGGAGCGTAGGTAACTTTCCAGATTTCTTCGCCAACTTCGTCGTAGCCGATGAAGGCGTAAGAAGTGGCTTTGCGCTGACCGTTGGGGTAGGTAAGTTTATCTATTACTGCGCCATCGGTGTCGATAAGCTCAATGGTGTTGGAATTGGTCGGGTTTTTGGTGAGATTAAAGCCTAAATCTGAGGGATAGTAGGCGACGTAGCCATCAGCAGTAAGAATGCCCGAAAGAGTATAGAGTTTATTCTTGTAACGGACTTGGCATCCATCGGTAAGGATCTGCTCGGCGCTGTTATTATGAAATTCGATAAACTGCTCAGACTTGAGAGTCTCGTAATAACTCAAGATTTCGGAAAAAACCATACCGCGGCATTGACTAGGCTTCGGAGCAGCTTCTTCTTCGGAGGTGGACTCTGAGGTTATGGTGTAGTTGTCGGGAGAGTATTTGACTTCATAATCATCGACCAAGAGATGTTCAAAGTCTCCGGTAGTTAGATTGCGTACAAGAACGGTAGGTTTGGCGGATTTAAAGTCTTTGGCGCAATCATCTTTGCCGGTCCAGCAAACGGAATCGAGAACTTCTTCACCTCGATACAAAGTCAGACCTCCTTTCATGGCGAGAGTTTTGGTGTAAGTTATGTTGGCCAGATCGCTATCTGGCGAGCTAGCCAACCGGAGGAGGAGAGTCTCGCCGGACATCCAAGCGTGCTCGGGGAATTCTGAGAGTACAGAATCATTCCCGCTAGAGTTTGTATAGCCTATGGTTATGCCGGCGAGCGAAATCGGTGCGTCGGAGGTTCTACTGCCTATCTCAATCATTTCTCCGACATTGCTTATTTTGTCAACTGTGTAGCCAGGATTGATTGCCTTAATGTATAGTTCAGGTATTTGGTCGCTGATGATGGGCGGCTCATCTTCTGTGGGGGTGTCGCCGGTCGGTGTGCCGGGGTCGTCATCTGTGGCTGAGTCGGTTGGCGCAACTGGCTCTGTCGCGTAAACATCATTTTGCCTGTACAGGTAATTTAAATTGAAAATGCCACCCACACCCACCCAAATTGTAAAAATAGAAATAAATAATTTTTTCATCATGCACGCACCCTAGCATAATCCGTCTAGAAAATCAACCCCCAACGTGATATAATATATAGCATGAGCGTTTTCGTATCTGTAGGAATCGTGATCTTGGCTATGCTTGTGATGATTTTTTTGCAACTCTTGCCTGGAGTTTTTGCGGTTTTTTGCCATTATGCCTATGGTAAATATTCCAAAAAACGTGCCTCCGATCTTGGCTTATTCTTTATTTTGGGGGCGGAGACGATCGCGGCGTGTCTTTTCCTGTCGTGCTATTATATAACGTATGTGCTATTTATCGGCAATGCTAGGCCAGAGACTGGAATATTTGCTTGGATTGCCGTAGGAGTGTTGGTGGTACTGGCGGCGGTGAGCTTTTTCTTTTACTATCGCAAGGGATCGGGGAGCCGGTTGTTTATACCGCGCCATATTGCAAAGGCTCTGGATGAGAATGCAAAAAAGGTGAAGACGCGTTCGGATGCGTTTACGCTAGGGGCACTTGCGGGGACTTATGAGCTGGCGTTTACCTTGCCGCTCTATATTGTTACTGCGGTGGAAATTATGGAAATGAACACGGAGTATTTCTCAAGCAATTTATTGACTGTACTGTATATCTTGACACCGACCGTACCGTTGTTTGTGGTGCGCTGGATGTTTCAGACCCATCATAATCTTGCAGATATAATGCGGGCACGGGTTAAAGATAAGAACTTCACGCGTTTGATGCTGGCGATTTGCTATATTACGATTGCGATATTAATAATATATCATAGGATTAATTTATCATGAACGAACAGTTATTTGATGAGAAGAAGTTAAAGAGGGATCTGAAGATTGACGCGCGAGGGGTCGGGATACCGGTGGGTGCGGCTGAGGATTTTGTGGAAAGGGTGGTAAAGGATGCACAGAAATCTTTTGGCCACCGGCAGATAATCACGGAAGCCGATCTCAAACGTGCGGTAGTGAAGGAACTAAAAAAATATAATGCTGATTTTGCTTATGTTTATCAAAATCGTGATAAAATAATATAAGGATGGGAAAAAAATACGATTTTAATTATATTGTGATTGGGAGTGGCCCGGCTGGTTCGGCGACGGCGCTTGCTCTTGCGAAGGCCAAAAAGAAGGTGGCTTTGGTAGAAGGCAAGTATTTTGGGGGAGCTAATCTGAATGCTCGGGACGTGCCGTATAGCGTAGCACTGGATTTTGCGCATACTCTGGCGCGGGTGCGTACCTTTCCGGAGCTAAAAAATCAGGACTTTACGTTTAGTTTTCCGACGATAGTGGCGCGCCAATTAAAGACTACGTTGATGCTGAGCGAACTGAACAAGAAGGCTTACAGTGATGCTGGGGTGGTGTGCCTAAGTGGCTATGCAAATTTCCTAGATAAACATACGATCGCTGTAGGTGACAGGAAGTTTAGCTCGGCGAACTTCGTTTTGGCGACGGGGAGCCATCCTAAGTTGAATGAAATTGCGGGGACAGAGTCGGTGAATTATTTGACGCCAGATACAGCTATTAAGGTCAAGCGGATGCCAAAGGTCGTGATGGTGGTGGGAGGCGGTTCGACGGGGTGCGAGATTGCTGAGTATTTTGCTGAGCTGGGTACTAAAGTTTTGATTGCTGAGATGTCTGACAGATTGTTGCCGCGTGAGGACAAGGAGGCTGGTGAGGCGATCGCGAACTATTTTACGCGCAAGCTCGGTATTATGGTGCTGCCTAATTCCAGGGTGGTAGCGATTGAGCAAGATGAGGTGAGCAAGAAAGTGATTTTCTATACTGGACAATCGGAGAAAATGGTGCGGGTGGATTGTATCGTCTTAGCAACTGGTAGTGAGCCGAATTTGGACTGTGGGCTTGAGAACGCCGGAGTGAAGTATAAGGCGACTGGAATTGTTGTAGACAAGCTTTTCCAGACTTCGGCGAAAAATATCTACGCAATTGGTGATTGTATAGGCGGCGAGTCGTCTACAGATCGTGCGGAATATGAGGGGTCTGTGCTGGTATCGAACATCATCAATAAAACTAAAAACCTGATTAGCTATAAGGGGCTGCCACGCATCACTAATACGTATCCGGCCGTAGTGTCAGTAGGAATGAATGAACAGGATTTTGCAAAGCGTAATCGTAAGTGTAAGAAAGCATCGGTAAAGTTGAGCGAGATACCGGCTGGAAAGATTTATGGGCTTGAACAGGGCTTTGTGAAATTGCTAATGAACCGCAATTATCAGGTACTGGGTGCGACCATCGTTGCACCATATGCTGAGCTGATGGCGCCGGAGATTGCTCTAGCGATTAGGCACCAATTAACGATTTTGGAGATTGCAAGTACTCCACATACGGCAAATAGTTGGAACTATGCGGTAAGAATGGCGGCAAAGAAAATAGCAATCAAGAAGGTGGCGAAGAAGAAATAGGATATTGGGGTCGGGGGTTGACTTTTGGTGATTTATTTGATATAATGGTCAAGTAGTGTTACTTTTTACGTCGTGGGGTAGAGCAGCCTGGTAGCTCGTTTGGCTCATAACCAAAAGGTCGTTGGTTCAAATCCAACCCCCACAACCATTTTAGCTAAGAGCCGCGATGCGGCGTTTTTTGAGCTTTAAGGGCAGGTGGGGTCGAAGCTGCCCCATCGTTGATATTCGCAAGTGACGGTCATGTCTTTGACGAGATTGGAATCACCGTTGTTGCCGAGGAGCTCAAGAGCATAGAGCGGATAGGGGAAATAAGTGTCAAAGGTGTCAAGGCGAGCTTCGATGCGGCGATAAAGATCGTTGGCGCGGCCGGTGGAGTCAATCTTGACTTGTACGTTGTGGAGAGTGGCTATATTAGTGGTGCTGCTGCTTTCTTCGGTACTGCCGCCATCTTCACCAGACGAAGTGGTCTTGACACAATCATTAGCTTCCGCACTAGCACATAACTCAAGTGATATGTCGGTACTGGGCTGGCCATAAGGGACGTTGACGACAAACATAAAGGTATCGTTGTTGCGAGCCGAATCGGCACCGTGCTGGATGACATTCGGTAATTCAATAGTGGCGGAGCAAGCAAATTCGCCGTTCTGATCGCAGTAGACTGTGTAGGGTAGGTTCTTGACGGTGCGATCGTTGGATTTAACCATATCTGATGCAGTAATGAAGTTGATGCCTGAATGATTTCCGCGGCCATAGGCGCCGATATGATTGTCGGGCAAGTCGTCTTGTTTTGCAACGTTATCATTCCCCGTAGGGACTAGATAGACAGTGCCGCGGTTTGTAGCTGCTTTAGCGCCATAGCTGGTATCGTCAAACTCGGATAGGGCGAAATTTGTAGCGGTCTGGACGAGGCCTACCGAAATCGTGGGCGGTGTGGCGGCCTTTGTGGCTAGGGTGGGAAAAATTACATTGTTGCCATTAACGTTTGTAAACTGATAGTCAGAGCCGTCGGTGTTGGAATACCAGCTGATGCGGGCAAATGTGATTTCTTGGGCCTGCTTGTCTTCTAGTTCGACCTGGATGACACGCGTAGAGTTGTCACTGGTAAGAGTAGTGCGGTAATCACTGGTATTTAAATCAAGTTTAACGCAAGTGTAGGCCTGTTGCATATTATTATCGCCGTCCTTCGTTTCTTGGATAAGGACTTCGCCGCCGGGCCCATTCTTTGGTATGCGACCTAGAATGTGGCCGACCATGTCGCAATTTGGATGATTCATCCAGTAAACGATATCTTGGCAGTTTACATCATCACCCGTAGTCAATTGATCATCGTACGTTGCCTTGGTTTCAATGCAGCTTTGGTAGTTGTAATAAGCGAGTTTGGCGTCCTCAATGCCAGCGAGGGCAGAATCGTAGGCAGACTGAGCAAGATCATCGTTGGAGGTGCGGGTAACTTCTGAAATAATGACGGCGGCAAAACTCATTGCTATCACTACGAGGATAAGGGTCGAGAAGGCAACGATGTAAAATGATGCGGCACCTTCGCGGAATTTGGTTTTTGGCTTTTGATAGTTCATCTTATTCTCCTGTTGCCCGAGCGGCAAAATTAAATTTGTTGATAGCGCAATAATCGAAGTTGGCGTCTTCGTAATCATTGGGGGTGGCGCAGAAATTGCCTTGTGACATAATATCAATGCCACCGTCGACCGTGCCCAGGATAAACGACACTGAATAGAATAGACTGTTGCTCGCACTGCTCTCTACGGGAGCGGAGGCCTGGAGGTCATATAGAGCGAGTGAAGTGTCGTTGGTATCTTCGGCAAGGAGGCGAACTGGCTCTTCGGTGATGGTCTCGTTGGAGCCTGAGATATCAAAAATGCCCTCGTGATCGAGTAGGGGGGTGTCACTTTTATAGGTGCTATTTTCGACAACGCCGTTGGACATGGAATAGGCACAAACGGCGCGGGTTTTGTCTTCGATTTTAAGGAGTTTGAATGGATTATCAGCATCTCCTATATCAGTAGTAGTATTATCGGATTTTTTATATCTGACCACAGCGGGAGATTGTACCCCGCCCACTGTATATTGGTCATTATTGTCAAAGAAATAGCCAGAATTCCAAATGTAGGAATAGGTGCCGGTGCAGAGGGCGCCGTAGATAGGTACATTACTTAGCTCTTCCCCGTTTCTGATGGTGACTTTTGCGTACTTGGTGACAGAAACGAGATTTTTGCCGCCGTCAGTGCTACATTTGCCCCTGAGATTAGTCTTGTCGTCATTGGTTTCGCCGTAGAGGCTTTGACATTCGCTGATGAGGGATTTGGAGGAGGAATTTTGAATGGCAGTACGGATGTCGTCGACTAAATCCATGCCTACGGTGTTGATTTGGTTTAGGGTAAGGCCGCGGCGGTATGTGGCGATGGTCTCATTGATAAGCAAAGCGATAATAATAGAGAGGATGCCGATGAAGGCAATAGATAAGGAGAGCTCGATAAGAGTGAAGCCGTGGTGGGTAGTGTGGTGGCGCTGCGGGGTCAGGGTCATGTCTAGCTTCCGTTGCATTGGTTACCACCGTCTTCTCTGGGAGCATCCAGGTCAATCACTTCTACGCCAGAAGCATTGCGGGCATTGGCAATAATACGGACATTGCGGCGTGCGTCGCTGGGCTGGTCACCATTGGGGTTGATGCAGAAGTTGACTTCGCTGTTTTCAAAGCCGTCTAGGCTGAGATTGGCTTTTGTTTCGCTGGTCGTCATTTGATTTATTTCTAGGTCGTCTGGCAACGCATCTGCTTGATACGCAAATGTAAAAATGGTGCCGGAGCGGGGATGGCGGGCGATGAGAATGGCACCTACAAATTTGGTCGTATCTGAGTCGGTGGTTTGGATAGAGGCTGTCCAACGGGGCTTGTATTCCTCATAATTGCCGGCGAGCTGGCCGGCGGAATCAAAAACTGTGAGGCCCAGAGCTCTTAGAGCGTCGAGAGCATTGCCGCTGGGGAATGTGGTATCTGCATCCCCGATAACGGCGTAAGAGTAGATGGCGTTGTCGCTGTTTCGCTCGTCATCTAACGTCCTTTCCTCGCCAAAGACGATTAGCCGGCCGTAGATGGCTTGACCCGATCGGCCGTTGGAGGCGTTTGAGTTCTGGACATTGGAGACTTGGGAGTAAGTGCTGCGGAGAAACTCGGCAAAACTCTGGACAGAATCGTTATATCGCTGCTGGAACATGGAATTCTGTACGCCAAGAGCAATGCCAACAAAAAGTGCACCAGTAATGGCCAAAAATAATGCTACCTCGATCAACGTAAAACCTCGCCGAATACTCTTCATGTTTTTATTATAGCACAAGCTTTTTGAAAAACAAAATGATTTTAGTGGCTTGGAAATAGATACATCATCCATTTTTCAAAATTGGAATATTGCTTTTCCTGCTGCTTGATGGCGGTGGACTGATGCTTGGACTTGGCGGCGTCGGAATTATCAGGGAGGACGACCATTTGCTCGCCTGGCCATTGCTTATCGAGATGCTTGCGAGCCATGAGCTCTTGATATTCGGTGGTCTGGTAATAGGTGTTTTCGAGCTCGGCGGCTTCGACTTCGACGCTTAGGAGCTCGAACTCTTTGCGCTCGGTGGTGAGCTTCTCGGAGAGCTCCCAGTTGCGGGACATTGCGGTGATTGATTGATATGTCCACATGAGACATAAGATTATGGAGAGCATGAGTACGACGTTTTCTATAGCAAAAAAATCATGGCGTAGTTTGTAATTGAGGCGGCGGAATTTAGTCTTGATCCCGGTCATGTCTATATTATATCATCAAAAACACCTAAAGTGTGATATAATTATGTGGCATGGGGATGTAGCTCAGTTGGTTAGAGCATGCGTCTTATACACGCAGTGTCCCAGGTTCGAGTCCTGGCATCCCTACCATTTTGGTTTTGGCGCCTCCAGGGGCGTCTTATTAGCTGGGGACTCGAATCTAAAGATGCGAGTCCTGGCATCCCTACCATTTTGGTTTTGGCGCCTCCAGGGGCGTCTTATTAGCTGGGGACTCGAATCTAAAGATGCGAGTCCTGGCATCCCTACCATATTTCTATTTATGGTGTTTAAAATTCGATGAAGGAGCCTGGGGCGAGAGTGTCTAGCTTGACGCCGAGTGTGGCGCATGTGGAATCAAGCCAGCTGAGGCTGAAAGTCTTGCCGAGGTCGGAAAGAACGGCGTCGTGGACAGGGATGGCAATCTCTGGCTTGATGGCTTTGACGTAGTCGACCGACTCGGAGATTTTACACCAGGGGGCAGAAACTGGGACACAGAGGACTCTAGGATGGACTGGCGGCTCAGTAAAGGCATCACCAGGGTTGGCAAAAACGTCGTCAATGATAACGCCGATATTCTCGCAGGGGATCTGACCGGAGACTACGGCAGCATGGTCCTTACCAAAGAAGGTAAGCTTGAAGCCGTCTAGTTCCCTAGTCTCGCCATCGTGGATAGTGATAGTACCACTAAGAAGCGGGGTGGTATCGGCAGGGGCAAAAATCTCGACAGTGGGATGGGAGGTGCGGAGCTTCATGAGTAACTCTGGCTGGAAATGGTCGCTATGTTTATGTGTGATAATGATAGCGACAACATTGTCAAAAATTGGTAAAATTGTCTTAAACTCTACTGGATCGCAGAGAATGGTCTTGTGGTCTTTCTCGATGGCAAGACCGGAGTGCTCTAATTTGGTGATTTTCATATAATCTATTGTATCATATATTAGCTGCAGTTGTGAAGATCTGGCCGATAGCGATAATATTCACATGGTGATATATTCTCTCTATTAAATTAGGTGTTTGTGGCAATTGGTGATATAATTGTAGGATGAAGATTCTTGGGATCGAGACAAGTTGTGATGAGACGGCGGCGGCCGTAGTCCGTGATGGCGTGGAGATTTTGTCAAATGTGGTGGTGAGCCAGATAGATATTTTTGCAGAATATGGTGGGGTGATACCAGAGGTGGCAGCGAGGTCGCACCTCGAAGTGATGATGCCGGTGGTGGAGAAGGCGCTTGCGGATGCGGATTGTACCTGGGATGATATTGATGCGATTGCGGTGACGCATGCGCCGGGGCTGCTTGGTTCCCTGCTAATCGGTACCCTGACGGCGCGAACGCTGGCGATTTTGCACAATAAACCCCTATATGCTGTGCATCACCTGAAATCACATGTGTATGCGAATTGGCTTGATGTGGGGCGGGCTGATACTGCCCGCATCCCGACATTCCCTCTGCTGGCACTAGTGATTTCGGGTGGGCATACACAGATTTTGTATATGCCTGGGCATAATCAGTTTGAGATTATTGGGACGACGCACGATGATGCGGTGGGGGAGTGCTTTGATAAAGTAGCGAAGATACTGGGGCTACCCTACCCCGGCGGGCCGAGTATTGCGAAGGCGGGTAAAAATGGCAACCCCAACAAATACAGGCTGCCGCATCCGAAGGTAGAGGGACTGGATTTTTCGTTCTCGGGGCTGAAGACAGCCGTGCTTCGCGCAGTGCAGAAAGAGGTGGGGGTGCCGATTTCGTATCCATCTCATAAATTGGCGGAATTACTAATCCCTGAGCAAGTGGCGGATTTTGCAGCGTCGTTTCAGAGGACGGCGGTGGAGATTTTGTGTGAAAAACTGGAGCTGGCTTTGAAACAGCACCCAGATGTGCGATCGATTATTGTCGCGGGGGGAGTGTCAGCGAATCAAGAGTTGCGTGCGGCGTTGCCGGAGGCGTATTTCCCTGCCCCTTCTTTATCGGGCGACAACGGCGCAATGGTCGCCGCGGCGGCGTATTATGAAATTATGTCTGGTGTGAAGCCAATTGACCCATATAAACTTAACATTTATCCTAGGATATCAGTCGAACAGTAGGTTTGTAACTGAATATTTTTCTTGTCCTGATGTTTCTGGCATACAATAATCCTTTCTCTAGACATATTATATCAAATAATATGTCCTAATTTAGTTGTTTTAATTATTGTAGCCGATGCAGTCCTTTCTTATTTAAGTGATATTAATTTAAGTATAGAGCTTACCTTTTTTTGATGGCAAGAGGTCACCGTTTTATGTTGCAAAGGTTGTGAGATAATACGGGTATTTTGATTTTTTAGCAAAAATGTGGTATAATAGGATTATGGAGCTTATGACTGAGGTCCAAGTATTTTAATAGATTACCCCCCTGTTGTCGGTAGGACAGGTAGCCCTGATGAGTTCCCTGTTCCGCCGACAACGGCGAGATTATTAAAATCTTGAGGGGGATAAAAATGAACGCTTATAAACCAAGAATCTACCAAAGAGACTGCCTTGACGCTCTCCAATTAACGAGGAGCCAAGGCAAGAATAAAGCTCTTGTAGTGATGGCGTCGGGCTTGGGTAAAACCTTGACCGGCGCTTTTGACATCCAAGAGTATCTGCAATCTATCCCGGACGGGCGCGTTCTAGTTCTCTGTCATTCTGCTGCGATTCTGACCCAAACCAAAGAAACCTTTAAAGCGATCTTTGGCGACGGTTACAGCTATGGGATGTACAATGGACTGGAAAAAGCGGCTCACCGGACGGACTTTCTCTTCGCCAATTTGCAATCTATCCATCTGCACAGCGATGATTTTCAACCTGACGAGTTCTGTTACGTTATCGTTGACGAGGCTCACCATAGCCCCGCCGAAACCTACCGTAAGGCGATTCAGTATTTCACGCCGCAGTTTCTGCTTGGCATGACTGCCACGCCGGAACGGATGGACGACGCGGATCTTTCCGAAATTTTCGGGGAGACGGTGTATGAGTATCGGCTGGAGTCCGCCATCAAAGACGGCTGGCTCTCCGATGTGGAGTACCGGGTCAAAACCGATGAGATCGAAAACCTGGAAACCTATTTGGATTCCGGGGAAAAGTTCTCTCTGGCACAACTCAACCGCGAGGTGTTCGCGCCGAAGCGGGATGAGGAAATCGTCCGGATTATCCGCGAGGAGATATCCGGGAAGGACAATCCGACGATGGTGATTTTCTGCCAGACCATCGCTCACGCGGAGAAATTCGCAGAGCTGATGGGCGACGCAGTAGTCATCCATTCCAAGCTGGACAGTAGCGTAATTGCAGAGCGGCTCGAAGGGTTTCGCTCTGGCAGCATTAAAACCGTTTGCACGGTGGATATGCTGAATGAGGGGATCGACGTCCCAAGAACCGACGTGATCGTGTTCCTGCGGGTGACGCAGTCTAAGATTGTGTTTACTCAGCAGCTCGGACGTGGCCTCCGCCGCGCCGAGGGCAAGGACAAGGTGCTCGTTCTGGATTTCGTCTCTACGGCGGATCGCCTGGAGATGTTGTTCCAGTTTGAGCGGGAGTTTAGGAGCGCCGTGGGACGGTATCCCCGCCAGAAAGACAGCGGCGAGCGCGAGTATTTCACGCTCAACATCGACGCGCCGGTGTTTAAAGACCGCAAGGTCGACATCATCGCGCTGATTGAGAGGGCGAGGAGCTACGCGGGGTGTTTTACGGATGAAGAACTAATTCGCGATTTTCGCAAAGAATGCGAAAATCTCGGACGCTTCCCGAGACAGAATGAGTTTTATTATCATCCGAGCTTCGAGTATCGCAGGCGTTTCAAAAGTCTGCGCAACATTGCAAAGCTTGCTGGGTGTATGGACTATTGGAGTGACTACGACCAACGGTCTCGCAATTTCCCAGAAGATGAGGCCCTTGATCTGCTAGCGGATATGTTCCATGAGCTTGACCGAGTTCCCACACATGATGAAATCAAGGCTGCCATCGGAATGCCAACGCCGCAGTATTATGTGCTCCACTTTGGTGGAGTCCGTGAAGCGCTGGCAAGGCGAGGAATATACCCTACGCAAGACCAATTTCCAACAGGCGCACTCACAATTTGGAATAAGGAAAACATACCGCCCGCATTACGCAAATTATATGAGGAAATTGCCCGTCCGATTCAGAAAGATGACCTTTGTGGCGGAGATGTACCGGGCAACGTTTCGATAAGACGAGTTTTCGGAACAATAACTGCCGCGTGTCTGTATTCCGGGATTCCGGTCAACCAATTAAAACCGACTAAGAGCGAGGCCGCCCTGGAAATCTATTGCGAGCTTGGCCTGCCAATAGACTACAAGGAGCTATGCGAGTACATAGTTGAACATCACAACGACCCAAACTCTGTTGCGAGCCTGGTTGATCTGGCCGGAGCAAAAAGACGGCTGAATGCTATCGCCAAGAAAGGCAGACCCAAAGCCGAACCAAAGGTTAGCCCACCCAAAGAAGCGATATTGGAGGCAATCAAGCTTAAAGCTAAAGAAATTGGCAAAACACCCACGCGAAGAGACATGGATGCTGATCCAGACATGCCGAGCTCTTATATTATTAAAGTCGTGTGCGGTGGATATAACAACGCCATAATCGAAGCAGGCCTAGAGCCTAACATGAGTTATTCGCAACGAGCGAAAGCCGGAAAGCGTTCAAAGAAAGCCTCGGAGTGATCCGGGGCTTTTTCATGGCGCCATTACTAGTCCATAGCGATTTATTATGGCTGTAAATTAGACGTTTTTACTGGTGGTGGTAGTGGGAGCCTTTGGCGATTTCGGAGGCGCGGTAGATTTGTTCGGTGGCGATAAGGCGGGCGAGAGCGTGAGGAAAGACCAGTCTAGAAAAGCTCCAAACGAAGTCAGCTTTCATGCGGATTTCGTCATTAAAGCCATAAGCGCCGCCGATAAGGACTATAACTTCGCGGCCATCCATGAAAGCACTTTGCAACCTCTGGGAATATTCGTCTGATGATATATTCTGGCCACGTTCGTCGCAACAAATAACATAGTGGCGCATTGGGCCAAAGGGCCAATCGGAAAGCCTCTGGAGTAAGCGTTCTTCGTCATAAAATTCCCACTTGATATCGTAAGGTTTACGGAGGCGTTTTTCGTATTCTTGGCAGGCAGATTCAGCCCACCTGGTGTTTTTCTTGCCGCCGGCGATAATTCTGATCATAGATATATTATAACAAAAAATATGTTTGGAGAATGTGCTATAATAGTGGTATAGCTAAAATGGAGGTAAGTTGACGGCGGCGGCGTTTAGGCAGACGAAGATGACGGTGCTACTATCGCTAAATGCGGTGGCGATTTTGATAGCCGGGGTGTTGATTGCTGGGGCGATATTCTTTAATGGTGGGGTGGACTTTAGAGTAGTGGATGAAAGGAGTGACGATGATGGCGGCACGGTGGAGGCACCGGAATTGATTGGCGCTGAGAGTAATTCTCAGACTGATTTGACTGAAGCCCAGAAAGAATACGTGACATCCGTGTACACTTCAACTGGGGTGGATTCGGCACCAGTACCGGCGGGTGAGTTATGGGCGGAAGATACAATTACGATTTATGAATCGGCGGATTATGATATTTGTGTGGGAGGAGGGCTGAGTGACCTTGGTGAAATGTACTGGCAAACAAGTAATACTGAGGTGATTTCGGGGTTTTTCTCTGGGGCGAGGACGTGGTTGGGATATTCGGACGATACTTGTAGATTTCCGATGATCGTGGGTACTGGCAAGACGACTATCACGGCCGGTACATACGACGGGACGAGGCGCGATTCAATTGAGGTGATCGTGGTAGAGGTGCCAAAGATCAAATGGGAATATGAGATTCTATCGCTCGTGAATCAAGAACGCGTGCGAAATGGCCTATCCAAGCTATCTTGGGGCGACACCTGCACTGATGCGGCAGAGATACGAGCAGAAGAGCTAGTACAACTTTATTCACACACGCGGCCAGATGGCTCGTCATGGAGCACGGCTTGCGATAATCCAGATAGCGGTGCGACATCTATTGAGGGCGAGAATCTGGTGGTTGGCAACTCGGCGGTATCACCTGAGACTACGGTAGCGGCGTGGATGAATTCCGAAAAACATCGTGAAAATATTTTAAATCCTGATTATACGAAACTGGCAGTGGGATTTTATTTCGATCCTAATTCGCAATATAAGACACATTGGTCGCAGTATTTTTCAAATTTTTGATATGAAAGGAGGTTATATGATAAAATTAAAGCAAATAAGGAGGCAGAAGTGCAACTAACTACACTACTTCTAGTTATAGTCGCGATACTGACGGCGCTGTCAGGGATTGCGGTGTTATCGGGGGCGCATAAAGGCGACCGGCTACAAGCATTTTTGTTCTTTTTTACAACGATGGCGGCGCTGGTATGGGCAGTAGGGATTGGGATATTCTTGTCGATACCGGATGATGCGTCTCCTGCGGTAGCCCATGCGGCAATCAATATGATCTATGTGGGGGCGCCAGTGATGTGTTGGGGGCTGATGGCCTATACTTGTCATAAGTATTTGCCCGGAAAGATAGGTATGGCAATATTAGCAGTGGCCTGTATGGTTTTTGCGACGCTGATTATTTTGCAGCCTGGACTACTGTATAACGGCTATGATCTAAATGAGGTTACTGGGAATATCGTACACGTGCGCCAAAATGCGTTTTACATACTGTACGGTGTGTACCATTTTATTGCGGTGGGGCTCTATATGGTCGGGTTGTGGTATGCTGCGCATTCGGCGAAATTGGAGCGAGTGAAGAAGGCCAATCTGATGGTGCTGGCTGGCTTCACTATCACGGGGGTGCTGGCGCTGATTTTTGATTTTATTTTGCCGTATTTTGGCAAATACGATACTATTTGGGTGGGGATTTTGGCGATGTCTATTGCGTGGATATTCCATTATTATGCGATTTTGAGATATAAGCTACTTGATCTCTCTAGCCCGTGGCTTAGGGGGCTATCTAGAATAATTGTGATGTCGCTGGCGGCTATCGCTTATTTGGTGATATTCTTCATTATTTTTGCGGCGCTGTTTAAGGTGCCGGCACCTTCTATACAAGTGATAATACTGAATATGCTGATGATTATTGCGGTAATGCTGCTGTTCCCCGCTCTAAATGAGCTGAGCACTTTTGTGGGGTCGCTGGCTTCGGCAGACGAAGTGGATGTGTCATATGTGGTGAAGAAGCTTACGAAGTTAGTGGGTTACGATGTAAATTTGGTGGAGTTGGCATCTTTTCTTTGTGATCATCTGCACTTCCAGTATGTAGGGTTCGTGATGGATGGTGAAGTGTATGGCTCGAAAGTTTTAAAGTTCCCGCCAGAGGTGATTAAGGAGGTTTCAAAACTCAAAAAGAGCAATGGGGGGATCTGGCTGGAGCCTGATGAAGAGCTTGCCCGGGCACTAAAGAAATTTGACATTACAGCGGTGGCGGAGCTGCGAGATAGTAAAGGAAAGATCGTGGGGCAGGTGCTGCTTGGTAGGCCTAGCGGACATATTAGTTTGGAAGATCGTGATCTTACTCCGATAGAGATAATACTACAAATAGTGCCAGTGGTAACTCATCCTGGGAACCACCGGATCAAAAAGCATTTGATATAGAATAACCCCGGGCGTAGTAGCTCGGGGTTATAGGAGGATTATACGAAGGGCTGCTTCCGTACGGTAAAGCGTACGCTTGTGGTACCCCAAGGAACGATGATTGTCGGCTCGATGTTGACAACCTGGACGTTAGCGTGGCCAAACAGCCGCATATTGACATCGGTCAGAGTGCGCATGCCTCTATCCGAAGCCTGATCTATATCACGGAAGATGACCATGGGGTTCTTTGGGTCATAGGGCCAACACTGCGTCTTGATGACGCGCCGCATAGACTCCGTCCAAAGCAAGTAGTCATATTTCATGAAACCGCCGGGCTTCAAGAGGGCAATGCCACAGAGGATGGCCCCTGTCATCTCGTGACGCTCTTCCTCGTTGAGATACATGGACACGCCATGCATCCAGACGAGATCCTGGGTGCCAATGAGCTCTTGATGAGTGGGGGCTTTATCAAGCCGCTCATGGATATAATTGACATGGCTACGCTGAATTGGGTCAGGAAAAAGCTCCTCAAGGGGACTAACTGGGCCGTCATCAAAAACAGTGAGCTGCAGACTCGCAGGTAGACCGTAGAGTCGCTCGGGGATGTTGCCGCCACCAAAAGATGTGACGTGGGTAAGCTGGTGCTGACCGATGAAATCAGCGATACCTTTTGCCTTGATGCGCTCGTTGTTGTTCATGCCCTCAAAATAGGACATCTGGTACCAAACATCATCTTCGGGGACCTTACGCACTACGCCCTGCAGATCTTTACCGTAGTTGTGGAGATAGCCCATAACTTCAGCAATGCGCCGATCCCATACAGCAAAGTAGAACTGCAGCATGAAATCGCTGGAAGGGATATCGAAAAACTCGAAATTCTCCAGCAAGCCAGGGTCTTCCAGATACTTGTTGAGCTGATCGAGGCGACGATTAATCTCCTCCTGAGTGAGATTGCTGCGAGTGATCAAAGCGTTCTGGCAGTGGGCGAGCATGCACCGCTTCCTGGTGAGAGCGGTGGTGGATGTACCCAAAATTAAACCACGCTGGTATTTTTCGGATAGATCTGCTTGATGGCTAGCCCAGGCCTTGACTGCTTCACGGGGGAGCAGATGGTATTGTTCGCGTGAAATGTCCCATGCGTTTTTGAAAACATCATTACTTGGTGCCATTGATAATTCCTCCTTTCAAAGTACTAGGGCGCCCACGTAAAATCCTTCTTTGTATATTGTAGCACAAGGAATGGGATTTATCCAACTTTTTACTGAGAATTAGATGTGCTGCGAAAGGAATTTAGGAGTGAGATGTCGCATGAGGAGACGCAAAAGAGTAAAGACAAGGAAGGCAAAGGCGGTGATGATGAGAGTGACGATAATGGCGCTTGATGGCAGATAGACGAATTCGAAAAAGTTGCGGAAGGGTGGGATGAGGTAGACCGCGGCAAAGATGGCGATGATGAGGGCGAGGAGGCCGGCACGAAGTTTATTGAGAGGCTTGGAGATCCAGTAGATGAGAGTGATATCGATAACGAAAGTAATGAAGACGGAGGCGGTGGTGAGCTCAGGGCGGGTAAATTGCATGGCTTCGGCGGTGATGGCGAGGGCGAGCATGGAGATGGAAACGGTAAGGCCGATGGGAACGGAGTAGGTGAGGATGTTGCGGGCGAATTGATTTTTGATGCGGGTGGTGTTGGTCTCGAGGGCGAGGATGAGGCCTGGGAGGCCGATGCAGGCGAAGTTTAATAGCGACATCTCGATAGGGCTAAAGGGGTAGCTGAACGGGAGGATGGTGAAGAGGACGGCGAGGATGCTGGCGTAAACGGTCTTGGCGAGGAAGAGGGAGGTGCTGCGTTCAAGATTATTGATGGATTGGCGGCCTTCGTCGATGATGGATGGGACGGATTCGAAATCGGAGTTTAAGAGAACAATTTTGGATGAGCGGCGGGCGGCGTCGCTTCCCTCTCCGATGGCTAAGCTGACATCGGCCTCTTTCATGGCGAGAATGTCGTTTACACCATCACCGGTCATGGCGACGGTGCTGCCCTGTTTCTTGAGGGCTTTTATGAGCTGTTTTTTCTCGGAGGGGGTGACACGGGTGAAGATACTGTAGTCTTTTACTAGTTTGGCGTAGTTCTTGGACTTCTCGGCAGACAAATCAATGCCATTCAAATCCTTGACGCCAACGGTTTTGGCGACATTTTGGACGGTGGCTAAATTATCACCAGAGATAATCTTGACTGCTATGTCGTTGTCGTAGAAATAATTAATTATTTCCTTGGCGTCTTTCCGGACTTCGTCTTTTAAGCGGATGTAGCCGAGCAGTTTACAGGAGGGGGTCCTGTCCGACATGTCTTTTTCAGGACCGACTATCTCGCGCTTCACCAATGCCACTACGCGATATTCGCCAGCATCAGCCTTAACTTTGGCAATATCGTCCTTGTTATCGGTGATGAATTCGATGGCGCCGAGGAGGTAGGTGGCGGAAGGAGTGACGATGCCGGAATATTTACGGTCGGAGCTGAAGGGGATGACCTCGGTGATTTTGGCAAAATCGCCCGTGGCTTTAAATTTGCCCGTTTTTAGGAACTTTCGCTTCAAAGCGGTTGTGGTGGCGTTTTCGGAGGTCTGAGTGCTTAGAATGGCTTCTAGGGCCGTTAGGAGGCGTTTTTCGGCGGGGGCATGAGGGTTTTTGAAGTTGATGGGGGTGCCGTCCTCGAGGAGGGCGTCTTTTACAGTCATATTGCCGGTGGTGAGAGTGCCGGTCTTGTCCAGACAGATGGTGTCGACGCGGGCGAGAGTTTCGATAGAGTAGAGGTCTTGGACGAGGACTTTCTTTTTGCTTAGGCGGATGGTGGCGAGGGCGAGGACGCTGCTGGTCAAGAGGATGAGGCCCTCGGGGATCATGTTAATGAGGCCGGCGACAGTGCTGGTGACGGCGGTGGCGGTGTCGGGCTCGGTACGAAGCCTAGCCCAGAGGAGGAGGGCGCCGATGGGGATGAGGGCCCAGCTGATATACTTGACGATGTTGTTCATAAGCTTGAACAGTTTGGAATCGGCGGTCTTGATGGTGTGGGCTTCGTGCTGGAGCTTGCTGACGAAATTGTCGGCGCCGACGTTTTGGACTTTGACGCGGGCGGTGCCGGCTACGACGAAGCTGCCAGAGGTGAGCTTGTCGCCTGGGCGCTTCATAATGGGGTCTTGCTCGCCGGTAATGAAGGCTTCGTTGACTTCGATAGTGCCCTCTTCTACACGGCCGTCGTAGAGAACTTGGTCGCCGAGGCTGAGAACAGTGAGGTCGCCTGGCTGGACGGCGCCTGGGTCTACTTGGGTGGGCTTGCCGTCCTTGATGATGGTGGGCCGCTGCTCGGTAAGGAGCTTTAGCTTATCTACCGTGCGCTGGGCGCGGATGCCGTTGACGATGCTGATCAAGGTGTTCGCGATAGCGATGACGATGAAAAGCATATTCTTGTAGCTGCCAACGAAAGCCACCATCAGGGCAAGGATGACGTTGACGAGGTTAAACAGGGTGAAGGTGTTTTTGGCGATGATGCGGAGGTAGGGTTTCATATGACTATTATAGCACGATGGGTAAGCGATGTGGGTGGCAAAAGCATCTATTCCCAAAACTTAAGAAATATATGGAGTTTTGGGAATTGAGGGGGTGAGCTACTCCTGTTCCGCCACTGTTAGGAGCCATAAACGCATCGCACAGAGTAACCGTAGTAGCGATTGCTGTAGTTCGCCGGGTAGATACTGGACGTATCCAAGTAGAGGCCGTACATGCGGTAGTTATCGACGCGGGTAGAGGACCAGAAGCGGCCGTAGCTACCCTGATTGAGCGGCGAACCACTGTTGAAGTAGCCCGAGAGGGGGAGGTGGAGAGCGGCGCGATAAGCAGCATAAGTTGTGTAGTGGTTGGTGTAAAGATTTTGATATTCGCCAGTAGGAGGTGTAGCGGTTAAAGCAATAGTACTACTACCACCTGGCATCCTCCAGCCAGCTGGGCAGATACTTTCTGTGGCGTTGCCACTGGACGTACCTTCTGATGTGCCATTACCGTAGCAGTAGGAGCCTGCCGTAGCGGCACAATAGTTATAGTAACCGCCAATCTTATAACCTCCAGCGGTACTAGTAGCATCAGTTGGGACAGTGTTTTTGTAGCCCATATTTACGAGCGGAACAGAGAAGCTATAACTAGATGTCCAGTTGGCAACCTTGGCGGTGGCATATTTATTCGAGGTGGTTCCGCCGCCATTCTTGAGATAGCCAAGAGTGGTATCCGAGGCGTTGGTATTAGTGCTATTCATAGCACTCAGCACAGTAGAACTGGTAAGGTCTAGTGCGAGATTGTCTAATAGCCAGCATTTACCATCCGCAAGCTTGGCTACATTATAGCTTTGTTCGTCGCGGGAATCTTTAAGGCTATAGACCTGTCCGGTGGTGAGGGTGTTGGGACATTCTTCTACGTCTTGGAGGTAGGTAGAGTTAGCGATAGTCTTTGGTTCACTCCACATGGCATATAACGTAGGCGTAGCACTAGCCGTATAGGTATTTGCAGGGATGGTGGCTTCATCGGCATAAGTAGTACCGTCATCGCAGCTGGAGATGCTGGTATTAG
>JAFWNY010000029.1 GCA_017510075.1 Candidatus Saccharimonadota bacterium | reverse complement strand
GGGCATCACCTGAGGGTATTTTGGCCCTCTAACACTTCACTACTATACCGGGTGAACCCCGGAAGCGTAACCCACCTCACACAAATCGGGGCCCGCCGGTTAGAGGGATTGCTATGCCTTCGAAATGCTCCCCTTCTTAAGTGGAGGTAATACTTATAAACATTAAACCATGAAGAAATTTAATGCCCGAAAGGGTTTCAAAAGCACGCAATTTCTGCTATACTGGAAGAGTATAGCCGAAATTATAATTTATTTAGGTGCGGTGTGGCACGCTTTTTGCGTACCAACTGTCTTCATTATATCACACAGGAGTAAATATGTCAATACTTTTTACCAACTTTTTTGAAAAAATCAACCAAATTTCACCCCTAGAGGCGGATTTTACAGAGGTGTTAAGCTCTATTGCGCTTACGCCTAAAATATTGTATTTTCGTGGTAAAATGCCAGAAAATATGGTCAAAACAGCAAAATCTAGCACCACAAAACCTGCCAAATCACAACATAAAACAGCCACAAAATCAAGCATCGAAACCCGAACATCACGCCCCAAAACCGTCGCCATCGTCGGCTCCAGGCATAATACCAAATACGGCGAGGAGGTCGCCTACAAGCTCGCCTACGAACTCGGCAAAAAAGGCGTCATTGTCGTATCTGGCCTCGCCTACGGTATCGACAGTATCGCCCACAGGGGCTGCCTGGATGCTGGCGGCATCACCGTGGCAGTTCTCGGCACCCGCATTGACGATATCTACCCCAAGGAGCACCTCAGTCTTGCCCGCAAAATCATTGAGCAAAATGGCGCCATTGTCTCTGAATACGCTCCGATCCCCGCCAAAGATGCCCCTCTCGCCCTCGCCGAGGCTGGCTGGGACGGCTCCAAGTGGATTAGTTACGCTACGGAGAATAGCGACAATCCCCCAGCGCACCAGCCCTTCATAAAGCGCAAAATCGACCCCAAAACCAGCTTTCTCTATCGCAACCGCCTCGTCTCTGGTCTCGCCGACATCGTAGTGGTAGTCGAAGCCGCCGAAAGGTCTGGCTCCCTCTCTACCGCCACCCACGCTCTCGAGCAAGGCAAAGACGTCTTCGCCGTTCCTGGCAACATCACCAGCCCCTATTCCCAGGGCTGCAACAAGCTTATCCGCCAAGGCGCCTTTCCCTACACCGAGCCATCCGACGTCCTACGTGAATTATTTCCCGAAGACTACGTCAAGCAGTACAAGAAACACGCCCAGCTCCACCTCTTTGGCGACACCGATGTCGAGACCAAAATCCTCCAGGCTATCTATAACGGCGCCCGCACCGGCGAAGAAATCATGCAAGCCACCCACCTCCCTCCCGAGGTATTCAACGAGGCCGTCACCCTCCTAGAAATCAAATCCCGCCTCCGCTCCCTCGGTATGAACTCCTGGGGGCTGATATAATGGACGAAAAGCAGCACCAAAACTTATTGTCAAATTAGAATCCGCATGGTACAATTAAATTGCTACAGATAAATATTTTACATTAAAGAACTAGAATATTTTATATCAAGTTCTGACAAATAAAAATGGCACCGTGAGGAAGCCAACGTTTGTCAGAACTAGTTCTACAAAATGTTTGTCTGTAGCACCCCCGCGGTGCCATTTTTGTAATAGAAGGTGCAAGAAGTGACCCGCTGGGAAAGTCTGGCGAGTAAATGATTACTCGCTCAGGAGGTATTAAACTTAACAGTAAAGGTCACACATGAAGACAAATCTCGCAAACACAATTCGTAAACTAAGCAGCCGGATCAGTACCGGTAATAAGCGGCGTTCCCCCGCCAACGGTTCTAACACTTCTTCCGTTG
>JAFWNY010000028.1 GCA_017510075.1 Candidatus Saccharimonadota bacterium | reverse complement strand
ATGTTGGATGACTACCAACCTCAATCTTGCTGGTGGCACTGCCATCTCTGCCGATGACACTGATGTAGATGCCAGCTATGTCAGTAGCTTCACCACTAGCAATAATCTCACAAAATCAGGAAATACTATAGTCCTACCTGCCTCCTCTCAATCTGGGTTTAGCTCAGATAATTATTCCTACGTTTATAACAGCACCAGCACAGATTGCTCTAGCTCCACTGGTTGTTATGGCTATTACTCATGGGATGCGGCGACGCTTGGCTCTGGCAGAAGCATTAGTACGGATAATACTGATGCGCCATATAGTATCTGTCCAAAAGGTTGGAAGTTACCTACTGCCTACACCACTTCGGCCACCAACTGGCAAACAACTTCAGACTTCTATGTGCTAGCTCACCAATATGGTCTAGATAGTACTACATCTACTACCGAGAATGATAATGGATTCTATACCTTAGCTGGTCCTGGCACTACTCCTAACTTCCAACTGGCTGGTTGGTATAGTAACCTTGGTCCGTTTAGTGGCGGTGGTTCTTACGGTTACTATTGGTCGACTACGTCATATTCGTCTGCTTCAGGCGCTCGATACCTTTTCTTCTTTTCTAGTGGTGTTTATTCATCTGGTAACACTAGTCGTTATTATGGTTATTCAATCCGTTGTGTGGCTCGACCAAGCGTGGGCGAGTAAAGTTAACAGCAGAGAGCCACTGCCACATGAGAAAAAGACTATTAGGTGTTTGTCGAAATATGGTTTTGATGTAGAGACAATAATTCCATCCAACATACCTGGGTCGCGCAATCCAGATATTTTGATGTTGGGAACGTTTTGGGAGATGAAAAGCTTACAGATTACGGACGGAGAGACAATGATAGAATAGGGTTAACGGAGGCGACCTAGGACTGTAGTGATCTAGGCCAAGCCTCCTCGACGAAGGGCGACCTAGTTCTGAACTGAGCTAGGCCAAGCCCTTCTTTTTTAGTAAGGGCGAGGGAAACGTGGTATAATTTGGGTATGACTACTAAGCTGAAGTCGAGTGACTATGTGCATTTGCATAACCATACGCATTATTCGCTTCTTGACGGGTTGACGAAAATACCGGAGTTGGTGGCGTATGTGAAGGAGCAGGGGATGGAGGCGGTGGCAGTGACGGACCACGGCACGATGAGCGGACTGGTGGAGCTGTACAAGGAGTGTAATGCGGCGGGGATAAAGCCGATACTGGGGCTAGAGGCATATGTGGCAGCACGGAAGATGACCGATAAAGACCCGGCGCATGATAAACAGCGGTTTCATATTACGCTCCTTGCGATGAATAATAAGGGGTTTGAGAACCTGTGTCGGATAATGAGCAATGCGGAGGAGCATGGGAAATATTATAAGCCGCGGACTGACCACGATGAGCTAGAGAAATATAATGAGGGGATTATTTGCTTATCGGGATGTATGGGGTCGGAAATCTCAGAGGCGATACGGGCGGGAGATGATGAGCGGGCGTTTGCATTGATTGACTGGTACCGAAATGTGTATAAAGATAGATTTTATCTTGAAATGCAGGACCATGGACATCCGGATTCGACAACGCATTCGGCGGAGCAGAAGAAGGTGAATGATTGGCTAATGGCACATGCGGAGGAGCTGGGGCTGCCGCTGGTGGTAACGTGTGATGCGCATTATTTGAAGAAAGAGGATCAGGATGCGCATGAGGTGCTACTATGTATTGGTACGGCGGCGAATTTGTCGGATAAAAATCGGATGACCTTGAAAGATTATGACCTACATGTGATACCGGCGGAGGAGATTATTGCGCATTGGCAGAAGACTTGTCCAGAGGCGGTGCTGAACACTAAGCGGATTGCCGAGCGATGTGATGTGGATTTACAGCTAGGGCGGATTTTGATTCCGAAGTTTCCGGTGCCAGATGGAGAGGACGAGAAGACGTATTTGGATAAATTGGTGTTTCAGGGGCTAGTGTATCGCTATGGGGGGAAGAAACTGAATGAGACGGTAGAGATGAGCGTGGAGGAGTGCCGGAAGATTCTCATGAGAGTGGATGAGGAACGGAATGAGGTGCATAAGATATTGCCAAGGATTGACTATGAGCTGTCGGTAGTGGATAAGATGGGTTATAATGGGTACTTCCTTATCGTGCAGGACTTTATTAACTGGGGGAAGTCGCAGCGGATTGTGTATGGGCCGGGAAGAGGCTCGGCGGCAGGCTCGATCCTGGCATATGCTCTGCGTATTACCGAGCTGGATCCGTTGAAGTATGATTTGCTGTTTGAGCGGTTTTTGAATCCGGATAGGATTTCGATGCCGGATATTGATACGGATATTCAGGATACAAGGCGAGATGAGGTGATTCAGTACTGTTCGGATAAATATGGATTTGACCGAGTGAGCAATATTGCGACTTTTGGTAAAATGATGGCAAAAAACGCGGTGCGGGACGTGGCGCGGGTACTTGAAGTGCCGTATGCGGAGGCAGATAGGTTGGCGAAAATGGTGCCGGATCCGGTGCAGGGACATCATGTGCATCTGGCGGACGCAATTAAGGAGGTGCCGGATTTGAAGCAGGAATATGAAACGAACCCGACGTCGAAAGAGGTGATAGATTTTGCGTCGCGGCTTGAGGGAACGATTCGGAACCATGGGGTGCACGCATGCGGGGTAATTATTGCACCAGATGACCTAGTGAAATTTTTGCCTTTGGAAGTCTCAGCAAAGGGGCCGATTGCGGCGCAGTTTCCGATGGGGCAGGTGGAGGAACTGGGGCTGCTCAAAATGGATTTCCTCGGGCTATCTAACTTGTCCGTGATTAACAATGCGCTGAGGATGATACGGAAAGTGTATCATGATGATATTGATATGTATTCGGTGCCGCTAGATGATGCTAAGACTTATGAACTGTTGCAACGGGCGGAGACGACAGGGGTATTCCAGCTGGAATCAGCGGGTATGAAGCGGTATTTGAAAGATTTGAAGGCTTCGTCGTTTGAGGACATTATCGCGATGGTGGCACTGTATCGTCCGGGGCCGATGCAGTTTATTGACTCGTTTATTCGGCGCAAGCATGGCGAGGAGGAGATAACGTATCTACATCCTGGGCTGGAGAATTCGCTGAAAAGTACCTATGGGATTATGATTTATCAAGAGCAGTTCATGCAGATCTCGAAGGAGTGGTGTGGGTTTACGGGCGGACAAGCAGATACTTTGCGCAAGGCGGTGGGGAAGAAAAAAATTGATTTGATGAAAAAGGTGAAGCCGCAGTTTATTGAGGGGGCGGTGAAGATTGGTGGGGCGACAGAGGAAATTGCGGAGACGTTTTGGTCGCAGCTGCTGGAATTTGCGAATTATTGCTTCAACAAGTCGCATGCGGCGTGTTATGCGCTGGTGGCGTATTGGACGGCGTATCTGAAGGCGCATTATCCAGATGCGTTTATGGCGGCGCTGATGACGGCGGATATGCGGTGGACGGATCGGCTGGCGATTGAGATGGCGGAGTGTAAGCGAATGGGGATTAAGGTGCTTGGGCCGGATATCAACCAATCGTATGGGGATTTTGGCATTGTGGGAGGTGAAAATACGATACGGTTCGGGTTGTCTGGGATGAAAGGGATGGGGAAGGCTTTGGTGGAGGAAGTGGTGATACCAGAGCGGGATGCGAATGGGCCGTTTAAGTCGGTATGCGATTTTGCGAAAAGGGTGGACTCGAGGAAGTTTAATAAAAAGTCGTGGGAAGCGGCGATTAAAACGGGTGCGTTTGATAGCTTTGGGTCAACGCGGTCGGATTTATTGTTTAATTTGGAGGCAATACAGGCGTATGGGGCGAAGATTCAGAAGGATGTGGGGTCGGGACAGATGGATCTCTTTGGCATGATGGGTGAGGCGGGGGAGGTACCAGAGGTGGAGATAAAGCCAGCGCCAGTGCAACATCCAGAGAAGGAGCAACTGCTTTGGGAGCGGGATTTGATGGGGTTGTATTTGTCGGCGCATCCTTTGGATAAATACGATACGTATTTTGAGGAGCAGACACATCCGATGTCTTTAATCTGCGCCGAGAATGATGGAAAAATGGTGGTGATTGGGGGGATAATTACGGGGGTGAGGACGATTTTGACGAAGAAGGGGGACAAGATGGCGTTTGTGAAGGTGGAGAATAAGTCGGACGAGACGGAGTTTATCGTGTTTCCATCGGTGTTTGCGGAGCATGGGGCGAAACTTGAGGTGGATAATGTGGTGCGGGTACGGGGGAAGGTGAACGCACGGGATAAGGAAGGGAATATTAGTTCGGAGGTGAAGATTTTGGCGGAGACAGTGGAGTTGGTGAGCGACGAGGTACTGGATTCATATGTGTCGACAGGGACGAAATTGGCGGCGCCGGCATTAGCTCCTTCTGGGGGGAGGCGGGGTGGTGGCAAGACCTCGGCGGAGAGGGTGTATAACAGGGGTGGTGGTGCTGGTGGGGGGAAGGGAGCGCCTAGCTTGGCTCCGATAGATGAGCCGAGGGTACTAAAGGAGCCGCCGAAAGACCCGAGGAAGGAAAGATTGTATCTGTTAATTGAAGACGCGGATGATACGGAGATTTTGACGGGGATTCGGAGGCTTTGTGATTTGAATTTGGGATTTCAAGAGGTGGTGTTGGTGCTGAAGGATGGGGAAACGAAGCGGCCTTTAAGGATGCCGTTTAGGGTGGATGCGAACGGGGAGTTACTAGAGAAATTAAGAGAGTTAATTGGCGAGGAGAAGGTGAAGGTGTGCTAGAATGTGCATTTTAGCATACTGCTTATGATTTTACAATTTTTTTCAAAAAATGTAAAAAATATGCTACAATAATAATATAGAAGGGGCGATTTCGTAGTTGACATATGTGTAAAACTATGATATTATAAAAACAAGTTTATTATTAACAGGTAACCAAGTAAGGAAAACTTAATGGACCAAAATGCAAAAATCCTGAAAAATGCAATTTCTAGCAGTCTGAAAATGATTGAGCAAGACCGTGAACGGGAAATTATTTCTCGTCGTTTTGGGTTGAAAAATAGGAAAGAGACACTTGAGCAGATCGGCGAATCATTGTCTATTACGCGTGAGCGGGTACGCCAACTCGAAAAAGCCGTATTGATACATCTCCAGATTTGCGCGGAAGAAGGTCAGATTCCGGAGCTTGGGGCGGCCGAGAAGATTTTAATCCGTAATCTCACTGAGATGGGAAGGGTAGCTAGGCTGTCTGATATCGCAGATAAAGTTTATGGCAGGGAAACAACCAACAGTGAGCGCGCTGGTATTTATTTTATAGCGACTTTCGCGAAGAGCTTGACGGCGATCGAAGAGAATGATCGCTATTATGCAGCAATCGGTATTGCTGATTACGGAGACGTAGTAGAGATTCGTGAGCGAGTGGATAAAATCGTAGAGGTTATACGCAAACATAAAAAGCCGATGTCCCTAGACGACCTTGACAATGTCTTGAATTATGAGCATCCTGACCATATTCGGGCAATAGCGTCAATTTCAAAGATGTTGGCTACCCTGAATGGAGTATGGGGATTGGCTAAATGGCCTTCGGTAAATCCTAAAAATATCCGCGATAAGATTTTTGTAATACTCGATGCTAAAAAAGAACCGATGCATTTTATGGATATTGCAAACGAAATCAAAGAGTCGAATTTTAGGCGGAAGAATGTTACGGTGCAAGCGATTCATAATGAGCTGATCAAGGATGAGAGATTTATACTTGTGGGCAGAGGGATCTATGCGCTTTCGACGTGGGGGTATAAAAAGGGAACCATTTCTGACATTATTAAGTCGATTCTGGAGAAGTCTAGTGGGCCTCTGACGCGCGAGGAAATCGTAAAACAGGTGCTGCGCGTGCGCAAGGTGAAGGAAACCACAATTTTGCTGAATTTGCAGAATAAGAAGCTGTTTAAGAAGGTGGAACGGAATTTATATACTCTGGCGTAAGGCCTACTAACTTTTGTTTTCGTTCGTGGTTGGCTGCACGCCCATCCCAGCACCACTCCCCCTCGAAACTGGACTCGTTTCCGAGAATTCCAAACATAATTTTTCCTCGCCCACTTCGCTGCACGTCGGGATAATTTTTCCAAATTTTTTAACGAAAAATACTCGTGTCTCACGGCTGTCTTCACGGTTCGCACGAGATATTTTTCTAAAATTTGGAAAAATTCTCTCGAGTTTGCTCTAGGGCGAAGAAAAATCAGTTTGGAGTTCTTGAGACGATGCCCGCGCGACTGGGATTTTGATAAAAACCACAAATAACGAATCTGAAAGATGTTCCTAGGTGGAGTGGTGTTGGAATCATACGTCAATCATATCGGTGATGGGGCTGGACTAGTTATAATTGGGTAGCGTTGGCGGAGAGCCAAGTACGGAAGTCAGCATTGTCAAAATCGTCGCCACCGCTGATGGTGATAGTGCGATAAGATTGATCAATCCACCCAGGTGCACCGTCTAAATCTATAGTGCTAAACACAAGTAGGGTATCATTGCTAGAAGAGTAAAAGAGAGCCACGCCGCCTCGCTCATAACATGAAGTTATTTGATTGTAGGTGTTTGAATTAACTATGGAATTCACATAATAATGGTCGCCGCCGCCGCACATAAATGCGGAAGAGACGGTTTCGTTAAAGTACCATGTCTCTCCGGCTGGTGTTTCTTCTATGCTTTTCCATATGGCATACATATTTACTGTCACCGTCCCGCCCTGGCTGGCGGCGGGGATGATGTAGATCCTGCCTGGATTGTAAGTATTACCAGTGCAGGTGGTTGGGTCGCTGGAGTTGTCGGTGTCGCACCAACCTTTGAAGATGTAACCGTCTCTCGTGGGGGTGGTTTCGGAGAGGGTGATAACACCATCGGTGGTAGAGCCAGATTGTGCTGTTGGTACAGTACCAGTGTCAGCATCATTGCCGCTATAGTTTATAGTATAGTTAGTAGTAATCACATTACCTACACCAATGAAGTTGATGGTGTTAGTGTAAGTACCAGATACTTGGGTAGAAGCAGCCTTAGCACCAATCTTGAATTGTAGGCTGGTTTCACTGGCACTGCTGGTGCTGGCTAGGATTACACCGGAGGCATTGTTACTGGAGTTGTATAGCGGGAGGCCATTGTAGCCGCTACTGGTACTACCAACATTGCCACTGACCCATGAAGAGCCAGAATCGGTGGAATAGCTATAGCCCCAGGTATTATCACTGAAGTTAGCCAGAGTAGCTTTGTTAGAAGAGAGATTAGTAAATTTATTCGTACTATCAGAAGGAGTGATCCTAAGGTCCGTATAGCTTGAACTACTACTGCCTACTGTACCATATAATTTATAACCATGAGCATCATTGCTGCCAGCAGTTACTGTAATAATATTACTATCCGCATAGCTACCTGGTGCTAAGTCTGGAATGGTTAAATCTCCCGTTACATTAATACTAACAGTAGGATTGAAGGTGAATTGCATATCTATTTCGTCTTGGTAGGTGAGGGCAGAAACATTAATGACATCACTAGATATTAGAAATATTATAGTTGACAGACTAAATATTGCTAATAATATATAACATGAGCGGGTGACGACTCTGGAAGGGGCCCCCAAAATGTTTTGCTTTGCAAAAATTTTGGGGAGGGAGAAGAGTCGGCAGGACCCGCTCAGTTGATGTACTTGATTGTTGCTATGTTTGACCCGCATTTTTGGTTATATCTCCGTTTAAGTTTACGCTTGCCCTAGCGGTGCCATCTAAAAGCGTACGAAAAATGGCACCACTGGGGGTGCATCAATCAAACATTTTCGTAGCGTAACTACTCAAATTTTGATGGCCCAATGGTGCCATTATTAAATTCGAGTAGTTGACATACGATATATAAAATATGTAGTCACTTTTTCCGAAAATATTTAATTGATGCTCTTTCATTATAGCACGTTTTTTTGCGTTTGTGCGGAAGATTTTTGTGATTTTTGGATGATTTTATATTGCTAGTGCTGTTCGTGAAAAGCGTCAAGACCGCCGAAGTAAAAAAGATTAGTTAGCTTAGCTAACTAATCAACCAACCTTTGAAAAGCGTTTCATGGAGCGCTTTTCTTATGTTTATATTATAACCCATCTCCTATAAAAAGCAACCCCCGAGAAAAAACGATTATGATTGCGGTGGTGGGGCGTTTATGGTAAAATATAAGTTATGGAAGCGGTTATACATTTTATTCTAATGCCGATTTTCTGGATACCAGTGGTGGGGATATTGGCGTTTTTGACTTATCGGAATTATAAGAAGCTTAATAAATTAAAGGTACTAAATGTGGATTCTGTGCTGCTGATGCTTGAGATTCCTCGTGAGAACGATAAGAAAGAACTTGCGGCGGAGCAGTTATTTGCAAGTTTGCACGGAATTTTAAGAGATAGGGGGGAATTAAAAAATTCTGGTGGAGTGCAGGAGCATTTGTCGTTTGAAATTGTGTCTACAGCTGGGCAAATTAGGTTCTATGTGTGGGCGCCGAAAGTGTTGCAGAGTTTTGTGGAGGGGCAGATCTACTCACAATACCCAACAGTGCAGATTTACAAAATGAACGAGGATTATGTAGACGATCGCAAGAAGTACCCAGTGACATATTCGGCAGAATTGGGTTTAATTGAGAATGAGGCTTTACCGATCAAGACGTTTGATACTTTTGAGGTGGATCCGTTAGCGGGAATCACGGGAACGTTAGCGAAGCTGAGTGCGGATAAGTCCGAGGAACTATGGATACAGATTTTGGCACGGCCAATTCCGGACAATTGGCATAAGAACACTACCGACAAATGGATCCGGAGAATAAAAACAGGAAAGAAATCATTCTTTGGTGGCGGGACGGGAATTGATTGGACTTGGATCGTGGAAGCTTTTGCGGCGCTGTTTCGCCCGCCGGCTGGAGGAACGGGGTCGGATGCGCCTACGGTGGAGTTGTCTGAGCGCGCTAAAACCCAGATTTCAAAAGCCGAGGAAAAAGCCACCAAGCTGGGATACGAAGTAAAAATTAGACTGGCATACTTGGGCCAGAATCAGACTGATGCCAAGCTAAATATGCAGGCGTTGGTGGGGACGTTTAAGCAGTATAATTCGACTAATCTGAATGGATTTAAGCAGCTCGGGGGGTCGTTTAACCCGTCTGACCTGGATGCGTATAAGATGCGGCAGTTTACGGGGAAAGGGTTTATACTGAACATCTCGGAGTTGGCTTCAGTCTATCATTTGCCGCATACGTCAGTGGAAACGCCAAATATTGTGTGGGCGTCATCCAAAACAGCGGAGCCGCCAGCCAAGCTGCCGGTGCTGACTGGGGATGCGGCGGTGGATGAGAATATTTCGGCGTTTGGGTTGACGAATTTCCGGGGAATTAATCATCAGTTTGGTTTGCTCCGACGCGACCGGTCGCGGCACGTGTATATCATTGGACAAACGGGGGCGGGGAAAAGCGGCCTGCTCGAGCTGATGGCGCTGTCGGACGTGTTTTATAATCAGGGTTATTGTATTATTGACCCGCACGGGGATTTTGCGATTGATAATTTGCGTTTTGTGCCGGAGTCGCGGATTAAGGATGTGATTTACTTCAACCCGGCCGATACAGCATTTCCGGTAGCGTTTAACCCGCTGGAGGTGACTGACCCGGCGCGGAAGCCGAATATTTGTTCGGAGGTGATCGGAGTGCTGAAACGGATGTTTGGTGATTCGTGGGGGCCGCGGCTCGAGCATATCCTCCGGTATACCCTGCTGGCACTACTTGATCGGCCTTCGACCACTTTGCTGGATATTTCGCGACTTTTGACGGATAAGGATTTCCGCAAGGAGACTTTAGAATATTGTAAAGACGTGACGGTGCTGCAGTTCTGGAAGCATGAGTTTGGCCAATGGAACGATAAACAGGTGAATGAGTCGATTGCGCCGGTTTTGAATAAGGTGGGGGCGTTTACGGCGAACCCGATCATCCGTAATATCATCGGGCAGGAGAAGTCGTCGTTTGATATTCGAAAGATTATGGATGAGGGGAAGATCCTGGTGGTGAATTTGAGTAAAGGCTTGATCGGGGAGGACAATGCGGCGATCCTGGGGGCGTTCCTGGTGACAAAGGTGCAGCTGGCAGCAATGTCGCGCTCTGATATCCCAGATGTGAAGGATCGGCGGCCGTTTTATTTGTACGTAGACGAGTTCCAGAACTTTGCTACGGATTCGTTTGCGGTGATATTGTCGGAGGCGCGGAAATACGGGCTGAATTTGACGGTGGCGAACCAGTATGTGTCGCAGATGACTGACTCGGTGCGCGATGCGGTGTTTGGCAACGTGGGGACGACGATTTCGTTCCGGGTGTCGGCCGACGATGCGCCGATTCTAGCCAAACAATTTGAGCCGACGTTTGAAGCGGCGGATTTGCTGCAGCTTAATAACCGGCATTTCGTGATATCGATGATTATTAGCGGCGAAAAGGTGCCGGCATTCTCGGCTACTACGTTGTCGATCCCCTCTACTCCTGCTGATAATTTTGATGCTATAGTGGCGCATTCGAGGGAATATTTTGCGCGACCGCGGATGGAGGTGGAGGCGGAGATTCGGGCGACGATTGAGCAGTCCGAGAAATACAAAAAGGAGCTCTCAGACTCTGGCAGACAAGAGGAGCCACGATTGACGGTTAATTCTAAAGACTCTAAAGAAATCATCTTTCAGCCGATCATGCGGAATAGTTCAAAGGCTGCGCGTGCCGAACAAAAACCGAACTATAAGGTTACTTTGTCGACAC
Source organism: Candidatus Saccharimonadota bacterium (assembly GCA_017510075.1). Taxonomy (GTDB): domain Bacteria; phylum Patescibacteriota; class Saccharimonadia; order Saccharimonadales; family Saccharimonadaceae; genus Nanosyncoccus. The sequence goes on along the minus strand of JAFWNY010000028.1, from coordinate 2,921 downwards.
CGCAAGCGGATTTGCGCCGGGCCAAGATGAGTCCAAACACGCTTGAAGGTAAAGAGCGACCAGGACTCAAGGATCTAGCAAGACTAGCCGCGGAGCAAAGTGAAAGTAAAGTGACTTTTGTAGAGAAACAGCCCGCTGCGACTGAGGCAGGGAAAAACAAGAAATCAAAGTCTAGCAGCGCCAAGGATAAGAGGAACAAGAAAGGGAAGCGCAGCATCCGAAAAAACGAGAGACGTACTTCCCCGACCCCTGTTAGTTCCCCTGTTAAGGATAGTGAGAGGGTGCAGCCTTCTACCTCTGTTACCACCCCTGTTAAACCAGAGGTTGAGTACCAAGAGAAATCTACTATAAAGATACAGCCTTCACATGAACCTTTGCCACTAAATAAACCGATAAAGGACACTGGGGATTTTGCAAGCAAAGATAACTCGGTAGATGGATTCTTGAGTATTAAGCACGGGAATTAAGATAAAAACCCGACTTTGATGGGAAGTGGCTTGGCGAGGTCGGGTTCTTTGGCCGAATTAGTTGTCGACTTGTTGTAATAGTTTTAATGTCGCACAATATAGATTTTAAGACATTATAGGTAAATTCAAAAGACGGTTAAGTTATCGTCTAATATATGGGGATAGACAATCAGAACACCTTTTTTCGCTAAATAAATTGGGGGGAATCGGCAACCAATAACCCCAGCACCACTCCCCCTCGGAACTGGACTCGTTATACTTGTTAGTTTTTACAAAATCCGTCGACTAAAGTCGAACCTTCGGTGCAGATGCTCACGCTTTAAGCCTACGTGCAGTAGGCTTTATATATTGCTCGTTGGCACACAAGAGTTACCTTAATTGGCATTATAATATCGTAGCGGAGCGTTCGCATGACTGGGATTTTGGTAAAAACCACAAATAACGAATCTGGAGATGTTCCTCGGTGGAGTAGTGTTGGGGTTATTCGAGACGAAGACAATTTATTGTGGATTTGGTGGATTTTTGGTTAAATTCGCCGATTTTTGCCAAAATTTACCGATTTGACGTTTCCCCGCTTTTATTTCCCTTTTTCTTGTTTTTCCCTGTTGTTGCGGAGTTTTGGTAGGCGCCAGAATAAAAACTGGTGTAAAATGCCTGAACAAAAACCGAACAAAAGTAGGGTATTATGGAATTATACCCTACCGAACAAAGACCGAACGATTTAATTAGCTACCTAGCACACATCGGACAGAGTAACCGCTGAAGCGATTGATGTAGTCCGTCGGGACGATACCGGACGTATCCAAGCCGAGGCGGTACATGTTGTAGTCATCGTCGCGGGTAGAGGACCAGAAGTAGCCGTAGCTACCCTGATTATTCGGCGAGCCATTGAAGAAGCCCGAGAGGGGGAGGTGGAGAGCGGCGCGGTAGTTTGCGTAAGTGTTGTAGTTGCTGTTATTGTAGAGAGCCTGATATTCGCCACTGGTATTACCAGTAGGTAGTCTCCAGCCTTTCGGGCAGATACTTTCTGTAGCGTTACCGCTAGATGTACCGACGCTCGTACCATTACCGTAGCAGTAGGAGCCAGCTGAAGCGGCACAGTAGTTATAATAGCCGCCGATCTTATAACCTCCTGCGGTACTAGTAGCGTCAGTTGGAACAGTGTTTTTGTAGCCCATATTTACAAGCGGAGCAGAGTAGCTATAGCTGGATGTCCAGTTGGCAACCTTGGCGGTGGCATATTTATCCGAGGTGGTTCCGCCGCCATTCTTGAGATAGCCGAGGGTAGTATCTGAGGCGTTGGTATTAGTGCTATTCATAGCGCTCAGTACTGTAGAGCTAGTAAGGTCTAGAGCAAGGTTATCAAGGAGCCAGCATTTACCATCCGCAAGCTTGGCTACATTATAGCTTTGTTCGTCGCGGGAATCTTTGAGGCTATAGACCTGACCAGTGGTGAGGGTGCTAGGGCATTCTTCTACGTCTTGGAGGTAGGTAGAGTTAGCAATAGTAGCTACTGGTACTTCCCACATCGCCGTAAGTGAGATGTTATTCGTAGTGGTACCATCTAGTGTATAAGTCCCACCCGCAGCATAAGTAGTGCCGGAGCAAGAGTCTACGTTGTTGGTAGTAGTTACAGCACCATCACACCAACCAATGAATTCGTAACCACTGCGGACTGGAGTGTCACTAGATAAGGTAAGTGAAGTAGTGGGTGAGGTACCAGTGGTATCTGTAGGCATGTTGGATACTACGCCGTCATTATAGACAATGGAATAACTGATGGCATTTGCTACCATGATGACATTATAGGTATTACTATATTCACCCATCTTTTGACTGGTATCCACTCTAGCACCAATAGCTAGAGTGTATTCATTGGGGCTAGTATTATTAGGGGCTGAGGTTTCGTCTAGGGTGAGTCCTGTTTCACTATCTGGAGCTGGGAGGAAGTTAGGATTAGTGCCTGAATTATCTACTACGGTACCTACGCCATTACTATAAGTAATATACTGACTAGGAGCATAACCCCATTTACCATTATAGTCTGTATTATTTGAGCCTTTAAATATTCCTTCTGTAGTGATGCTTTCTATGGAAGTGATTTTAGCATTACTGTCTGTGCTATTGACTAAGTCTGTATAGTTAGTGCTACTGGCTGCTTTGATCTTTAGGATATAACCTGTATAGTTGTCCGTACTGGCAGTAATGGTGCTAGCATCAGACTTAACAAAGGTACCACTAGTACCATTCGCGGCAATGTTTACAGCTATATTGCTATTACTGATGGAGAGGGAGAGGGTGCTTTCTGTAGCCCATACCTTCTCGGTAGCAATTATGCTGCCAATGGTTATTGCGATTAGTGGCGTGAGCAAAATAAGCGAGGTCACCCCGCCAACGGAAGAAGTGTTAGAACCGTTGGCGGGGGAACGCCGCTTATTAGTTAGTTTACGAATT
>JAFWNY010000027.1 GCA_017510075.1 Candidatus Saccharimonadota bacterium | reverse complement strand
TTAAAGTTTGGTAAAATATTACCATAGATCGTAGGCGTGCCAATTCCTTTTGGCATAATTCCTCCTTTGAATAGTTATGTTTGGTATTTATAACTATTTTAACAAAGGTTGAAGTGTCTACGATCTTTTTGAGTTTCAGCAATCAAAAGGTTTACTTTTACCGCCAAATATTATATAATATACCTAAAGGTGGGAGTAGTTTAAAAAGGAGTTGATTTATTTGTTTACTAATCCTAAAATTGATGACGCCTATATTCGTATCTGGAAAGGTTATAAGTTCTTTGCACAGGGCGCCCTCGTCCCGCGGATTGGTTATGAACTAGTGGGGACAGCCAGCACGACAGACCCAGACGAGAGCATCACGGACAGATTCAGGCTTCGCGGCGAGTCTATCATGGAGCATTCCGCTAAAGTGGCCTACCTCTGCAGTGCATTCATGAGCCATTTTCCAGGAATCTTCGAGGACGCCCCGCCGTTCGATGATGGCTTAAGGGAACATGATGCTTGGTTAGTGTCTACAATCTCATTGCTTCATGATGTAGGTGAAGTTGCCGTTGGTGACATTCCAGATGATGGCAATCCCATGCACGACATCAAAGATGAGCTCGAACGTAATACTTTCGATTGCTGTATGGCGCCGGCTTATCCTAGAGAGGAATATCTACCACTGAGGGTTGCCTATGCTGATTTTCAAGAGCATCGGGGCTTTGGGCAAGTTATCTTTGCGCTGGATAAGCTCGAGGCAATACTCTGCCTGGTCTGGCTTGAGCAGTACGAAATTTACGGCAGTGTCTATGATAAGCCGACCACCACGGCGCAGGATATACATTACGCCAGTCTCACTGGTACGCCTTGCGCCACGGACTGTTGGGCTGCACACTCTAAGGATAGGCTTAGAGATTTGCCACCCAAACTCACTCATCATATCTTCGAACTACTCCGTGTCGCTGTTCTCGATGTCCGCGGTGAGTGGTTTGATTGGTGGGATAAAATCTAATAAATCTACTCTCTCCTTCCCCCCGCGCCTTACGCGGGGGATTTTTCTGACATTTCAACCCAAACAAAATCCCCCCAGCTAATAATTGGGGGGATTCGCGTGTTACTTCGAGTTTCGTTTCTCAATGATTTCTTGTGCCACATTGGGTGGTACTTCCTCGTAAGCAAAGAGCTCCATCGAAGAAGCCGCACGCCCTTGGGTCATACCGCGAAGATCCGAAGTGTAACCAAACAAGTTAGCCAAAGGACAAAACGCCTTAATCAACTTGGCCCCGCCGTTCAGGTCTTCCATCTCGTCAATCCGACCTCGGCGCGAGTTGATATCGCCAATTACGTCACCCATGAACTCTTCTGGGGTAGTGATCTCCATCTTCATTACTGGCTCGAGCAGTACTGGATTGGCCTTCGCAATACCTTCGCGAGTTGCCAAGCTACCAGCGAGCGTAAAGGCAAGCTCGCTCGAGTCCACATCGTGATACGAACCATCATACAAAGTTGCCTTGATATCTACCACTGGGTAGCCCGCGATAACACCGCCCGCCAAGGTGTCTTCGACACCCTTCTGTACCGGTTTGCGATACTCCTGAGGCACTACGCCGCCCTTGATTTGGTCGATAAACTCAAAGCCCTTACCAGGTTCGTTTGGTTCAAACTTAATCCATACATCACCGTATTGACCACGACCACCAGATTGCTTAATATGCTTACCTTGTGCTTCAGCGGTACTACGAATCGTCTCGCGATAAGCAACCTGTGGTGCGCCAGTATTGGCTTCTACGTTATGCTCCCTCTTCAAACGGTCAATGATAATTTCGAGATGCAACTCGCCCATACCAGAGATGATGGTCTGACCAGTTTCTTCATCGGTATGCACACGGAAGGTCGGGTCTTCCTCGGCCATCTTGGACAGCCCAATCCCCATTTTCTCTTGATCAGCCTTAGTCTTCGGCTCCACCGCAATCGATACCGGCGGATCTGGGAATTCAATCGACTCAAGTAAAATCGGATGTGCCGGGCTGCACAAAGTCGTACCAGTAGTCACGTTCTTCAATCCTACTACCGCAGCAATATCACCTGCACCAATTTCAGAAATATCCTTACGGTCGTTTGCGTGCATTCGCACCAAGCGCCCAATTCGCTCCTTGTCACCAGTCGAAGCGTTTAGTACTGTATCACCAGATTTTAATTTACCAGCATACACACGAATGAATATCAATTTACCTACAAACGGGTCGGTCGCAATCTTAAATGCAAGCGCAGTTAGCGGCTCAGAGTTGTCAGTCTTGCGCACAATTTGATCACCAGTCTTCGGGTCGGTGCCAACTGTCTGGCCTTGGTCGCGGTCAAGAGGTGACGGCAAATAATCGGTCATAAGGTCAAGCACCTTCTCTACAATCACGCCACGACCATCGCCACCGGTCACGAGGAAGAAGTCGCCGTCAAGCACGCGCTTGCGAAGCGCGCTCTTAAGCTCATCTACCGTGATAGCGTCTTCGCCCTCCTCAAAGAACTTAGTCATCAAACCTTCATCGGCCTGCACTGCTTCTTCAATCAGCATTGAACGTGCGTTCTTGGCCTTCTCTACCATGTCGGCCGGGATCTCGCCCACAGTCAACTCGTGGTCAGTGTAATCCTTGTATGTGTAGGCCTTCATGTCGATTAGGTCAACTACGCCACAGATATCCTTCTCGAACCCAATTGGCAAGTGAATTGCGACAGCGTTCTTGGACAACCGCTTATGAATCGAGTCGAGCGACTTGTAAAAATCGCCACCAATCTGGTTAATCTTGTTCACAAAACAGATTCGTGGTACACCGTACTTAGTAGCCTGGCGCCATACTGTCTCGGACTGCGCCTCGACACCCATCTTACCGTCAAACACCACCACGGCGCCATCAAGCACGCGTAGCGACCGCTCCACCTCAGCGGTAAAGTCGATATGCCCAGGAGTATCGATAATGTTAATCTGGTGATTCTTCCAATATACTGTCACGGCAGCCGAAGTAATCGTGATACCACGCTCCTTTTCCTGCTCCATCCAGTCTGTATCAGCTCCCCCTGTGCCGCCCTTCACGAGGTCAATTTTATGCTTCAGCCCCGTACGATACAAAATCGCCTCAGAGGTCGTCGTTTTACCTGCGTCAATATGAGCAATAATCCCGATATTCCGCAGCATGCTTAAATCTTTGATTTCAGCCATATGCTCCTTTGTTATTTGATGTTTAATTCTTCTCTATTCAAGCTCCACACTCAAAAAGAGATGTTTACCCCATTATACCATAAAACGAAAATATTTATCGATTTTTTATATTAGGTCATTACTACCATTTATTACAATCGAGGGACATAAAGGCAAAATCTACTATCAGTAGATTTTGCCGCCGAAGGGGCGGAGCAATGTGATAAAATTCTATTTATCACATTACGAAGCTCCCGAGATGTAGTAAATGGTAGTAATGACCTCTTGTATAAAAAAAGCCCCGAGCATTCCACTCGGGGCAATTTCTGCCCAGAATTAGAGGTCGTTCCCAGCATCGGGATCAAACGGATACTGGTCAAATACCAGCTTGTCACCGTCGGGCTCGCCGGTAGTAGCACCAGTATCAGCATCGTCATCCCAGGGTATCACTGCGCCCTCATCAGCGGCACCATCAGCCTCAGCAACCTCCGCCTCCATCGGGTCCGGGTCGGCGACCGGTTCCTCAGTGGCGGGCTCTTCGGTCTTGGGTCGCGGCTTGTTGGAGAAGTCTACCAGCAGCTGAATGTCCTCTGCCGGCTGCCTAACAGGATGCTTGCGCCGAGCTTTCAGCTCTTGCGCTTTGTGACGGTGGATGCCATCCAGCATCTCCCACATATATGTGGTTAAGATGTTGTACGTCCACTGGATATACTTGGCAGGGATGCCAGACATCGTGGAGATGTCTTCACGTCTCAAGTTTGCCCCTTTGAAATAGAGCAAGAATGCCTTCACGGGCATCCCGATCCTCTTACTCGTGAAGAAGAGGTCTTTCGCAATCTCCTCGGAGACCTCAATAATTCCATCCTTGACATTGCCGTCATCGAAGAATACATTGAAGTCACCAATCATTGTCATGACGCTGAACAGGTCGGCACCGTACTCGCGGGCGCAATCCCGGTTCTGGATTACCATCTCTAGCGCAGACGCCGGATTGTGGTAGATGTCGTCAAACAGCGCCGTAGCCAGCGTCTGGACGCGGGAAGAGAACTCGCCGTAGTAATAGTTAGCCAGCGGCGTAGCTAGCGGCAGGAACCTCTCGGTCAAGCTGCTCTCGTATTGATTACTATTGTCGCTCATTTCGACATTGTAGAGGGTAGCCTTCGGCCACAACCTCCTGCTGCGATACCAGCATCCGCCGGCTCTCTTTCCATTCTTCTGAGTGCTAAGGTTCTTGCGTTCATTTTTGGTAATCAACATAGTTAATCACGCTCCTTTTCTTTTTCTCTCTGGGGCGGCACGCAAATTCACCCCACATCTTATGATTATATCACACTTACGTATAAAAGTCAAGCCAGCCATTGACAGACCAGCAAAACATGACATAATAAGATATCCCCCGGCGCTAATGCGCCAGGGGTCCGTTGGGTTGATGGCGACAGGGGGGGTCGCCATAAGGTGCGGTTTGTTCTAAAGTTTGGCGTTGGGAACAGGGTGTTGTGTTATACGGTGAAAAAGAGAGAAAAGAGAGAGGTCCGAAAAAATGAAAAAGTTGTCTAGCACTGGAGGTACCTGGGTGACGACGCTTCCCATCGTCAGGGTAAGAATGCCAAACTTTAAAACAAACAAGACGGATTGACCATCTATGTCAATTATTCTATCACCGCAAGCTAAATTTGTCAAGCGTAAAAACGACCAACACGCATAATAATCATGGTGCTGATCGCCTTCGTTAATCAAGCAAGCTTCTTTCTTAAGATCTCTTGCACTGCGCCTGGATTCGCCTTACCCTTAGACTCCTTCATTACCTGACCCACCAGGAATCCAATCACTTTCTCCTCGCCGGCTTTGTAATCTGCTTGGGCTTTCTGAGTTTCCGGCTTGGCGAGTACGGTATCTACAATCGCCTCCAATGCACCCAAGTCATTTTCCTGAATCAATCCCAGCTCCTTTGCAATCCGCTTAGTTCCCCGCCCCTTCATCTGTGGATCAAAGAGCCTGAGGAATACTTCCTTAGCAGCCGTCGATGATAATTCCTTCTTTTCGTTCATCTCGGCGAGTTCCGTCAAATCCTCACTGGATGGCAAATCGTTCAGATACTCCGCCGACTTTTCCTCCGCCAGCAGCACCGATGCAAACAGATTAGAGATGCTCTTAACATATTCCTCATTAATCTCGCCCAATTTTTGCATCAATTCCGGATAATCTAGCAGCACTTCCAAAACATCCTCAGCGATCACCCCGCCAAATTTCTTCCGGAAATCCCCCGGCATCATCGGCAATTTCGCCGACTCTTCCGCGATAAAATCTGCAGATAGTCTCAGCGGTGGTAAATCTGGCTCAGGCATATAGCGGTAATCTGCTGCTACCTCTTTGGATCGCTGAGGCGTGGTTTTGCCAGTGGCGTCACTCCAGCCCAAGGTTTGTTGGACGACTTTTTCCCCAGATTCCAGTACTTTGGTCTGCCGTGCGATCTCATATTCCACTGCCCGCTCCACGCTCTTAAACGAGTTCAGATTTTTCACCTCTGTCCGTGTGCCTAGCTCCTCCGCCCCCTCCGGCGCCAGCGATGTATTCACATCAAATCGCATATTCCCGTTATATAAATCCCCATACGACACCCCTGCATAAATCATCAGCCGCCATAACTCCTTGCAGTAGTCGTGCGCATCCTTCGCCGAGTGAATATCTGGCATTGATACAATCTCAATCAAAGGCGTATCTACCCTATTTAAATCCACCAGCGAATACCCGTCAAAATGCGTCAGCTTCCCCGCATCTCCCTCGAGGTGAGCATGCTCAATCCGCACCCGCCCGCCACTCGGCAACTCCACATACCCCGCTCCGATAATCGGATGATAAAACTGCGTAATCTGGTACCCCTTAGGCGAATCTGGGTAAAAATAATGCTTCCTGTCAAACCGCGACTCCGCATTAATCTCGCAATTCATTGCCCGCCCCGCGAGTATTGCCAGTCGTACTGCTTCCTCATTCAGCCGCGGCAACATCCCCGGCAGCGCATAGTCCACCGGTGACACGCACGAGTTTGGCTCTTTACCCCTAGCATCATTATCCACCTCGGAAAATAGCTTAGTCCGAGTCTTCAACTGCACGTGGCACTCAATTCCAATAGTCGGCAAATATTTCATAAAACTCCTTTCTATATCGCTCCCAGATCTTTCAGGGCCTGTTTATATATCCCCAGCGCATTAAACGCTTGCTTGTAACTAATCTCAATATCCGTTTCATGCGCAATTGCATTCCTCAACTTATGCGCTCGCCACACCGCATTCAAATTCGTAAATTTCCCTCCCGCTCGCTTCAGCCTATCCCCCATCGTCTTACCTGGCACACCCATCTCAATCAGCGCCTTATCCAGCAACTTGTCTCCATTTATAATCGTCGTCACAAAGCTCGCCGGATTCTCTTGCCGAAGCTTATTTTCAATCTCCAAAAACTTAGCCTGGTATGCTTGTACGTTAAAATGGTGCCCACGCTTCCCTGTCAGCAGTATCGCTACAAAAACCAATACCGCCACTATTAGTACCGCAATAATAAACGTTACTACCCCACCATCCATCATGCTCTACCCCTGTAAAACTTGCAAAAATCACCAAAGTATGATATAATAGTAATATTAATCATCTTCTTGTAGCTCCCGAGCAAATTCTATCAAAGCTTTATCGCTTCGTCGCGGCCCCACAAGTTGCAACCCTAGCGGCAGCCCCGTCTTGCTTTTACCGGCCGGTATTGCAAGCCCGGGTACCCCGGCGAGGTTAAGCGACACACTCATCACGTCTTCTAGGTACATCGCCACCGGATCATTTACCTTTTCGCCCAATTTAAACGCAGGGTTGGGCGACACCGGCATCAGTATATAATCAACCTGACTAAATGCTTTCTCGTATTCCTGCACGATCAAAGTCCGCGCTTTTGCTGCCTTCAAGAAATACGCATCGTAAAACCCGCTCGACAACACAAAATTACCAATCATAATTCGCCGTTTGTTCTCAGGCATAAACCCTTCATCCCTAGTCTTATCGTAAATAGAGCTCAAATCCTTCGCTTTCTCCGACCGGAACCCATATCGCACCCCGTCATATCGGGATAAATTCGACGCTACCTCCGCCGGCTGTATGATATAATACGCGGCAAGGGCGTATTTCAGCGCAGGCATCGTGAGCTCCACGATCTCATACCCTTTCTTTTTTAACAAATCGCATTTGTGCTTTAGCGCCCCCCGAATTTCTGAGTCCACCGAGCCATTATCAAAATCCTTAATCACGCCGATCTTCTTGGCTTTCCCTACCTTACTTTCACCATAATAATCTGGCAAAGTCGTCATATCTTTCGGGTCACGCCCAGCAGCGATAGACATCAATAAGTCCATATCTTCTGGCGTCTTAGTGAAAAATCCAATACAATCTAACGACGACGCCATCGCCACTACCCCATATCGCGATACTGCTCCGTAGGTCGGCTTTAGCCCGTACACCCCATTGAACGACGCTGGCTGCCGAATCGACCCCCCTGTATCAGATCCAGTCGCAAATTCCACGATATCCAGCGCCACCGCCACCGCTGATCCGCCAGAAGATCCCCCAGCCACCCGTTCGCGATCATATGCATTCAGCGTTGCTCCAAAATACGAGTTTTCCGTCGAAGAGCCATGCGCAAAAGCATCCAAATTCGTCCGCCCGATCATTATTGCCCCCTCCGCCTCTAGTCGCTCCACGCTAGTTGCGGTCACCGGCGACGTAAAACCCTCCAAAATATGCGCCGAGGCCGTAGTCTCGCCTCGCGGCGAAATAAAATTATCCTTCAAGGCATATGGTACTCCAGCCAGCCGTCCGGCGTCCTCCCCGCGAGCTATCTTCGCGTCAATCTCCCGCGCTCGCCTGATCGCCCCCTCTTCATCGATAAATGTAAATATATTATAGTCCGCAAAATGCTTCGCCTTAGCAAGCGCATCCCGCACCAATCTTTCTGCTGTAACTTTCTTGTTAGCTGTCTTCATAATACTTTCGGCACCTTTATTTGATTATCTTTTGACTCTTTGGTTAATGCGAGGAGCTGCTCCCTAGAAGCATCTTGCTGCACCACTTCGTCTGGCCTCCACACGTTCTCCATTTCAAATACTTGATAGGTCGGCTCCACGCCACTTACGTCTAACTCATCCAGCTGTGAAATATATTTAATAATTCCCTGCAAATCAGCACCCAATTTATCTATTTCCTCCTCTGCCAACGAAAAATCCGACAGCTCAGCTAAATGTATTATATCCTCGCGTTTTATTTCCATACCTAGATTATATCACTTTATTTCGCATTTCTGAACAAAATCTTTTTAATATACCTAAAAATCGGTTTTGCCTCCTTCAGGCTCAGGAAATAACTCGCAGCCAAATACGCAGCAAACGAAATAACAGAAATCACCAGGAATTTCGGAATCGTAATTACTAAGGAAGTGTCGGTCGCCATCAATGGTATAAACTTAGTCATCGAAAAAGCCACACATCCAGTAATCGCCGTAGCAAATAACATTCTCAGTATTGCTCTCCAGAAGGCCTTATCAAGTAGCTCCCCGCGCGACCGCCTCTGTAATATTGCTAGCAGTACAATGATTTCCACAATTGCTCCAAGTGATTGTGCTAGGCCTAACCCATCCACTCCCCAGCCGAGTGAATAAAACCATACCGATAATAATATAGTCAGCCCAATGGCAAATATCGACACAATGAAAGGTGTCTTGGTGTCCTGATGTGCATAGAATCCTCTTGATGCGATATGAAAAATACTCCGCGCAAATATCGCCACACAAAGTGTCCCCAGTATTGATGCGATCGTTCCATTACTGTCATTATTACCAATATTCGAAATAAAGCTCGTCACATAGCCTCTTCCAAAAAACGCTATAATTGACACCGGTAGTGCAATCCAGGTAATCGTCCTTAACGCCTGCCGGAATGTATTACTAAACTCTCTTTCGTCGCCATTACCCAGCTCTTCAGTCAATTTTGGAAAAAAAGCCGTCGATATCGCTACGCCAATGAGATTAATCGGCATTTGGTGCAATGAAGATGCTTGATTAAAAGACCGCACGGCTCCTGCGCCCATACGCGATGACAGGTTTGTATTAACAATTCCATTTATGTAGTCGATCCCTTGATCCAACGAGCGCGCTGGTAGCAACTTTAGTATCGAGCGAAACCCTTGGTTTTTCCAGTATATTTTAAATTCATAGTCCATCCCCAGCCCAAATAGCCCAATTAGTGACACTATAAGTTGCAGTATCGCCCCGAGTATCACGCCGAGAGCCACACCCATAATGCCACCCCCAAACAACTGCACGCCAAAAATATCAATACCCCCAGTAAAGCAAGTAATACCAATAATAATTCCTATATTATATATAGCCGGCGCAAATGCGTAAAATATAAACCGCCCCACTGCTTGCTGAATGGAAGTCAGCACCGTTGCTATCGAAAACAGAAATGGATTAATCGCAATTACCCTGGTCATATTGATTGCGAGCACCATTCCGCTCTCGTCCAATCCCGGCGAGACCACATATCTAATCAACGGATCGGCAAATATCATGATCAAAATACTTGCGACAAATGTCAGTATCGCCAACAAATTCAGCAACGACGACGATAATTCCCACGCTGACTTCTTATTCCCTTTTGCCAGCCGCTCATTAAATACCGGAATAAATGATACCGCAAGCGCCCCACTAGTCAAAATAAAAAACATAAAATCCGGAATTGTAAACGCCGCTGTGTAGGCGTCGATCCCAGTCGGGTAAGTCCCAAGGTAATATGAATTTAACAACCGATCGCGAAATAACCCGAGTAGTGCTGACACCAAGGTGGACGAAGCTAGCACTATCGCAGAAGATTTAACTGACAGCCGCATGTTTGCAAGCGCCACAACCGATTTAAATTTAAACTTCCTCATAATTTTATTTTAGCACATTGTTTTGTTCTATTTATATTTTTAATGTTATAATGTATATATGACAAAGAAAAAATCCGAAGTGATTTTGCCGTCAGGCAAGAAAAAGCCGACAAGATCATTTAAAAAAACTGCGAGGTCCAACATGAGCCTCTACTCTAGTTTAAGCTATAGACATCATGCCAAGAAGGAGGCTACCGCAAGGAAGCGTGCCGAAGATTTGGCTAAGCTGCCCAAAGATCCAGTAAAAAGATTTTTCGCCAGGCTGCACCCGAAGCGTGTCTTCAAATGGTGGTTTTCGTGGCGCGGGCAGAAGGCTATTCTTAAGTTCTGTGCTGCTTGTATCTTGATTTTCATTATTTTCATCGGCGGCCTGTTCCTTTATTACAAGAAAGATCTTGATGAAATTCGTCTCGACGAAATGTCCATTTCTGAAACAGTCAACACTTACCTAGACCGCAATGGTACAGTACTTTGGAAAGATACTGGCAACGAAGATTACCGGCTTGTAGTAGACGCAGAAGATATCTCACCGTATATGTATCAGGCCACCGTAGCTATCGAGGATCGCAATTTCTATAACCACATAGGTGTAGATTTTGGCGCTTTGATTCGTGCAACCTTCTCTACTTTGTCTGGCCAAGGCGTTCAAGGTGGCTCTACTCTTACTCAACAGCTAATCAAACAAGTCTACTTCTCTGACGAAGCCCAGAGCGAAAACCGTGGTGGCCTCTCTCGTAAGATCAAAGAGTTGATTCTTTCCATTGAGCTAGAGCGTATGTATTCCAAGGATCAGATTCTTACCATGTATCTCAATCAATCGCCTTACGGTGGGCGCCGTAACGGCGTAGAATCAGCCGCACAGACTTATTTTGGCAAGAATGCCAAAGATTTGACTCTCGCCGAATCAGCTCTTCTTGCTGCCATCCCGAATAATCCTGGCGTACTTAATCCTTACAATACTTATGGCAACGAAATGCTTATCGAACGTCAGCACAAAGTCCTAGACGACATGGTCTCTATGGGATACATTACCGAAGCAGAGGCTGCCGAGGCCAAAGAGGTAGCCATCCTAGACACCATCAAACCAGAGTCTAACCAATACGCTGATATGCTGGCGCCACATTTCGTACTTGAGGTCAAATCCCAGCTTGAAGACAAATACGGCATTTCCACTATGCGGGCCGGTGGTTGGACTATCACAACCACCCTAGATTACCGCGCTCAGCAGATCGCTGAAGATGCTGTAGCCGTCGGCGCCAACCACACCTACAAGAATAACAGCGACGATATCGCTCTGGTGTCACTAGATGTCGAAACCTCTCAGGTTATCGCCATGGTGGGCTCTATCGACTTCTTTAATGCCACCTATGGTGAAGTTAATGCCACTACAGACTCCCTAATTGAGCCTGGTTCTACTATTAAGCCCATCCTAGATTACTCACCACTTTTCATGGAGCGCGAAGGTATTAATTATGGCCCGGGCTCCATCTTAAAAGACGAGAACATCAACAAGCTTTACTGTTCTGGATATTCTGGCAGCTGCTCACTCACTAATGCTACCGGCACTTTTTATGGCAATGTCACCATTCGTTTCTCCCTAGGGCATTCGCTAAACATCGCCGCGGTGAAGGCACTCTATATCAATGGCATTGATAATTCCCTAGAAATCGCTCACGCCCTTGGCGACAAGTCTTATTGTGAAAATCGCGAAGGTTACGGCCTCTCTATCGCCATTGGCTCTGGTTGCGGAGTTAAGATGGTCGAACACGCCAACGCCTACGCCTCCTTGGCTCGCGGCGGTTCCTATAAAGACATCTCATATGTACTAGAAGTCAAAAATTCATCAGGCGAGATTATTGAGTCTTGGGCTGACTCTGAAGGTACCCGCGTCGTAGACGATCAAGTAGCCTACATGATTTCAAATATTCTCAGCGACGGTAGCGCGAGGTACGGCATTTATGCACCGGGCGGCTCGCAGAGTGCTGGCTACGTTATTCCAGGTATCTGGACTGCTACCAAGACTGGTACTACTACCACCACCAATTCCGCCGTGACTAAAGACTCCCTTATGGAAAGTTATTCTACGGTAGTTTCTACTCTCGTCTGGAATGGTAATCACGACGGTAGTGGGCTTACTTCCAATACTCACGATATCGCGCGCTATACTGTAGCCGAGTATATGTCTAGAGTCCACAACGAAGTTTATGGCCCCGACGGCAAATGGCATTCTGGTGATCAGCCAATTAAGCCTGCCGGCATTCAGACCCTCACCGTTAACGGCAAGACTGACATCTGGCCAAGCTGGTTTAATGCCAGCAAGAACTCTGGCGTCGCCAAAGAGACATTAGTATTCAATAAATACAATCACTTATTAGCAGCCGATTGTACCCCAGAAGATTATAAAATCGAAGTTGAAGTTACCAAGATCACTGATCCTATGACCGGCAGCGACGTTTATAACGTGCCAGAGCCATAC
>JAFWNY010000026.1 GCA_017510075.1 Candidatus Saccharimonadota bacterium | reverse complement strand
GGTAAATGGACTGGCTCTACTTGTGCCAACTCAACCACTAATGCCCAGGTCACCAAGCAAGCCTTCAATGCACCATCAAGTATCGGCAGCAAGAGTATCATTGCAACAGGCTACACATTTAATGCAAACTATAAAACCACTACAGGTAGCACTGCCTATAGAACCTTATTCGGTAGCAATTCCAGCTATTCAGGCAACAGCACTAATTCCACCATCAAAGGTTACATAGAAAACACTTGGTTTACCAACATCAATAGCTACTCCAGCATCCTAGAACCTAGTGCAGGATACTGTAACGATAGAACTATCCGCTCTAGTTCATCATCAACCAGCGTAATTGGAAACAGCACTAGTATTTCTACACCATACACTACCGCTTCGTCTGGTATTACCGCTTATTACTTTGGTGCATATGTTAGAACTAGAACCACTTCAGACAAGCCTACACTTGGTTGTCCACGGAGCAATGCAGATCTCTACACCACAAGCAGTGCATCAAATGGCAACAAACAACTTAGTAAACCAGCCGCCCTCATCACTGCTGATGAAGCTGCCTTTGCTGGGTCTGGTTCCGGTAGCAGCACTACTCCTTACCATGCTAACTCATACCTGCGCTCCGGGTCGCACTTCTGGTTGCTCTCCCCGCACGAACGCAACTCGAACGGTTATGGGGCCGGCTTCTTCCTGTACTCGGACGGCTCCCTCAACAGCCCCTACGTGGACACCTCGAATGGTGTGCGCCCGGCCATTTCCCTCACTTCTGGAACTACCATCGCAAGCGGCTCTGGTACCGCCACTGACCCCTGGGTCGTCACCGCTCCCTAGCCCCCTACACCCTCGCCTACCCCCATCAACCTCCCCACTATCTCCTTCGTCATCCCCCCGCCCAGCTTACTGACCATAATCATCTTCCGCCCCCACCCATAGTCTATTCCGAATTTTCCGCACAGTGCCACTTTTTCGGAATAGCCCCTGTATTTGGTTACGCCCCCATCCGCTTCCGCTCAGCCGCCACCACTTCATTGATAATGGCAGCCGCCTCGTGGATTTGTGCTTCGTCATTGGTCTCGCCGAGCGTCAATCTGAGAGACCCCGCAATCTGCGCCTCAGAGAGCCCAATCGCCGAAAGTACATGCGACCTTACCCCCTTCGACGCCGCACACGCCGCCCCCGTCGCCACATAGACCCCCCGCTCCTCCAGCGCAAACACCAGCCGCTCTGCATCTAGCCCTTCATAGCACACCACCACAAAATTATCTAGGCAGTGCTTCCGGTTAATCAACTCATGTCCCTCGAGCTCATCTAGTAAAATCTTCCGCCACCCAGCGTATTTCTTGCGGTTGCCATTGACGTGCTCGTGCGCCAGCTCCATCGCGCGCGCAAACCCTACCACCCCAGGCACGTTCTCGGTCCCGCTCCGTAGCCCATTTTCCTGCCCCCCGCCCAGAGTTAGCGGCAACAATTTCACCCCGTGCGCCACATACAGCGCCCCCACCCCCTTCGGCCCATACACTTTCGCCGAATTCAAAGTCAAAAGATCTACCCCAAGCCTAGCCACATTTACATCTAGCAGATTCAGTGCCTGCGACGCATCCGAATGTAGCAGCAACTGTCGTTTAATCCCCCGCCGCATCCTATCCATCCGCACCTCTCGCACCAGCGCCGCAATCTCCGCCAGCGGCTGTATCACTCCCAGCTCATTATTCGCCAGTGACACCGAAATCATCTCCACCTCATCCGTCAGCTTCGCCCTAAGATCTGCCATATCTACCAATCCATTCGCCAGCACCCTCACCGCCATTCCCCCATACTGCTGGGCGACTCGCCGCACCGAATCATGCTCAGTCTCGAGATATAGCACTTTAGATGTTGGTGCTGTAAACGCCAGATTATTCGCCTCTGTCGCCCCAGCGGTTATGACGAGATCCGCCCCTTTCGCCCCAATGCAATGCGCTATTTTGGCCTTCGCCACCTCATAATCGGCAGAAACTTTCTTCGCCGGCAAATACGCCGCCGACGGATTATAAAACTTCTCACCAAAATACGGTTCCATCGCTCGAAGCACCCGCGCATCCACTGGCGTCGCCGCCGCATGATCCAAATATATCATACCAACATTATACCACATCTATGCCACCGTCTCTACAACCATGACCGCCATCAATACCAATAACCACGTCAGTGACTTCACTCTATCCGTCACAGAGTCATCCTTAGTATTCGCTTCCGAGTCCCAATAAAACAACGTTTCAAGGGGTCATACACATTTTCCAACCGAATAACGTGATATTTTACACATTTTCCGACCGAATAACGTGAGCTCCCCACGTTTTTTGCAGGAAAATCATTCGCTACCCCTGTTCAAACACCAGTTAACTTCCTCCGCCAGCCCAATTACACCCAACCACCCGCCCCGCCATTTGACTATCACCCATAATTATGCTAAAATATCACCAGCATAGATCACAAAACTATAGTACATTACAGAAAGGTTGTGTTTTGATGTTATTAGGACGATTATCGATGTATTATATGATGGATCGCAAATACGGTAACATGCGAATGGGATTTTGGACTATGTGTTGCACTTTGGGCGTTGCAGCAATGATGCTGAGCCGCTACTCGACCATTATCGAATACAGGATAGGTGTTATCCTACTCATAGTCGTAACAATAATCGGCGAATTATCCGAAACGAAAGTCAACATTGCGTATAGGTATATGACCGCCAGCGTAGGCTATTACCTCAATGGATATCGAGTATTCGACGTACTTGACGGATGCTTGTTCAACAGATTGGCTTTCTATGTCGGCCACGGGCTGTGCTATGAAGTAGCTGTACTCAACATGATCCTATTCAGCAACGACCGCTCGTCACGCTACGTAATCGCAAGGGCGACAACTGGCAGGTTCGGCAGAGTCTGGCATTCATGGGTAGAAATCAAACGATTCGGACTCTGGTGGTGTATCGACCCTACATGGGACAACGATATTATTTCGCTAAGGTGTATCCATAATCTCCACATTGACGCCGAATATCGCAAAATCATCCCGTGGGATGAATTCTGGTGCCATCGAGCGACCCACGATTTGCAAGAGCGCTTATCCAAGCGCAGCACCTCGTATTTGTTCCACGAATTATCCCTGTTCCGCAGAGAGACCGCAAGTGACGGAGTCAAGCTACTGATCGGCGAGCGTAGCTACGATTACGCAGTGCCCAACGATGGCCGAGCACCAAGCCACACATTGCCAGGTGGACTCGATCCAGATACACCTATCAATCAGCGCATCATCAACGAGTACATGGCAAAATGGTTCCGCTTATCTCCCAAGCGCCACAGCCAGCGCCTCGCATCAAAAGCCGCAAAGGCGCCCCAAAGCGCCTCATGAGGCCAACCACCCCCGACCATGCGTCGGGGGTTTTACTTGTCTAGTCGTGTCACATAATTCGCCATGATCGAAAGCCACACATCGGCAGACCACGCATCGAGGGTTCCCATATCGCAATCTCGTGCTATAATAATATAGTAAAAGGAGGTATTATGCAAAAATGTTTCGATTCTGAGAAATATCTCAAAATCCAAAAGAAAAAAATCAAAGAGCGCATCAGGATGTTTGACAAACTCTACCTAGAGTTCGGCGGCAAACTCATCGACGACCAGCACGCCGCACGCACGCTCCCCGGTTTCCTCCCCGATCTTAAAATCAAACTCCTCCAGGAATTCAAAGACGACGCGGAGGTTATTTTATGTATCAATGCAGGTGCCATCGAGAACTCCAAAATCCGCGCCGACCACATGATTTCCTACGAGACCGAGGTCCTGCGCCTTATCGAGTTCCTCCGCGACAAAGGCATCACGGTAAATTCAGTCGTCATTACCCTCTTCGATGGTCAGAAGAAAGCCAAGGATTTCGCTGAGAAGCTCAAAGACTACCATATCAAGCCATATTTTCATACCTTTACCAAAGGCTACCCCACCGATGTCGACACCATTGTGTCCGACGAGGGCTACGGCGCCAACCCCTATATCGAGACCACCAAGCCTCTCGTGGTCGTTTCCGCCCCCGGTCCTTGCTCCGGCAAGCTCGCCACGGCGCTCTCGCAGCTCTACCACGAGTACAAAAAAGGCGTCAATGCCGGCTACGCCAAGTTCGAGACCTTCCCCGTCTGGGCTTTGCCTCTCAAGCACCCCGTCAACGTCGCCTACGAAGCTGCCACTGCCGACCTCGGTGACGTCAATATGGTCGACCATTTCCACCTAGAAAAATACGGCACCACCGCCATTAATTACAACCGCGACCTCGAGACTTTTCCGGTATTGAAGGAAATCCTCCGCCGCATCACCGGCAAAACCATCTATTACTCCCCCACCGACATGGGTGTCAACGTCATCGGCGAGTGTATCACCGACGACAAAGCCATCCAAAAAGCCGCCAAGGATGAAATCATCCGCCGCTACTACCGCGCCGAGGCCGACCTCAAAAAAGGCGCCGTCACCCCCGAAGTCCCCGAGCGCATCAAGCTCCTCATGAACGAACTAAACATCACCGAGGACGACCGCCCCGTCGTCAAGGATGCCGAAACTAAGCGCAAAAAGTCCGGCCAGCCCGCCGCCGCCATCCAAATCGGCAAAAAGCACATCACCGGCCGCAAAACTACCAACCTTTCCCCTATTTCCGCCACTATGCTCAATGCCCTCAAGACCCTCACCAAAATCCCCGACGAAGTCGACCTCATCGCTCCCGCCGTCCTCGACCCCATCCTCGAAGTCAAAAACAAAATCTCTAATTTCAAAGAAACCCACCTCGACCTCGGCGAAGTCCTAATCGCTCTCTCCATCTGTTCTTCTACCAACCCCATGGCAAAGAAAGCCCTCGATAACCTCGACAAACTCCGCGGCGCCGAGCTTCACTCCACCCACATGATCAAAGACGACGAGCTAGTTACCCTCAGTAACCTCGGTATCAACGCTACCTGCGGGACGGAACTTGATATCGCCTGAGCCGCTGCCCGATTCACCGTCCGTATCCCTTAAAGTTAGCACCTGTTCACCCTGATTCAGCTCGTATTCATACGTATCATTCAGGGTGTACAGCCAATCCGTCTCAATCAAGAGTCTCCCATCCTCTATCGCCCAAATGAAGTCATAATCATTTTCATGATTATTGGTCGTCAAAGTCCCCTTTCCCACCTCTGTAAACGTCCAAATCACCCCCGGCTCATCAGCCTCCGCCCAGCTCCCTATTTTCACCAAATATTCCGCATCCTGCACTGCTGGCGCACCTGTCAAATGTAGCACCAAAAAAACCACGCCTACCACCAGCGTAATTAACCCCACCACCAACGTCGCAATGGCGGCAATTTTCTTTTTGTCTTTTTTCTGCTTAGTATTGTCCATGACTCTATTTTAGCAATAGAGTTTTGTTTTGACAAGGTCCAAATACCCCCGCACCGCCTTGCAGAAATTCTTTAGCTCATCCCCCTCAATTTTCCGATAACTCCCCCCAGTTGGCCTCTTATACACTCCCGTCGGGCGCACCTCATATCGCACCGTCATTTCTTGCAAAGCCCCCGCCGCGTCCGTCCAGCTCTCATACCAGAACCACACGTTCCTTTTCCCCGCAAAAAACTCCCTCTGGTGTCCCTCCGGTATCGGCCCAAACAGTGTCCGCCCCAGTTCCGACTCCGCGTTCATCAGTTCGTCCAAGCTAATCTTGTTCGAATACCCCCGATACTTGTTTTCTAGGGGTAATTTTTTTAGCAATTTCTTAATCGACATTGTTCTATTTCCTCCGCTATCGCATTTAACTCTCGGTAAATTTCAAAACTCTCTTTCGTGTAGTCAAAATCATAGGCCTCGCGCCTCGCGTAAGATGGTATCTGTAACTCCCGTTCATTATTCTTCATACCTTAATTATAGCACAAATCACCCAAAAAGTCAAGATTTCACCCCTTGCCACCCCTATATATCAAACAAATCGCCTACATTCCGAGTAGTTATCTGAGCCACCTCTGTTACTGGCACCTCCAGTTTCCCAGCTAGCCATTTCGCTACCTCTGCTACGTAGCCAGGCTCATTAGTCTCACCCCTATACGGCACCGGCGCGAGAAACGGCGCATCTGTCTCGAGCAGAGTCCTCTCTAGCGGTGGCGTCGGTAGCGTGGAATACGTCGCCAGCCCGTTCACCCCCACATAAAACTCCGTCTCAGAGAGAATTCGCCTCAGCACTTTCTTGCTATCGGTAAACGAATGTACTACCCCGCGCACCTTCGGGAAATTCCCCACCACTGGGAAAAAATCATCAAACGCCTCCCGTATATGAAATGACACCGGCAAATCATTATCCACCGCCAGCTGCAGCATTTCCTCAAACAGCCGTATCTGCGCGCCCCTATCGTACCCCTCATAATGATAATCCAGCCCGACCTCGCCAATAGCCACCAACTTATTATCTCGCTTAAACTTATCGCAATTTTTCTCCACCTCACTTGGATGGATTCCGTATGTCCAATAAACCCCTTCGTGTGAGTTAGCAAATTCTGACGCGGCTAGCGAGTCTTCTGGATCAGTTCCGATGCAGATTATTTTATCAACCCCCGCTTTATGTGCCCGCACCAGTATTTCTTCCGCCTCCTCGGCGGTAAAAAACTCTCTATCATGCAAATGACAATGTGAATCAACTAGCACGATTTTCCCGCTTTCTTTTAACAGGATCAAGCTGCCGCTTGCGCAGCCTCAAAGATTTCGGCGTCACCTCCAAGAGCTCATCATCTAGCAAGAAATCCAAACATTGCTCCAGAGACAATTGCGTATATGGCGTCAACTGAATCGCACCATCCGAAGCGTGCGTCCGCATATTGGTCAGCTGTTTCTCCCGGCACACATTAATATCCAAATCATCTTTCTTGTTCGATAGCCCCACGATCATCCCTTGATACACCGGCACTTGCGGTGGGATATATAGTACCCCTCTTGCCTGCGCCGCATCCAGCGCATACGCCGTCGACACCCCAGTTTCAAATGATACCAAAGCCCCATTTCGCTCCGGCTTATATTTCCCCTCCACCGGCCGATACCCAGACGGCAGTGACGACATTATTACCGTCCCCTTAGTGGCGGTCAGCAAATTATTACGAAGTCCAATCAGCGCCGCTGTCGATATCTCATACACAAACCGCGTCGCCCCTGTCGTGGTCAATTCTTGCGATTTCAGTTCTGCCTTGCGAATACCCAACTCTTGCGACACCGCTCCCACAAATTCCGGCGCCACCTCCACGGTCAATGATTCAATTGGCTCACATTTCACTCCGTCAATTTCGCGATACACCACCTCTGGCCGCCCCGCCTCTAGTTCGTACCCCTCACGCCGCATCGTCTCAATCAACACAGACAAATGCAACTCCCCCCGCCCCGACACCTTATATCCAAGCCCATCCGGCTCTATCTTTAGCGCAATATTCGTCTCTAGTTCCCGCTCTAGTCTCTCCGCAATTTGTCGCGAAGTCGTAAACTCCCCTTCTTTACCCTTCAGCGGCGAAGTATTCGGCCCTATATAAATCGACAACGTCGGCGCCTCCAGCTCTATCGTCGGCAACGCCACCGGATTATCCCCTGTCGCTATCGTGTCGCCAATATTCGCCTCAGCCACTCCCGTCACCGCCACAATATCCCCCGCAATCGCCTCCGGCACCTCCTCCTTGCCTAGCCCACGATAAGAGAAAATCTGGTCAATTCTGGCACTTGTTTGCACAACTTCTGTTTCGTCCGCAGAGGGCACTTGAGCGCCTGCTGGCGCGATTGTAGCGAGTGAGCCCCGTGAAGACGGGCGCGAGCGAAGCGTGCCCGAGGCGGATGAAGCAGAAATTGTGTGCAGCACTTTGACACTTTGACCCTTTTT
This sequence comes from Candidatus Saccharimonadota bacterium, assembly GCA_017510075.1. GTDB lineage: Bacteria > Patescibacteriota > Saccharimonadia > Saccharimonadales > Saccharimonadaceae > Nanosyncoccus. Next base: position 3,494 of record JAFWNY010000026.1, on the reverse strand, counting down.
CAATTTCCCGCGAAAAATCTTGCCAATACAATATTTCCCGAGATAGTTATCGGCTGCGAGTGCGGCGACTAGTAGTTGCGCCGAGTCGGAATCGGCATCAACCGACGGCGCCGGAATATCATTGATGATCGCCTCAAAAATCACATGTAAATCATTATCTAGATTCGTCGTCTTCCCCGCTCGCCCCTCCCGCGCTATTGCGTAATACACCGGATAAAACAGCTGCGACTCATCTGTCGCAAGCTCGAGAAACAGCGATTCGATCTCGGACAAAACCTCCTCAATCCTTGCCGCCGGCTTGTCGATTTTATTTATCACCACCACCGGCTTCAAACCCAAATCCAACGCTTTTGACAGCACAAACTTTGTCTGCGGCATCGGTCCCTCTTGCGCATCCACGATCAAAAGCACCCCGTCCGCCATATTCAAAGTCCGCTCCACCTCACCCGAAAAATCCGCGTGGCCTGGCGTATCAATAATGTTTATCTTATACCCGTCATAATATACACAGGTCTGCTTCGCCGTAATTGTAATCCCCCGCTCGTGCTCCTGGTCCATCGAATCCATGATCAGCGTCTGCTGCATTTCCGCTTGATTATCACGAAAAGTATGCGACTGCTTCAGCAGCCCATCCACCAGCGTCGTCTTGCCGTGGTCCACGTGCGCGATTATCGCCACGTTCCGAATCATATCTTTGCTCAAAGTCATAAGTGTTATTTTACCACACATTGACAAAATTATCAAGGTGTGGCATAACTAAGGTAATTGTACGTGCAAAAGCCCCCAGCCTTAGCTAGGGGCTTAATTGAACCGTATCGGTTTACTGCTCTTGACTTTTGCGACGTTGATGTCTCATCGCTATCACGGCCACCCCGCCCGCAATCACTACGCCAACTGCCACTGCCGCAATCACGATGCCCATATTCCCCTCGCTCGCCGAAGCACTCTCGTCAATTGTCAACTGACCAGTCTCAGGCGAGTTAGTCGTCCGTACCGCAATCGCATAGTTCGAGAAGCTCGTCGTCGTAAAGGTAATCGTATGCGCCTCAGGGTCGTATTCTACCGGGATCACCTCATAAGTCCCATCATGCTTCTGGTGTACAATTACGATTTCATTGCCATCCACGCCTTCCTCTAGCTGCAAAATAATCGTCGCTGGTTCGTTCAAATCCTTCACCTGGTTGCTCCAAGAATCATCATCGGAACCAGTACATTCAGTCGCACCTTTACATACCACGTTAAATAGTGAAATATCCAGATAATGTTTGATGTCGTAATCGCCCGAAGCCTCCGCAAAGGCCGCCTTGTCTTCGTCACTTAGCTCCACATCATTCACCTCGAGCTTTGCTGTGCCGTGCTCCAAGGTAGTTTGCTCATCGCCCAGTTCAATCGCCCCACTCGCCACCAATTCGGAATTTGCGCTCACGGTGTCCTCCATTGGTACCACATCTGCTACGAAATATGCCGCACCCCCAGGCACCGTAAAAGTAAACTCTCCTACACCCTTATCGTCCACCACCAAATTCATCATATCCACATTCATTATCTGATAGCCATAATCTGGAATAATCCGCATTGTCACCGTCGCCCCCGCTGGCACCACCAGCGAACCGTCATCATAGGCCTCATTCCCAGAGTCAAATTCCACATACCTTAAAGTGTAGTTAGCGCACTCATCATCTAAACTAATCTGGCAACCCGCACCGATTTCGCCTGTTTCATCATCCGAAATAGTGCACTCGTCCGTATCTACATTGCAAGAATAGGTATCTCCACCAAGTGAATACGAGACCGCCACTAGCTCGATTTTCGAGTGACCGATATAGTTATAATTTGGTCTCCTTTCTCCATCTTCGTCTAAGACATAGATGTAATTTCCATCCTCATCCCGCAAGAGCCGACCATCCTCATCTCTCGCTACTTCCCATTCTTGCCCAGGGTCCGCCGTCCATAGGAAATTCCCAATCCAGGCGTACTCACTCTTGCCAATCTTCACCGTAATATCATAAACATTATCTTCCGCCTTCGGGACAGCAATCACAAACGACACCACCTGCCCATCGTAATGTTCCAAATACGAAGCCTGATTGCTATAATCCATCGGAATATCATACTCTTGCCCATTGATAACAATCTTGTCCATATATTGCATATGCCACAGTGTCGCGAATCCCAGATCCACTTCGCCATTCCCATCGTCATCGTATCTATAGGTTAGCTCGCTATAGCCTCCCTCTCTCACGTCTTCTGGCATCGGCTGCGTAAACCAGCCGCCATCGATCGCAAACGACCCTTCCGTGTAGGTGTCGGCATACGCTACAATCCTCTCTTCAACCAATTCGCCGTCATCGTCGTAGATGCTGTCATCAAACGACCCTTCGCCCCCGCGCACGCGCAAAATTGCCTCGGTATTCCCCTGTTGCTCCGGCTCACCGCCATTACCGCCTCCAAATTCAAATTCAATCACTCGCACCACACCATCCCCTACGGTCAGTCCACCCCAACGGTATGAGTTATTAATCAGCTGAATCGGATCTCGTTCTCCATTTATGTCCACACTGGCTTGTACTTGACTGCCACCTACCGAAGTCGCTGCGAAATCCAGAGTATCTCCTTTCGTATATACTGCCCACATTCGACCCATATGATCGCCATAATTCCAATCTATCTCATCCGCCGCCAGCTCGCCATTTCCAGCTACTGATACTGACCCTCCTTCATAGGTAAAGATATAATTATCCCCATCTTCTGACATTCCGGTCGCACCGCGCATCCTAATCGCTACATAATCTTCAGGGTTTTCTATAGCGTGTACTTTGAGTAGCGGCATAAACCCTGCCACCAGCAAAATCGCGCCTACCCCTACATTCACGATTCGTTTCAAGATTTTGTTCATTCTGTTCTCCTATAGGTTACCTACAACCATTATAACTTACCCATCACAAAAAAACAATACTTCCACTCCAAAATCACCCACCCCTGTTAAAGTATTGACAAAAATGCCAATTCGTGCTATAATCACAAGAGATAATACTAATCTTTATAGATAAACAAACACCATAAAAATCCCAAAAATCAAGACTTGAAATCACCTTTTACGCATGATAAAATTAAATTGCAACAATTTTACGATTTCGAATGTGCCAGACATTTTAGTATCTGACATGACACAAATCAAAAATGGCGCCGTAAGGTAATCCAAGATTTGTGTCACTAACTGGTACGAATCGTAAGATTGTTGCACCCCTTGCGGTGCCATTTTTATTAATACCGTAAAAGAGACAAATGGCACAAATAACCTTGTGTCAGCCTCATTTAAGATGGCACCGCTGGGGGATAAAAAGGAGGGGAATAAAAAAGTAGGGGATAAAAGGGGCAAAGGGGGATGAGGGATAATTAATAACTTAGTAAGGAGAAATCCAAGATGGTCATACATCATTATAATAACCGCACCAAGTCAAAGGCCACTACAGCATTCTTAGTAGCCTTAATGG
>JAFWNY010000025.1 GCA_017510075.1 Candidatus Saccharimonadota bacterium | reverse complement strand
TATCCGTACCAGCTCATCTTCAACTAGCTTGATAGCTGATTCTACTACTATAGTGCCATATGGTACTAGTAGTATGACTGAGTACTATTTCGGTCCCTACGTTAGAAATGTAACCGCTTCAGATACGCCTACCCTTACTTGTCCACGTGGTACCGTAGATCTTTATACAACTTCTAGTGCATCAAACGGCAACAAGCAACTTAGTAAACCTGTAGCCCTCCTTACCGCAGATGAAATGCAATTCGCAGGTTCTGGTCGTTCTACGGCTACACAAGGTTCTGGCTACAATTCCAACAGTTATTTGCGCTCTGGGTCGTACTTTTGGTTGCTCTCCCCGGTCTACCGCGGCTCGAGCGGTCATGTGTACGGCTTCATCTTGTACTCGGGCGGCGACCTCGACGACTACGGCGTGGGCAGCGCGTGCGGGGTGCGTCCCGCCATTTCCCTCACCTCTGGAACTACTCCAGCCAGTGGTAGTGGTACCGCGACCGACCCGTGGGTAGTGCAGTAAGATAGAACGATTGTACCTTAAGTTCCAGATACCTTGCCGAAGGCAAACACAAATCCCATCCCGTTCCTGAGTGAGGGTTCACCCGAACGAAGGTGCCAGAGTTCGCGAAGCGAACCCTGCGCAAGGGATGGGGAGGGTGACTAGCAGTTTCGCCTCTGCGGAGTGATACCTCCGTGGAGGCGAGGCTGTTAGCCTCGAAAGTACCTCGCCGTAAAAACGAGATCACCCTTGTTGTGGCGGATTTGGGTCGTTGGTTTGGACGTGTTAGTCTTTGCGCTCTGGGTCGAACTTTTGGTTGCTCTCCCCGAACAACCGCAACTCGAACGGTAATGTGAACGGCTTCAACTTGAACTCGAACGGCAACCTCAACAACAACAACGTGAACAACACGAACGGAGTGCGTCCCGCACTTTCACAAAATTTTGGAGATAGTTCTTCGCAAAGGGGTTGATGCTTCGGTTGTAGTAGGTATTTAGCGTATTTACATTGTCTGAAGTGGAGGCCCGTTTGCTTAAACGCCTGCGCATAATCGCGTGGGCAGAGGAATGCCAGTATCTTATTCTGAGGAATAAGCGCTGATGGCAACCGAAGATAAGTGAAATAGGTGAGCTACTTTAGCGATGGGCTACTTGCCTGTAGCTTAAACAAAAAATGAGAGGTAGACAGAGCCGACAAGTAGTGTGGTTTTTGACCACGATGAAGCGTAGACTCTGCCGAAACTCATTAAGGAAAGGGAAGAAGTGATTCAGAAACGTGATGATAAGAAGCCTGACCACGAACCTTTTAAGATGAGGTCGTTGATGTTGGATCTTGATGAATATTTGAGAATTTTTATTATTCCACAGATACCAGCGGGGTTTAGTGATTATAGAGAGGTGATGCGGACGACAATGGGCAGAGCGTGGCGCGCAATGTATCATGCGGCAATGACGGTGCGGAGGGAGAGGCAGCACCATTTGATGGATTTGAAGATAGAACTAGCGATGGTGGAAACGTATTTGAAGGAAATTCGTGACGTATGCTATCGTGGTAAAGAAAAGAGAAAGTTGGATGCGACATCAGCGAGAAGATTTGAGATATGTGCTGAAAAGCAAAAAGCTGTGATGAGCTACGTGTGGGCTTGGGTGAAAAATGAAGATAAAAAGATGCCTGTGGCAGGGTCACAGAAAACGGCAGGGTTGGTTGAGAAAGAATTAATCTAGTGGGACATCGTAAGACTAGGCGGATTTATGACAAGGCTTTGACATACGAAAAAGTGTATTCGGCATGGAATACGGTGTCGCATACCTGCAAGAATAAGCAGGGGTTGTTTGAGTTTATGCTGTTTGCTCATGTGAGGGTGGATAAGATATTAGAGGAGCTAAAACAGCGGAAGTATTATCCGCATAAGTATCGTTGCTTTATGATTTTTGAACCGAAGCCGAGGCTGGTGATGAGCCAATCCATTAGAGATAAGGTGGTGAATCATTTCGTGGCGAGAGAGTACTTGCTGCCACTACTAGAGCGGACCTTGATTGATACCAATGTAGCGACAAGGACTGGGATGGGGTCGTCTTACGCTACGAAGATGCTTCGACGGTATTTGTCGCAGATGATGGCAAAGCGTCCAGGGGCGAAAATCTATGCAATGAAAGTAGATGTGTCCAAGTATTTTTATACGATAGACCATGAGATATTGTTTGAGAAGCTAGAGCGGAGGATAAAGGACGGGGATGTACTGGAGATATTACGACGAATTGTGGGTGAAACGAATAAACCTTATATAAACAGGGTGATTGATGGTTTTAACGCGTATTATCATACGGATATTCCTCATTACGAACAGGGGAAGGGGCTGTCTATTGGAGCAATGACATCGCAGTTTTTGGCGATATATTATTTGAATGATTTAGACCATTATATCAAAGAGGTGCTGGGGTGTAGGTGGTTTATTAGGTATATGGATGATTTTTTTGATACTGGGGTATGATAAGGCCGAACTAATGCGAGTGCGGGTGGAAATTGAGAAGGAACTCAAGAGGCTGAAATTGAAGGTGAATCCAAAATCGGCGATATATAATTGCTGCACGGAGGCGGGGTTTGCTTTTTTAGGATATAGATATTATATAGATAGGAAGGGTGGATTGAGGGTGGTGCCATTGTCGGGCACGGTGCGGAGAATACGGCGGAGGTTGAAGACGCTGAAAATGCATAATCCAAAAAAATATGCCCTCTCGTATGAGTCATACAAGGGGTATTTTATGAATGCATGGCCGAGGTTGGAAATGGATGGGGTGGTGGGGGAGTTCAGATGGTACACCGGATAGGATTCGAACCTACGACCCCTTGTTCCGAAGACAAGTGCTCTAATCCACTGAGCTACCGGTGCGTGAAAAATTGTGCGCGCACGGCGGAAGCGACAGTGGCTTTACTGGTGCGTAGTGCAATTATAGCATATTTTGGGGGGATAATAAAGCAATAGTGTGATGTGTGAGCGTCGTGGGGGGTTGAAATATTTGATGGGGTATGCTAGATAGGGGGGGTATGCAAAATCTTTTGTTTAGAACGATACACCAGTCGTGGTTGGTGGTGGGGTTGTGTATAGGGATTATCGCGGGGGTGATACTGGGGCTGGTTTTGAGGGTGAATTATTTTGCGTCGGGGTGGTGGGTAATGCTGGCGGTGAGCTTGCTTGTGGTGGCGTATTTGAAGCCGAGGGTGGCGTTTGTGGTGATAGCAGGGCTAATGGGAATGGTGCTGGCGTTTGTGAGGGTGACGGCGGAGCTGGAAAAACAGGATATGATGGGGGAATCGTATAGCGTGACGACGGGGATAGAGACGGAGGGCTGGGTAATTAGTACGCGGGATTGGTTTGCGGAGAGAATTGAGGGGGCGATACCAGAGCCGGAGGTGCGGCTAGGGTTGTCGTACCTGTTGGGTATGAAATCGGGGCTGCCAAAGGATTTGAAGGAAAATTTGCGGGCGGTGGGGCTGACGCATATCGTGGTGGCGAGCGGGGCGCATCTCGCGATACTAGTGGAGGTGGCGCGGAAGATTTTTGGAAGGCTGTCGCGGACGTTTGGGCTGATTTGTTCGATGGTGTTTGTGGTGTTCTTTATGGGCATGGTGGGGTGGACGCCGTCGATTATGCGGGCGGGGGTGATGGCGATTTTGACGCTGGCTTCTTGGTATGTGGGGCGAAAAATTGCGGCGTGGCGGCTGATATTGATGGTGGCAGCGTTGACGCTGATGCTAAACCCGATGTTTGTGACGGAACTGGGGTGGCTGCTGTCGTTCGCGTCGTTTACGGGGATTATGATGCTGGGGCCGGGGCTGACTCGGTTCTTTTACGGGGAGCGGAAGCCGGGGTTTGTGGGCGCGACGGTCCTGACGACGGTGGCGGCGACTTTGATGACATTGCCAATTATATTGTATTATTTCGGGGCGGTGTCTTTGATATCGGTGGTGGCGAATTTGCTGATTTTGCCGACTTTGTCGGTGGCGATGGGGCTCACGTTTATGACAGGGGTGCTTGCGGGGGTGCCTTTGATGGGGGAGGTGGTGGCGTGGTGCGCGAAGATGGTGCTGGATTTCCATATTGCGGTGGTGGAGTGGTTTGGCGGGATGCGGCAGTTTTTGGTGGAGATTACTCCGTATCAGGGGTGGGTGTGGTGGATTTATGCGGCGGTGGTGGGGCCGGGGGTGATGAGGGTTTTGTGGGGAAAGTATAAAGTGAAGAAAAATATGTTAAAATGAAAGGAGATGACAATGAAAAATAAAGAGATTTACGATGAGGCTTCGAAGATGCTGGCGGAACTTTACGGGCGAGGGGCGGAGTTCCGTGAAGGACAATATGAGGCGATAGAGGCGACGATGATGAATCGGCGGACCTTGGTAGTACAGCGAACTGGATGGGGAAAAAGCTTAGTATATTTTATTGCGACGAAGTTGCTAAGGGAAAGGGGGCAAGGGGTAACTGTGGTGGTGAGCCCACTTTTGGTGTTGATGCAGAATCAAATGGAGGCGGCGGATAAGTTGGGGCTAAAGTGTGAGGTGCTGAACAGCCGCGTAAAGGACCGTAAGGCGGAAATTGTGGAGAAAATGGTGCGGGACGAGCTAGATTTGGTGTTTATTACGCCGGAGACTTTGTTTAGTATAGAAGTACAGAATAGGCTGAAGGACATTAGGATCGGGCTTTTTGTGGTGGATGAGGCGCATTGCATTTCGGATTGGGGGCATGATTTTAGACTGGAATATGGAAATCTGCGGGATGTAATTCAGCAATTGCCGGAAAATGTACCGCTGCTTGCGACCACGGCGACGGCGAATGATAGAGTGGTAAAGGATTTGATGCGACAATTTGGGGATGGAGTGTTTTTGTCGAAAGGGTCGTTAATGCGGGAGTCGCTGGCTTTGCAAGTGCTGAATTTGCCGAGTAGGGTGGAGAGATATGCGTGGATTTTGGAGAATATTAGCAAGCTCGAAGGGTCGGGGTTGATTTATTGTATGACGACGAGGGATTGTGATAATTTGGCGGATTTTTTGCGTGAGAATGGAGTGGAGGTAAGAGCGTATCACGCTGGAAGAAGTGAGGAGGAATGTGCAGAGGCGGAGTATTTGTTTAAACACAACCGAGTGAAGGCTTTGGTGGCAACAATAAAACTTGGCATGGGCTATGATAAGGATGATATAGCTTTTGTGATTCATTATCAGATGCCGGCGAATATTGTGTCATATTATCAACAGATTGGGAGGGCGGGACGAAAGTTGCCGCGGGCGTATGCTTTCTTATGCTGCGGGGAGGAAGATCAGAAAATCATTAATTATTTTATTGACACGGCGTTTCCGTCGGAGAAAGAGACGACGGATGTGTATCGGCTAATTTTGGATAGTGATGGGGTAACCACGACAGATATGGCGGGGAATTTTAACTACAAAAATCAGAAAATAGAAAAGATCTTGAGTTTTTTAATTAATGACGGGTTTGTGAGAATGGAACGGAGTCCGAAAAGATACTATGCGACGCCGAAAAAGTATTACTATGATGCGGAAAAATACAATGCGATATCGAACGTGCGGCGGCAGGAAATGAAACAGATGTTTGATATTGTGAACACGGATGAATGTTTGAGTAGATATGTGGTTGCTGCATTAAATGATGAGACAGCGACGGATTGCCATAATTGTGCGAATTGTTTGGGGGAGGAGATTTTGCCAAGTAGTGTGTCGGAAGAATATTTGGAGAAGGCGAAGGATTTTGTGGAGAGAGCTTTGATTGAGATAAAACCGCGGAAGATGTGGCCGACGAAGGAATTTACGGGAACTTTGAGGATAGGGCATCAAAATCAGTATGGGATGTGTTTGAGTAAATATGGCGAGGCAGGTTATGGTGAAATGGTGAAAGAGGATAAGTATACGAGGGGTGAAGGATTTCGGGATGCGTTGGTGGAGAAAGGCGCAAGAGTACTGGAGACTTTAGTGAAGAAGAGAGGGGTGCGATATATAACGTGCGTGCCGTCGCTTCGGAGTAGGATAGTGAGGGATTTTGCGGAGAGATTGGCGGCGCGGTGTGGGGTGGAGTTCGCGGATTTGATTGCGAAAACTGAGACCGAGCCGCAGAAAGCGATGGAGAATAGCTATCATCAGTGTAAGAATATTTTTGAGGCGTTTTATGTAAGAGATGGGGTGCGGGTGCCCGAAAAAGTAATCTTGGTAGATGATATTGTTGATTCGGGGTGGACTATGACTGTATGTGGTTTTAAATTGGGTGAGGCGGGATGCGAAGAGGTGTACCCGTTTGCCTTAGCGGATGGTAAAAGTGAAGGAGGAGATAATTGATTATGAGTACGCAAAAAATGAGTAAAGATGCGCAGGCGATATTGATAATGTGCTGCGGGCTGGGGGTTGGTGGCGGCGTGGTACCATTGAAACCAGCGGAGTGGCGGAGAGTGGCGCAGATTTTGGTAGCGAGGGGGATGAGGCCAGGGGATTTGCTGGATTTGGATGCGGAAGGGGTGAAAGCTGGGCTAGGCTATGGCGATGCGATGGCGGAGCGGATGGTGAGGCTGATGGGCAGGAGTGCGAGTTTGTTTTTTGAGATTGCGGAGCTGGAAAAGATTGGGATTCGGTTGGTGACAAGAGCGGACGAGGAGTATTCTCCGCAACTAAGGAGAAAGTTGGGGGATAATTGCCCGCCGTACTTCTTTTATGCGGGAGATTTGAGATTATTAAAGGAGCGGTGCGTGGGATTTGTGGGGTCGAGGAACTTGATGGTAGAGGACATTGATTTTGAGGGTTTGTTGGTAGAGAGGGCGGTGAAAGCGGGGTATGTGATTGTGTCGGGAGGTGCGCAGGGAGCAGATAGGATTGCGGAGGAGGTAGGGCTGAAGTGCGGTGGCAGGGTAGTGGAATTTTTGCCGGGGAAGATGCTCGAGAAAATGCGTAGTAGTCAGGTAGTGCGGGCGATTCAAGACGGGAAAATGCTTTTGCTGTCATATTTGGCGCCGAGCGCGGGGTTTAGCGTGGGTGGAGCGATGGGGAGGAATAAGTTTATCTACGCACAATCGGAGGAAACAGTGGTGGTGAAGTCGGAAGGGAAGGGTGGAACTTGGGCGGGGGCGGTGGAGTGTCTGGAAAATGGCTATGCTGTGGTGCGCTGTTGGAATAATGAAAAATATCCGGAGAATTTAGAGCTGATTAGGATGGGGGCTAGGCCGATTGATGAGAATTGGGTGGTGGGGGCTGGGGATGATGGGATGATTCCTGGTGATGATGTGGCGGCTGGAGAAAGAGTGGAGCTAAAACAGATGATGCTGTTGTAGGGTGTGGTGGATTTATGCGGCGGTGGTGGGGCCGGGGGTGATTGGACTAATTTGGAGGAAAGTGGTAAAATTAAGGGAAGATAAATATAAATTGGAGTAATTAAAATGTCAGGACATAGTAAATGGGCGACGACGAAGCGGCAGAAGGCCGTGGTGGACGCCAAAAGGGGAGCTTTGTTTACAAAAATTGGGAATCAGATTGCGATAGCGGCGCGAGCGGGGACGAATCCGGCGATGAATCCGTCGCTCGCAATGGTGCTTGAGAAGGCTAGACACGCGAATATGCCGAAGGCAAATATTGAGCGGGCGATTGCGCGGGCAGCGGATAAATCGGCGGCGGCATTGATTGAGGAGGTATACGAGGCGTATGGCCCTGGCGGAGTGGGAATTGTGATAGAGGTAGCAACGGATAACAAGAATCGGACGATGCCAGAGGTGCGGCATACGCTGGATAAGAATGGCGGACGAATGGCGGACCCTGGGAGTGTGATGTTTCAGTTTGCGAGAAAAGGTGTGATCGAAGTGGCGGAAAGAGGTGATGAGGCGATGATGGCGGCGCTCGAGGCGGGGGCAGAGGATGTGTCTGATGAGGATGATGCGACCATTATATATACAGATGCGTCGGATTTGATGAAAGTGCGGAGCGCGTTGGTTGATGGTGGGTTGACGGTTAATTCTGCGGAAATACAATATGTACCGACGTCATATGTACCAATAGAGGGCGAGGCGGCGGAGAAGCTGGAGAAGCTGTTGTCGGCTGTGGACGATTTGGACGATGTAACGAACGTATATACAAATGCAGAGTAATGTGATATAATAGTTGGTGGAAGGGTGGCCGAGTGGTTGATGGCACTGGTCTTGAAAACCAGCAGATTAACGTCTCGCAGGTTCGAATCCTGTCCCTTCCGCCACGCCTATACAGGTGTGTTCAAAAAGAGGGGATATCGTATCTTCGATGCGAATCCTGTTCCTTCCGCCACGCTAGTTAGATGAGAAAAACCCTGTAGCGAGGTGCTACAGGGTTTTTGGAGTGTTAGCGCTGACTTACCTCTTGGACGAGGCTGTCGTATTTGACGACCTCGGTCTGAGGCAGCGAGTTGAGCAAAGTCTGGCGGACGAACCTTAAAGTGGCGTCGTCCTCGCTCAACTCGGTGATGATGTTGGCGAAGCGCAGCTCGTAGTATCCCGCCTTTGTCTTGACGGGGATCAGGAGATCTGCGGCGCCGCGCCCGATTTTGCGAAGGGCGTTTACTATCTCCTTTGTCACGATGTAGTAGACGTCGGGGCGAATCGGCGGGAAGCCGTTGTCGCCGGCGATGGAGACGGAGCTTCCGTGGAGAATTAACTCGTTGTCATCGTCGAGAAGGGTAATGATTCTTCTCATTGGTTGCTTTTCGCTGATGGTGAGCGGGCATTTCTTAGGGGGGAGGTCGGCGAATTTGCCGTTTAGGAGCCTTACTTGGATGGGCTCCCCGTAATAGTTATGTATGGTTGCCATGTTTTCACTCCTTCTAAAAGTACTACCGCCTGTAGTGGCGGCGCAAAGATGCCAGCCTTTGGGAGGCAGTAGGGTAATTATAGCACAGGCGTGATGATTTGTCAAGATTAGCGGCCGTTTTTGAGGCGGGGATGCTTGCGTTTGTCGCTGTGCTTGTGATTATTGTTGCGGTTTTGCTTCGCAACTGGTTTTGCTTTGAATTTTCTTGCCATGGGAATATTGTAGCATATTTGATGCAGAAATGGAAATGGTTGTGGTATAATGGGGGTATGAGAGAGGATGAAATCCAGCAAAAACGACGTGATAATGAGGAGCAGGCGACGGCGGGGCGGGCGCGGATTTTGAATTTGCCTTATTTGGATACACGGGGGTTTGAAAATGATATACCGTTGGTGCCGGATTTGATCGGTGTGCCGGAGATGCATAAAGACCATATAATACCTCTGCAGCGGGGCGGGGGCGAGGTGCATTATCAGTTTATGGTGACGAGCCAGACTCCGAGGACGTTGATTGAGAGGATGCGCCAGGAGTATGCGGATGATGGTGAGCGAGTGGACTTTTTCTTGATATCGGGGTCGGCGTATAAGGTATTTATGCTGAGGTATGACCCGCCGCAGGAGGTGCATTATGATGATATTAGGATAGCGGGAGAGGGGGATTCGGAGACTTTGGCGAGTGTATCGCAGACTTTGGCGCAAGTATCGACGGATAAGGTGTTTGATTTCTTGATTGACCAGGCGGATAAGCTGGGGGCGAGCGATATTCATATTGAAAATATGCGGGATGGAATACGGATAAGGATGCGGGTGGATGGGATTTTGCACCCGGTGGCGAATATTGATAAGGATAAGTATCGGATATTTATGGGCGAGCTGAGTTCGCGGGCGAATGTGTCGGTGGCGTCGAATAAGCCGCAGTCAGGACATATGCAGAAGGATGTATTCCGTGACGGGACTTCGCATCTTTTGAATATTCGCGTAGAGACGATCCCGACGATGTATGGGCAGGATGCGGTGCTGAGGTTGTTTAATTTTGATGAGTCGCTTTTGAATTTGGATCTTTTGGGGCTGTCTAAGACTGAGCGGGCGGAGATTGATGAGGTGATTTCACATCCGAGGGGGCTGGTGCTGATGGTGGGGCCGACGGGGTCGGGGAAATCGACGACTTTGTATTCGATGATAAATGCGCTGAACACGACGGACAGGAAAATCATTACACTGGAGGATCCGATCGAGTATGGAATTACGGGGATTTCGCAGATACCGGTCAATACGAATATGGGTGGGTCGTTTGCGGAGGGGTTGAGGTCGGTTTTGAGGCTGGATCCGGATGTGGTGATGGTGGGGGAGATTCGTGATGCCGATACGGCGAAGACGGCGATTCAGGCTTCAATTACGGGGCATTTGGTGCTGTCGTCGTTTCATGCGAATAGTTCAGCGGCTGCATTTTCACGGATGGTTGATCTCATAGGGGTGAATCCGATTTTTTCGAGTTCGATTCGGCTGATTGTGGCGCAGAGGTTGGTGCGGAAATTATCGGATTCTAAGAAGCCAAGGGCGGCGACGGAAGCCGAGATAAAATATATCCGTGAAGTCTTAAAAGACGCTTCACAGGATAGTTTGACAGGGGTGGATTTGGAAAATATCACACTTTATGATCCGGTGACGACTGAGGCGGAACCGTTTGGGTATACTGGGCGGACGGTGATAATGGAGCAGCTCGTGGTGTCGGATGATATTCAGGCGTTTATCCGGGGGGATGTGGCGGATGTGAATACTGATGCGATTGAGAAGACGGCGCGTAAAAATGGTATGCTGACTTTGGAACAGAAGGGAGTGTTGGCGGTGCTCAGGGGTGAAACTACGCTTGAGGAAATTTCGCGTGTAATATAAAAAGATGGTATAATGGTGATATGAGTGATAAAGTGATTTCTGATTATAATGGATATGACTATAAAAAGATCTTCTGGGAAGATGCGGATCGAGAATATGAAGATCAGGCGGATCGGATGGCGATACGGAAGTTGTTGCCGAAGCGGATGGAGAAATTTGCAGATATTGGCGGGGGATATGGACGGCTGGCGAATGAGTATTTGAAGCGGGCGAGGAAGGTGTATTTGTTTGATTATTCGAAGACGGAGCTCGAACAAGCGAAAGAGATTTATGGTGATAAGATTGAGACGAAGGCGGGGGACATCTATAAGCTACCATTTAAAGATGAGGAATTAGACGGGTTGATGATGGTGCGAGTGACGCATCATTTAAAGGATATGGACAAGGCTATCTCGGAACTTTATCGGGTATTGAAGCCGGGTGGAGTGGCTGTGATAGAAGTGGCGAATAAACGGACTTTGCCGAAGATGGTGCGGTTTGTGACGCGGCGGAGTAAGGTGAATCCGTTTGATAAAAAGGTGGCAAATTATAAGGAGATATCGGCGGACGGGTTTTATAATTACCATCCGAAGTATGTGGAGGAGATTTTTGAAAAGGCGGGATTTAAGCGAGAGAAGGTGCTGTCGGTGTCGAATTTCCGTAGCGGGAAGCTGAAGAAATTGTTTGGCACGAAGAATTTAGTGAAGATGGAAAATAAAGCGCAATCGGTGCTGGCGCCGGTGAGGTTTGCGCCGTCGATCTACTATAAGTTGCGAAAACCTGAAGAATAGGGTATAATTGGTATTGGCCCGTTTTTCGTTTGGGACCGTCGTTCAACGGATAGGACATATCCCCTCTAAGGATACAATGCTGGTTCGATTCCAGCCGGTCTCGCCAAAAAAGATCAGTAGGGTCTTTTTTTGTGATATAATGGGGTTAAATTAAGTGGAGAAATAAATTATGTGTGGAATTGTGGGATATGTGGGGGATAAAAAAGCGCAAGATTTTTTGGTGTCGGGATTGAAGCGATTGGAATATCGAGGGTATGATTCGGCGGGGATTGCGACCGTGTCGGAGGACGGTGAGCCGACTTTGATTCGGGCGAAGGGGAAGATTGCGGAGCTAGAGAAGAAGCTGGCTAAGGCCAAGCGTGATGATCATGTGGGGATTGGGCATACAAGATGGGCGACGCATGGGGAGCCTTCGGAGGTAAATGCGCATCCGCATCAGGCGGGGGATATTTATGTGGTGCATAATGGGATAATTGAGAATTATAAAGAATTAAAGAAGGAGCTGGGCGGACATGAATTTAAGTCGGAGACGGATTCGGAGGTGTTGGCGGCGTTGATTGATTCGTTTTATGGTGGTGGGAAGTATGATTTGGCGGATGCGGTGGTGCAGGCGTTGAAGTTGGTAAAAGGGACGTATGGAATTGCGGTGGTGTCGCGGAAGAATCCGGAGGAACTTGTGGTGGCGCGGAGCGGGTCGCCGTTAGTGATAGGGGTGGGAAATGATGAGACTTTGATTGCGTCGGATGCGTCGGCGCTGGTGGGGCATACGAAGAGAGCGATTTATTTGAATGATGGGGAAGTGGCGAAGGTAAAAAAGAATAGTATTGAGATTCGGACGCTGGATGCAGAGCCGGTGTCGGCAAAGGTGGAAGAGATCGAGACTAATTTATCGGCGATTCAGAAGGGTGGGTATGAGCATTTTTTGCTGAAGGAGATAATGGAACAGCCGGAATCGCTAGCGGAGACTCTAAGGGGGCGAGTGGATGCTGTGGATGGGACTGTGCGACTAGGTGGGCCAGGACTTAAGGAGGCGGAACTGAGGAAGATTCGGCATTTGATAATTGTGGGATGTGGGACGGCGTATCATGCAGGGATGCTGGCGAGTTATTACATTGAGCAATTTACGCCGGAGATTACGGTGGAGACGGTGATTGCTTCAGAGTATAGATATCGGCAAGCTTATATTCCGGAAAATTCGGTGGCACTGATTGTGTCGCAATCGGGGGAGACGGCGGATACTTTGGCGTGCCTTCGCGAGATTAAGAAGCAGGGTGTGAAGACGATTGGAATTGTGAATGCGATTGGATCGACGATTGCGCGTGAGGTGGATGGGGGTACTTATGTGCATGTGGGGCCGGAGATTTCGGTGGCATCGACGAAAGCATTTACGTCGCAGGTGATTGCGATGGTGATGTTTGGGTTGACGATCGCGCAGGCGAAGGGGGTGAAAAATACAATTTTGCAACCGTATGTGAAGGAAATTGCAAAATTGCCAGAAGAAATTGGCAAGGTGTTGGAGGAGGTGAAGAAGCCGATGGAGAAAATTGCCAAGAAATATGCAAGTTATGAACATGCGATTTACCTTGGCCGGGATACGGCTTATCCGACAGCAATGGAAGGAGCGTTGAAACTGAAGGAGATTTCGTATGTGGATGCAAATGCCTATGCGTTTGGCGAACTGAAACATGGGCCGTTGGCGCTGGTGGATGATAGGTTTTTTGAAGTGGCGCTGCTACCTATGGGGGTTTTGTATGATAAAGCGGTGTCGAACGTCCAGGAAGTGCTAGCAAGGGGTGGACATATGATAGTGGTGACGAATGCTCGTGATTTTGATTTGCCGGTGGAGCACGTGGTGAAGATTAAGAGTGAATTGACAATTTTTGCGCCGATTTTGATGAATTTGGTGATGCAGCTCTTGGCATATTATGTGACGGTGGCCAAAGGGCTGAATGTGGATCAGCCGAGGAATTTGGCAAAATCCGTTACTGTTGAGTAATATTGGATAATATTATATAATAAGAGTATGCGGAAAAAGTCCGATTTTATATTGAGATTATGTTTGATTGTCGGGGACGCGGTGGCGTTGGTGCTGTCGTTTGCGTTTGCTTATTTTGTGCGGGTACACGTAGACCCGCGGCCGTATATGTTTGAGTCGCAACTCTTTGATTTCACGATGACGGTGCTGTGGGTGGTGCCGGCGATGCTGGTGATAAATGCGGCGCTGGGGCTTTATAAAAAGTCTATATTCTTGGGGCGGGCGCGACTGCCGGAGCGGGGGAGGTTGGTGCTGGCGGCGGTGCTGGCGGTGGCGGCGCTGATCGTGTACGATTTCTTTACAGGGGAGAATTTGTTCCCGGTGCGGGTGATGGCGGTGACGGCGGTGGCGTTTTGTTTTGTGTTTTTGCTGGTGGAACGGATGGGGGTGCGGTTCTTGATGCGGCAGATTTTTAAGAGTGATTACGGGGCGAAGCGAGTGGTGATTATTGGGAATTCGAAAAACACGGAGTATTTGGCGGATTATATTGCGGCGACGCCAGAGTGCGGGTATAGGTTGGCGGGGATTGTGGCGGGGCGGCGGTTTATTCCGAAAGATTTGAAGACACATCAGTACTCGTCGCTAAAGGACGCTTTACGCAAAGCTCGGGCGGATGTGATTTTTCAGACGGATGAGAAATCGACGGAATATGTGTATAAGCAGACGGTGCAGAGGCATTTGGAGTATTATTTTGTACCGAGTGAGACGGCGCTGTCGTCGCATTTTGGGGAACTGGAGCTTGTGGGGAATACGCCAGCGGTGATGGTAATGGCGACGCCGCTTTCGGGTGGGGCGGCGGCATTTAAGAGAGGGTTTGATATTGTGTTTGCACTGATCGCGATAATTGTGACGGCGATACCGATGTTGTTGACGTGGCTAGTGTTGAAGTGTGCGGATTTTCGGCACGCAGCGATTTATGCGGATGAGCGGTTGACGCAGTACAACCGGAGATTTCGGTGCTATAAGTTTCGGACGATGAAGCCGGAGTATTCGGGGATGACAGCGGAGGAAGCATTTATCAAGATGGGGAAGCCGGAGCTGATCAAAAAGTATCGGAAAAACGGGGATTATATGAAGGATGACCCAAGGATTACGCGGATTGGGCGGTTTCTTCGGAGGACGTCGATCGATGAGCTGCCGCAGCTGTTTAATATACTGAAAGGGGACATTTCGCTGATTGGGCCGCGGGCGCTGCTGCCTGGGGAGTTACGCGATTATGGGGACAGGTCGTTGATATTAATGGTGAAGTCGGGGCTTACCGGATTTGCGCAGGTGTCGGGGAGGCGGGATATTTCGTTTGAGGAAAGGCGGGCGCTTGATATTTATTATGTGCGGAATTGGTCGCTTTCGCTAGATGCGTCGATTTTTCTTAAGACGATCGCGGTAGTACTAAGGGGTGAAGGCGCAAAATGAAAGTAGCGCTGGTATGTGATTGGTTGACGAATGTGGGGGGAGCGGAGAAGGTGCTGCTGGAGCTACATAAGATGTATCCGGAGGCGCCGATTTATACGTCGCAGTATGACCCGAAGGGAATTGATTGGTTTCGTGATGCAGATGTAAGGACGGGGTCGCTGCAGAAATATCCGGCGAAATTGAGGCGGCTACTGGGGCCGAAGCGGCAGAAGTGGTTTGAAGGGCTGGATTTATCTGAATACGATTTGATTATTTCGGTGACGGGAGCGGAGGCAAAGGCCGTGAAGTCGGGAAAGTGGCTTCACGCGCATGGGTTGCCGTCGAAGAATCCTGAGGGGTTACACATCTGTTATTGTCATGTGCCGACGCAGTATTATTGGCAGATGTACAAGGATTACTTGCGGAATCCGGGGTTTGGGGTGCTGAATCCTTTAGTGAGATTTGCGTTTCGGATTATGGTGAGGCCTTTACGCAGAGCAGATAAAAAAGCGGCACAGGGGCCGGATTATTTTGTGACAATCAGTGAATATGCGAAAGGCTTGATTGAAAAGTATTACAAGAGAGATGCTGTGGTGATTGCACCACCAGTAGAAATAGATGATTTTAAAGTAAAAGCAAAAAAGAAAGAATATTATATTACGGCCAGTCGGCAGGTGAATTGGAAGCGGATTGATATAGCGGTGCAGGCGTGCTTGATGGCGCAGAGGAAATTACTCGTGATAGGGGAGGGGCCGGAGCATAAGAAATTGGTGAAAATAGCGCAGGGAACTAAGCTGGTGGAGTTTTTGCCACTGATGAAGAAAAGGGAACTAGCGGAGTATCTGGCGGGGGCGAAGGGATACCTCTTCCCTAGTCTGGAGCCGTTTGGGATAGCGCCGGTGGAGGCTTTGGCTGCTGGGTGCCCAGTGGTTGCCCTAGGCGCAGGTGGGGCGCTCGATTATGTGGTGGATGGGAAAAATGGGTTACTCTTTAAGCCGCAGACGGCGACGGCGTTGGCGGAGGGGATTTTGGAATTTGAGAAACTTAAATTTAATCGAGAGAAGGTGGCGAAGAGTGCGGAGAAGTTTAGTGCGGAAAGGTTTGATAAAGAGATAAGGGATTATGTTAAAAAGGTTTCTAAATAAAAAATCAAAACTTGAACGCTCGCGCTTTTTAGGTTTTGATTTTTTATTTAGAAACCTTTTAAACATTCTGCCTCTGTGTCTGTTTTTCTCATATCATCCGGTGATAACACTGGGGAGGGGGGAGGCGATGAATTTTGAGCTTTCTCTGCCGCTGATATGGTTGGTGGTGTTTGACACAGTGGCGGTGGTGCTGATGATAAAACGACGGATTCTATGGAAGGGGTTGAAAGGGAAATGGTGGTTGTGGGTGTTGTTCCCTGTGTGGCTTTCTGTGTCGGTGCTGTGGTCGTTAAATTTCGTGAGAGGGCTGTTGACGGTGGGGATATTGTGGCTGATATATATCGCGGGGTATGGGATGTGGCAGTTAAAGAGGCTGCTTGATGTGGAGTTTCGGCGGAGGTGGTGGAAGTGGTTCTTTGGGGCTACTTTTCTTGTGTGTGCGTGGTGCGTGGTGCAGTGTATGCTAGATGTAGCGGGAGTGCCGAGAGAGTGTACGTTGCTTTGCCCTGGGTGTACGTATCATATGTTTGGGTTCCCTCACCCGAACGGATTTGCCATTGAGCCGCAGTTCATGGGAAATTTGCTCCTCGCGCCGGCGATAATAGCGGCGTGGATATACTTAAAGAAGCATAATAGTAAAAATTTGAAACTTGAACGCTCGCGCGGAGTAGTTTTGACAACAGGGCAGGCGGACTCGGCCCCAAATTGCAGTTCGGGCTCCTCGTCCGTACCTGTTGTCAAAACCACAACCGGCTCGCGTTTTTTAGGTTCCAAATTGTTACTATTATGCTTCTTTATTATCTCAATGACGCTGTTCTTGACGTTTTCGCGAGGAGCGATTTATGCATTTATCGTGGCGATGGTGTTTATGAGTGTGATTTGTCGCCCGAAACGCTTAACTCGGGACACGCTCGAGGGTGTTCGCCCAAGCTTATGGTCCCGAGTTAAGCGTTTTCGGGCTCTTGGTACGGTGTGGCTAATCATCATCTGTGCATTTGTGTGTGCACTGAACTTGCAGGGGGTGATGGCGCAGGTGTCGCCGACCAACGATACTTATACGGACGGAGTGGCGAAGGTGGTGAACCAGTTATCGCTAGGAGTGATTGATATAAGAGGTGATGAGGTTGTAGAAAAACCTGTGGAAAACTCTGAGGATAACAGAGGTGGGGGCACGGATGAAAATGGAACGGGGGAGCCGGAGGAAATTGGGGCTTTAGAGGAGAGTGACGCTAGGGAGGAGGCGGTGTTTGATGGGTATGTGGCGGAATCTACAGATACGAGGTTGAGGCTGACTGGGGCGGCAGTGGCGGTGTGGAAGCGAGATTTCAAGACAGCGATATTCGGGGTAGGGTTAGGTGGTGCAGGGTGGGCGCTGTACGCAGAGGGATTGTCACCGGCGCCGAAGGAAATTGTGCAAAATGAATACGCTTCACTGCTGCTCGAGACTGGGATAGTGGGTATAGTTTTGTTAATATTGACGTTAGTATTGGTAATAAAGGTGATGATTCGGAGCTCGGCGAGCGGGGCGTTGCTGGCTTTACTGGTGGCGTATGGGGTGACTTTGCTGTTTTTCTCGGGATTGCCGAATGCTTTGCAGATTTATTTGATGCCAGTAGTGTTGATGGTGATAATGCGTAAAAAAATTAATGTTGGTTTGGATTGACTTTTGGAGAAGTGGGGGCTATTGGTGATAAATTTGCCGTATCTGCACTATATCATGGTATACTAGAGATATGGAAAATGTAAAGATATTAGCTATAGTGGGGATGAGTGGGAGCGGTAAATCAGTGGTGGTGGATTACTTGACGGGAAAGGGATATCCGAAAGTGTATTTTGGTGGGATGATATATAAAGAGATGGAGAAACGGGGAATAGAGCGGACGGAGGATGGAGAGAGCGAAAAGGAATTTCGAGAAATGATTCGGCGTGAGGAAGGGAGTGATTGGGTGGTGCGTCAAGTGATTGCGGAGACGAAGGATTTGATTGCAGCGGGGCAACGGAGGATTGTGTTGGATGGGGTATATTCGTGGACAGAGTATAAGGCTTTGAAGCATGAGTTTCCGAAAAACATGACTTTTATTGCGATTGTGGTGGATAAAAAAGTGCGGTATGATAGAGTGGCGAAGCGTCCGGGGAGGGCGTTTGACGGCAAGGCGATACGGGAACGGGATCGGTCGGAAATTGAGAATTTGGAGAAGGGTGGGCCGATAGTGGCGGCGGATTATTACATTTTGAATAATGGCACAATTGAGGATGTAGAACGTGACGTGGACAAGATTTTGAAGGAGATTCAGTTTTGATGAAGCGATTGGTTCTAATTGATGGGAAATCGGTGTTTTATCGGGGGTATTATGCGATGGGGGCATTATCCTTAGCTGATGGCACTCCGACGGGCGGGGTGTATGGGTTTGCGGCGATTGCGATGGAAATAGTGCGAAAGCTTTCGCCGACGAAAGTGGTGGTGGCATGGGATTCACGAAGTTCGACGGCGAAGCGGAGGGCGATTTATCCTGAGTATAAGGCTGGGCGGGTGAAGCCGGGGGAGGATTTTTATACGCAAATACCATTGCTCGAGGAGCTGGTGGGGGATCTTGGGTGGTGTTTTGTGGAGATTGATGAATTTGAGGCGGATGATATTATCGGAACGCTGAGTCGGCAGGCGGATGAGGCGGGCGATTGGGAAACTTTTATTATATCGTCGGATCTTGATATGTTGCAGATTGTGGACGAAAATACGCATATGTGGCGGATATTGAAAGGATTTTCGGACATTGAGCAGATAGACATTGCGGAGGTAGAGGAGAAATATGGAATTCACAAGTCGCAATTCTTGGACTTGAAGGCACTGAAAGGTGATGCATCGGATAATATTCCGGGGGTGCCGGGGGTGGGAGAGAAGACGGCGGCGAAATTGCTTAATGAATACGGTGATCTTGATGGGGTATATGCGCATATTGATGAGATTAAGGGGTCATTGAAGACGAAGTTGGAAGCGGGGAAGGAATCGGCGTATATGTCGCGAGATCTGGCACGAATCATGTTTGATGCACCGGTGGTGCTTAATGAGTTGCCGGATTTTACGTATGATGCGGAAAGGATTGTCGGGGGGCTGAAGAAGCTGCAGTTTAACTCTCTGATTAGGAGGTTTAATTTGAATGAAAACAAGAAAGAAGAAGTGAGGATAAAGAGTGAGATTAAGGTTGATAAAGACTTGATTATTGATTGGGATGTCAAGGCATTAATGCATCGAGATGAGAAAATTGCAGAGGCGATAATTGGGGGAGGGGAGCCGTTTTGGGATTTGTCTCAGGCGGGGTTTTTGCTTAATCCGTTGGCTAGGGAAGAACCGAGATTGGTGGTACCAGAGGAAGAATACCAGAGGCAAAGGGCGGAATTTGAGAAATTGCCAAAACTTTATAAAGTTTACACGGAACTGGATTTGCCGTTGATTCCGATTTTGTATAAGATGGAAAAGAAGGGCATGCTGGTTGATTTGGAATATTTTAAAAAGTTGGAGGCGGAATATCGGAAGGAAGTTGCGAGATTGGAGGGGGAGGTGTACGAGTTGGCGGGGCAGGAGTTTAACGTGAATTCACCGGTGCAGCTGTCGGAAGTGCTTTTTGGAGTGCTGGGGCTGCCAGTGAAAGGGATTAAGAAAACGACAAGAGGTTATTCGACGGGAGCGAAGGAACTTTTGAAGTTGAAGGATTTGCATCCAGTGATACCGAAGATTATGGAATATCGTGAGGCGGCGAAGTTATTGTCTACGTATATAGCGCCGATGCCGGATTTGGTGGGCCAGGATGGGCGTGTTCATACGACTTTTACGCAAAATGTAACTGCGACAGGGAGGCTGTCGTCAAAGGATCCGAATTTGCAAAATATTCCGGTGCGGACGGAAGAGGGGAAGCGGATAAGGACTGGATACGTGGCACCTGAGGGGAAGATGTTAGTGAGCGCGGATTATTCGCAGTTTGAATTGAGGTTGGCGGCGGTGTTGTCGGGCGACGAGGCTTTGATTGAGGATTTCAATAACGACGTAGATATTCATACTAAGACAGCTTCTGAGGCGTTTGGCGTGCCGATTGGTCAGGTGACGAAGGCGCAACGAAGAGCGGCGAAAGTGATTAATTTTGGTGTGCTATATGGAATGAGTGTGAAGGGGTTGGCAGAGGCGGCGGGCATGTCGGTGCCAGAGGCAAAGAAGTTTATTGATAATTATTTTGAGCTGAGGGCGCCGATTAAGCGGAAGCTTGCGGAGATTTTGCGACAGGCGAGGGACATGGGGTATGTGGAGACTTTCTATGGGCGAAGACGCCCGACGCCAGATGTGAAATCGTCGAATTTTGTGATACGACAGGCGGCAGAGCGGGCGGCTCAAAATATGCCAATTCAGGGTACAGAGGCGGATCTTATGAAGCGGGCGATGATTGCGGTAGATGCGGCGTTGCCAGAGGGGGCAGAGATGGTGATGCAGGTGCATGATTCATTGATTGTAGAATGTGATGCCGGTATAGCTGATACGGTGGCAGGAGTATTGAAATGCGAGATGGAAAAAGTGGCGCCAGAGCTTGCGGTGAAGTTGGTGGTGGAAGTGACTATGGGGAGTAACTGGGGGGAGTTGTAGGGGGCTGCGGCGGACTGTTGGCGGGTTATTGGTGGATCATTGACAGATTATTGGTGGATTATTGGCGGTCACCCCTTTACTTTTTGGTAGAGATGAGGTATAATAGTGTAAAGTAATTAATTTTAATCTATATAGGAACAAAATGCCGATTATTAAATCTGCCAAGAAGGCTGCTCGTCAAGCGGAAAAGCGCACTGAGCATAATGTATCAATTAAGAAAGACATCAAGGCCGCGTTGAAGGCTTTTAAAGCGAATCCGTCGAAGGAAACTTTGGCGAAAGCACAGTCGGAATATGACAAGGCTGCGAAGAAGGATTTGTTGAAGAAAAATACCGCTTCGCGGCGCAAGGCTAAACTCCATGCGATGGCCAAGGCTGCTGGGGTGAAGTTGGCTTAATTAGAATCTAGACTTCGCCTTGGATGTTTTTAAGAGGTTAAGTCTGAATTCTAAGTAAAAAACTTTCGATCAATAACCAGGGGTCGGTGGAAGTTGACTTGAGTTGAAGATCGAGAACGGCAAGCTCTTTGAGGGCTTGTTTTTCTTTGATTCCTTGTCTTTGATTGAAATCTTTGATAGCCTGAGAGACGAGCAAACCAAAAAACATCATTGGATCTTGGGTGAACTTAATGCGTGCGAGGAGGTTGATGGCTTTTGGTCCGTTTGATTTGGCGGTTTTGTAGATGTCGAAAACGAGGCCGAAATTGGGGTCTTTTGGAGGTTTAAAGTCGACGAACTCGACTTTGTCTTTGAGGGTTTTGTAAGTGGTGGAGCGTTTGTCGAGTTTGAGCTCGAAAATGATGATTTGATGAGGGGTGCTGAGGTAGTCGGGGAGTTTGTCGAAGACGTTTTTGTTGGCTGAGAGGTCGCGAATGAGGATACGGCGGTGGTGCGTAAAGAGGGAATTGCCGAAGAAAATACTGGGTAAGTCTGCTGGGGTAAGCTCGGCACCTTCGATTATTTCGTAGTCGGCGCCTAGGCGTTTTTTGATTTCTTGGTTGGCACGAATGCGGTCTTCGCCGGAGAAGATGCTAATCATGGGCTACCTCTGTAAATGCGGAGTTTTGACAGGCGCTTATATCGGGGGAGAGCCTTTGGCAATGAGGGCATATGTGGGTGCCTCGGCCGGCGATTTTTAGTTTGATGATCTTGGTGTTGCAGCGGGGGCAGGGTTGATTTTCCTTGTGGAAAACTTGTGCAAAAAGTTCGAGATAGTCGCCTTTGCTGCCGTCGGCTTTGACGTAGGTGCTCATGGTGGAGCCGCCGGAAGCGATTGACTTATCCATGACGTTGCAGGCGGATTCGAGGAGTTTGGTGACCTCTGTAAGACTGAGGGTGCCTGCGCGGCGTTCTGGGTGGATTTGAGCGGCGAAAAGGGCTTCGTCAGCGTAGATATTGCCTAGGCCACAGATGATAGTCTGATCTAGGAGCGCGGCTTTGACTAGGGAATTCTTGTGGCGCTGGAACTTGAGATGCAGCTCTTTTGGTGTCATTGCCCAGGGCTCTTTGGCGAGCTTTTGAATGAAGGGGTCTTTGAAGATCTCGTTAGTGGGGAGGACTTTGAAGAAGCCGAATTTGCGCTGGTCATTAAAATAGAGTGTGCCGGTAGTGAGGTGTAGGATGATGCGAGTCTGTTTATTGGGGAGGTGGTCGGTGAAATTGTCGCTGGGGTGGCCAGCGGCGAACCGGGTGGAGGAATTTGTCTTTGTGCTGGGGTCGTAAATGAGTTGACCAGTCATGCGAAGATGAATCATGATAGAAATGCCGTTATCCAGATTGAGGACTAAGGCTTTGCCGTAGCGTTGGATGCTGGTGATAGTGTGGCCTTGGATGATTTTGGTGTCGCCGATGAATGATTTGTCGCAGAAGATGTCGACTTTGGTGATTTTGCGTTTGAGGATGAATTTATTGAGGCCACGGCGGATTGTCTCGACTTCGGGTAACTCAGGCATTACTGTTCTCCAAATAATCATTGACGAAACTATTGATCATATTGTCGAGAAGATGGTCGAGGCGAGGTTTGGTGTAGAAAAGATATTTTTGGCCGCGGATGGCGCTGTTGATGTCGGTATCCTTAAGAATCCGCTCGACATCCTCGATGTCTTCGGCGGTGATGTCGGTGGCGGGGATTTGGTTGGCTAGTTTGGCTAGCTCTAGGGCTTCTTGATGGTTGATTTTGAGGTGGTGCTGGAAATTGGTGTCATAAATCCAGAAATCATGATGCTTGATCTCGCGTTTTTCTGGGTGGGTGAGTCCATCGCCTAGAGGATGGTGTTTGATGGTGCGATAAAAATCGTAGTTAAAAAAACCATCTGTATAAAGATGAAAAAGATAGCCGAGAAAAATTGGGTCTCGGGCGGTGATCTGGGATTTGTTCTCTTTATAGAAATTTAGGGATGATTTGTCGTCGAAGGCGTAGTGGGTCTCTTCGTGCTGTTTTTTGACTTTGACCTTATTGATGTAGCCGTTGTTGATATCGGGGAGCAGGCAACCCAGCAAAAAAGCTTTGCGGGGTTTGCCTTTTAGTTTTATTTTGTCGGCTAGGCGGTTGCCAGCCTCTAGGTGGATGTTCCAGCTTGGCATATCTTTATAATTATACCATATCTGGTGGATGGCGACAAATTTATTTATCGGGTATTTATTGGGCGTAGGCGATATTTTGCGCCATGGCTTGAGTCTCGAGTGCAGCAAGGCGCTCGGCGTCATCAATGGCGGAATTGACGCAATGCTTGACGCGGGCGGATTCTTCTGCCTTTTTGGCGTCGTTCCAACGGTCTAGTGTGCCAACAAGATAGCCAGTGATGCGGCGGAGACGCTCGAATTTGCCTTCGTCAAAATATTCGGCATGGGCGTCGAAATATTCTCTGGCGGTCTGCTCGTCTGTTTTTGCGGCGATGAGTTTCATTCCTGCCTCGACTAGGCAAGAAACGTGCAGTGTCTCATATTGATCAAAATCTTTAAGGGCTTCGTTTGCTTCTTTCTCGGAAATTTTAGCGTATCGATTGATTGACTTGACGAAGCGCTTAATGTCGAAATTAGCTGTGTCATTAGGGTTTTTGTAGATTATTTTCTTCATGGTTTCCTTTCGCCCACCGGGGCTTTATATGTTTATAAGCATTACCTGATATTCATTATAGACGCTATATATAGTGGTGTCAAGTGATTTATTGCGCTAAATATGGAAAATCTTGTGGAAAACTTTTGTTTACTGGTAGTGAAGAATTGCGGGGAGTTTTGCGAATTGGATGGTTGCTAAATTGTGAAGCTTATGTTAATATAGGAATATGGAAAGGTTGAAGTATGCCTGATGAATCTAGCACTCCAGTGATGCCACCGGTAGGGGGTGTTGTTGATGCGCCAGATTTGGGTGCGCCGATGGGGGGAGCTGCTGGTGCTGGGGCGCCAGTAGTTGATAGCCAGCCAACCGTAAGCCCTGTAGTAGTGGCGCCGGTGTCGGCGTCTGCGCAGCCGGATGCAGTTGTTCAGCCGACAGTGGACACCGAGACTCCAGCTGAGGTAGCGCGAAAAATTGGCGAGTCGCATAATGTGTTGATTGCTCTTTCGAGTGACCCTTCGGTAGATGAGCTGGCTGCAGCGATTGGCCTGTCGATCTATTTGGATAGACTAGGCAAGAGGGCGACAGCGATTTATTCTGGGGCGACGCCTAATGCTTTGGAATTTTTGAATCCAGAGGAGACTTTTGAGGCGACGGCAGATACTTTGCAGGATTTTGTGATTGCTTTGAACAAAGATAAGGCTGATCATTTGCGCTACAAGTTAGATGGTGATTATGTGAAGATTTACATTACACCTTATCGTCACCGTCTTTCGGAGGAGGATTTGGAATTTTCGTATGGCGATTATAATGTGGATTTGGTGTTGGCGCTGGATGTGGCGAATGGGATAGATTTGGACTCGGCGCTCAGGGAGCATGGGCGGATTATGCATGATGCGGCGATCATTAATATCACTACGGGTAACCCTGGGAAGTTTGGCGAAATTGAGTGGAGTGACAAGACGGCTAGTTCGGTTTCGGAGATGATTGCTGGGCTTCTGTATAGCTTAAATAGTAAGGCCAAGATCGAGAAAGAGGAGGCTACGGCTTTTCTTACTGGTATTGTGGCGGCGACGAATCGGTTTTCGAATGCGGGTACCACGCCTGAAACGATGAAAATGGCGTCGAGGCTGATGGAATCCGGCGCGAATCAGCAATTGATCTCGAAAAATATCACGCCAGATATGGATAATGAGATGTTTATGTTGGGTTCGTCTTTGGCGGATGAACTTGGGGCGGAGAAGCGGGATGGTGATCCGACGAAGTTGGATATTGAACATGGTAATGAAGAAAGCGTAGATGAAAGCAAAGAGGTGAGTGATACTATTACCGAGAAGGAATCGACATTGCTTGATGATTTGAAGGCGGCGGAGGCGAGTTTGGCGAATGCTGGGGCGGAGACCACGCCAGATATCAGTAACCGACCGGTGAAGTTGGACGAGCTGAGGGATGAGCCAATAGCAAGTGCTGGGCCCGTGGGAAATGGTGTTGAATCTGTAGGGGATGGTATTGGACCTGTGGAGAATAATGCTGAGCCCGTGGGGGATAGTACTGAGTCTGTGGGGGGTGATGTTGGGTCTATGGGGGATAGTGTGGAGCCTGCAGTAGATAATGTTGAGCCTACGGGAGGCAGTATGGAGCCTGCAGCAGGTGAAGCGCCTGCAAATGGGGATATACTTACGATGAATGAGGCGCCCGTGGCTGCTGCTGGTGGGGCTCAGTTTGATGCGAGCGGAGAGTCTGGTTTGGCTAATATGAATACGATGGATAGCGATGCGGTTTTGCCTGAAGTGGGGGGAGGAATGAGCAGTGATAAGCCAGAGAAGGTGATTGCACCGTCAGGTGACTTTAGTAGTGATTTTACGGATGAAGGGACTGATAAATATAGTAAAATGCTAGAGGATGCATTGGCCGGTACGAATGGAAATGGGGCTGGTCAATCGGATATTGCGCCATCCGCGCCCATTGTGAGCAATCCTGCGGCTATGAGTGCGCCGGCTGTGCCGGAGAATCCTGAAATAAATGGTGTGCCATCGATCAATTATATGCCGATGCCCGGTGAAGAGGTTTTGCCTCCGCCGCCAACGCCGCCGATTAGTGCGGATATTCCTATGGAGCCTACGATGCCGGCTACTGACGTTGCGGCGCCTGTTGTCGGCGATGTAGCACCGGTTGTTGATACTGTAGCTCCCGTTGTTGATAGTACAGCACCGGCTGTTGATGCTGCTCCTATTGTAAATTCTGATGCTGTTACGCCTGTGGATGCTCCTCAAGACCCGGCGGCCTTTCGTATACCTGGGATGTAGATATATAGTAAAATTTTTGGTTTTAAGGAACTGATTTTTAATTCAGATATGGGGCCTTGAAATTTTTCTCGATTTTTAATTACTGCATAACAAAAAATGCTCCTATAAGGGCATTCTAAAAAACCGTACTAATGGCGGAACCGACGAGACTCGAACTCGCGACCTCTGCCGTGACAGGGCAGCGCTCTAACCAACTGAGCTACGATTCCAATGTTTCTATTATAACTCATTTTTTTGAAAATGGCAAGAGTTATATTTCTGTGAATAAATGTGGGCTCATTTTGGGATAATTATGCATCAATACTCCTAGGATAAAAAAACTTGCTTTTTCTATGACGCTTGTGGTAAAATTAGGTAAATGGAAGAGTCAAATAGCCATAAAAAACGGAGAAATTCTGATCGGGGATTGTTTGTAGTGTTGTGTATACTTGTTGTAGCGATTGTTGGACTGGTAGTGGGGGTTGTGGCTGTGCGGCTAGAACATGGCAATAGAGGCGAGGAAGAGGTCAGTATGGATGAATCTGGTGGCACCCTTGATTTTGGGGAAGAGATATATGAAAAGGCTGTCTCGATAATGAATTCTGGCGACGAAGATTCTTTGGATAAATTGAAGGTGTATTTTGATAGCTTATTGGCAGATATTGATGATTTTGAGAAAGCTTTTGGAGTTATATCTGTTTTTGTTGGCGTTTTGATAGAATACGATAGATATAATGATGCGCTAGCTGTGCTTGATGAATCTTATCGCGATTCGTTGACTGATGATCAAAAAATTACGATGTATTCTTATTATAGTATTGTATACAGTAATTTGGGAGATATTAAAAAGAGTGATGAATACAGTTTGAAGGCTCAAGAATTAATAGATAAAACACAAGAGGATTGGTAAAATGAGAAAGAAAATAATAATTGCAGCAATGATGTGTATGATTCTGAATGTTGGCTTGTTGATGATGAGGGTGTTTGCTGATGGCAGTGAGGGCGGTACGGAAGGGGATGATGCAATAAAGTGTGGGTATAATTTGTGTAGTACTTATGGCGCAGCTTGGAGATACTATAAGGCAGATTCGGATGATGTTTTTATTCCGGGTACGGTAAATGGTGTTGGAACTCGAAGTCCAGCTTATGCTGCAGATACTCATATATATAATTGTAAAACAAATGGAGGGGGTTATTGGCGCTATGCAATGGTGGCGGAGCGAACTGTGCCTGGGGCGGTTAATACTAGTGGGCAGGCAGTTTTGAAGGGCGATCAAGTGGGAACAACTTCTATAGGCAACACCAATTCGTTATCTTTGAGGTCTGAAAAATTTCCTGGCGGTGGAATGAGATATATAGATACATGGGCTTCTTGGGATGAAGTTAAGGGGCATTATGAGGCCGCTCGGAAGACCTATCCAAATATTTTCCTGAGAGGATGGAACGAATATAGTACATTGGCATGGTTTTGCGCCGATGACCCCGCGCTTGTACTGTATGGCACTTCAAATGCATCCCTTGGGAGTGATTGGGACTCGACTAATGTTGTAACAGAGGATGGTGCACCGCATGGTATTGATGATTTGTCGGTGTCAATAAAGGCCGGAGAAACTGTGAGGTTTGCTTTTAGTCATAATGTATATGCTTCTCAAAGTACTCAGAATGTTGAGTGGCAGATAAAGAGAACGACGATGATAGAGAGTGGAGAGACCACGATATCCAGTTTGGGAGCGTATATTGGCAATGGCAATTATTATACGATAAAGGATGAAACTACCGGAGAATATAAAGGCTGGGCTAATGTCACGAACATGGATGGCGATAAATATGTGGCCGTTAAAAGTGGATATTTGACTAGGGATGAATATCCTTCTGTAACATTCAATAAAGCTGGGAGGTATCAATTCTGTGAGGATTTGTATATTAAAAACGTTCAGTATACTCATGTTTGTGTTGAAATAAATGTAGATAATGATCCGACTAATCCTGATAACCCCGATGATCCTGATAATCCTGACGATGACCCGCAGTCAGTGTGTAAGAAATGGGAACCATTGTCGTATGCGAACTCTAATGAGAGATCTGGTCAAACTTCGGTTATTTCGGCAGTAAGAACAAGCTTGCCTAAGTATTCGGAGTGGGTGCTTAGCAATGCAAAAAATGGGGATACTTCCTTTTATCAGACCGGCAATGAAGTTTATGCTAAACCAGGAGATACAATAGATTGGATACACTGTTATTATCCTGGCGTGCAAAAAGCTGCTAATACTGATGTCACGAAAAAAATTGGGGGCCATCATAGCCATAGTCACAGCGATGGAGCAGTGTATGATAACAAGAACCAGAGTTTTGCTAGCGAATTGGGCAGCAATTGGCAAAATACATTTACCGTCAATAGTGAAAATATTGTGCCTAGTAACGGGCATGGGATTACGAAGAGATTTGATCCCGGTGATAGCGATATTGAATCTTGGAAGATATCGCCTGAAGTAGAATCATATAATGTACCTTCTGGTGAAAAAAGTAGAGCCGGTAAATCATTGAAGGAGACAATTACGTCTGGGGGACCTACTCGTGTGTCTGTTTCGATGAGCGAAGGAGCTTACTATTCATGGTCTTGGGAGTGTAATTGTACTACCGATGATGAGGGAAATGAAAGTTGTAGTACTTGTTCGGCAAGTCATGGTTCGGAGCCCTATTATACATATAGCTATTCAAGTACAAAAGAAGATTACATGGATGCCGCTATGGTGAAAGTACCATACAATTATGAGAATCAGGTTACTATCAGCATTGACCGTAGCAAAAATAATGGTGTTGCGAGTGCGGGTGAGATTATTGACTTATTGGATCCTACTGTTTATGTATATCCGAGATATAATGAAATTACTGAGGGTGACTATTCGACTAAGGTCGATGGTGGTGAATTGAAGATAATTGCTTATGTAGCCAACAGTGATCAGTCGGGGAACAGCTCTTCTATAAGTGAGATAGTGAAAGGAAATGATACTAAGTTGTGCGATGCTGTAAATAGTAAAGAAGAGTGTAAGGAATTAGATGATTATCATGAGACATTTAACCCCTCAGAGGATCTTGGAGGATCGGTGGACACGGTTAGTATTGCGGAAGGGTATAATGTGTTTGATAATTCTGCTGGCAAGTGGTATTGTGTCGCTGCGGCTGTGTACCCGGCGAATAGTGGTTCATTTACGAGGGTGGATGCGGCCGATGGCAATGCTGGCAGCGATAGTTGGCGTTTTTCTGTTCCGGATTGTGTACAAATCGCGAAGAAGCCAAGCATGCAGGTTTGGGGAAATAGTATGTATACTTCTGGGAATGTCGAGACATCTACGGCGGGTAAGAATATTGTGGCAGGAGTGTATGGTTATGGTTATGGTTATGGTGATTCTAGGAATTATAGTAATAGAACAGTCTTTGGGTCTTGGGTGGAGCAGTCTATTGTACATCTTGGCTATGTGAATGGAATGGCCTCCGGTGCCGCAATGGGCGATTATACTTCGAATGCGGAACTTTTTGGCGGTCGCTCGAAGAATGGGTTGGGTGGTAGTTGGGAAGGAAGTGGTGAAGACGAGTGTCTTCGTACACCTTTAACGATATCTAATTATGACGGATCGGCTTTTACATGTGGACATGATAGTTTGAGTGGGTCAACGAGTGACAAGGTTATTCCGAGCGATAAATCTGCGCTGATATCACGATTTACAGGAGAATCAAATAATTATAATTTGTATAATAATGTTAGTGCAATTGGTAACATTACGGTTTCAAGATCATCAACAGAAGTATACATAAGTGAAGGAGACTTTACTATTAATGGGGATATTAAATACGAATCTCCCAGTGAAGGGTATCAGAATGTTGTTGAGATTCCTAAAGTGATTATTTATGCCGAGAACATAAAAATAGCTTGTAATGTTACTCATATTGATGCTGTATTAATCGCTAAGGATTCTGTGGATACTTGTCCTACTCCTGACGGTAACTATAATAGCGCTAATAATTCGAACAGATTGAAAATATTTGGTACGGTGATTACTGACAAAATGTTGCCGAATCGTACCTTTGGAGCTGGACCTGGCATATACTCGGTGGTGCCGGCGGAGATCATTGATTATGATACGTCGCTGTATCTTTGGGGCGCACCGAGAGCGGATGCAAGTGCGTCTGGCAAGTTGGATATAACCTATCAGACTGAACTAGCTCCGAGGTATTAGTTACTTGACGCTGGGGGTTTTGAAGATGAATTTGACAGAGGTGGCAGAGGGGTTGTTGTAGGAGTGGTAACTCTTGGCGGCAAGGACGGTGCTGCGGATGTTGCGAACGAAACTATCAAGGTCATTATTAGCAAAATTGACTAGTCGATCGATGCCTTGTGTCTTGAAGGTGAGTAGGCCGCTATGTAATGCTGCGGAGCCATTGGAGAGCTCTGAGGCGCCGGCTTGGAGCTGGTCGATGCCGGTTTTGAGCTCGGTAGTGCCGGCGGCAAGAGAGTTTGCACCTGCTGCTAGCTTGGTGGAGGCAGTAGCGGCGGTATCTATACCGGTAGTGTATTGAGTAAGGCCGGCGTAGAATGTATTGTAGTTAGTAAGGGAGTCTTTGGCTGATTGGAGATCTTCGGATTGTGTAATGGCGATGAGCGCGGCTAGAGATTCGTCGTAGTTGTCTGTGGTTAGTGGGAATGGGATGCTGTAGGTATCGATCAAATAAAGTAATGTTTGATTTGCGTTGATAGTAGAATTAACATTATCAATTAAACCATTGAAAATTGCTAGGGCGCCAGTATTTAATTCTGAGCTGCTGCTTGATAGCGTACTGAGGCCAGTTGAGAGCTCGGTAGCGCCGGCGGCAAGAGTGGCGGCGCCGGTATTTAATTCGGCGGCGCCTGATTGTAGCGTATTGATGCCTGAGAGGAGGGAATTCATGCCGTTATTTAGTTCTGACGAGCCGGCGATGATTTGGCTAAGACCTGCGGAGAGATCATTGATAGAATTAATAATACTGTCAATGGAGTTGAGCCGAGTGGTGTCTAGATCGGCGATGATACTATTGGCGGCAAGCGAATAGGAGGTATCTAGTGCGAAATTGGTAGTGTCGGCTGAGATGGTAAAGCTGCTTGGGGCTAAATCGGTACCTAAATCATAGGAGAGGCCTGGGAAGGTATAACCGATGATGGTAGCGGTGTCGCCTGCGGAGATAATTTTGCCATTGTCAATAGAGAGATTGTTGAAATTGGTACTATTAATAGTAATGCCGGTGACGGTAAGGAATGGGATTTGCTTGGATTGGTAATACTTGGTGGAGGTGAAATCATAAGTGATCTCGACATGGCCAGATTTGCCGATGATGTCGGTGGCTGAGATTGGGGCCCCATCTAGAGTGTAGCTAATATTAAGGGTGAGAGGGAATGGCTCGGTGCTGGTATTTATGGTGCTGCCAATAAAGGATTTATTAACATCGCCAGTGGTGTCGGTAATGAGATAAATGGCTTCATCTTGAGACAAGAGATTATTGGCAGAAATGGCCGGTGATGAATCGGTGACGGCTAGGAGATTGTTGGAATAATCGGTATTAGTAGCATTGGTCTCGTGATTTGCTACGAAGATCAAGCTACTAATAAGAATTAAAAAGCTTGCAATGGATGAATAGATAATTGATTTTTTCATTTGGTTCCTTTCTTGGTGAGTTTTTTCATATTTTTAGTGGTGCGAATAATGAGAGGATCGGCGAAGATGAGAAGCGATGGCAGGGCAAAAATGACGGCAAGCATACTAATGATGGCGCCGCGAGCCATAAGCATGCACATTGAGCTTATCATATCAATGGTAGAGAAGATGGCGACGCCAAAAGTTGCGACAAAGAGGCCGAGGCCTGAAACAATGATAGAGGGGGCGGAGGTGCGGATGGCGATGGTGGCCGAAGTTTTTTTGTCTTTGCCCGAGAGACGCTCGCGTTTGTAACGTGTAGTGAGGAGGATGGCGTAGTCGACAGTTGCCCCGAGCTGGATGGTGCTGATGCAGATTGGCGTAATAAATGAAAGTTGGTCACCAGTGAAATATGGTAGGCCGAGATTAATGAAGATGGCTGATTCAATGACGGCTATGAGAATAAAAGGTAGTGAGAAGCTGCTAGTAACTATGGCAATAATGATGAAGATGGCAACGATAGAGATAGAATTGACGATCTGAAAATCTACGGCTGTGAGATTAATCATATCTTGAGTAGAGGAGGATTCTCCGACTAGTAGAGAAGTGGAGTCGTATGATTTGATGATTTGGTTGATTTCGTCGATTTGGATGGCTATTTCATCGGAGGCGGTTTTGTATTCGGAAATGATGAGGGTAAGTTCCCATTTGTCGTTTTTGAGGTTGCTGGTGAGGGACTCAGGGAGGATTTCGAGAGGTGTGTCGTTTGGTGTGAGGCTCTCAAGATTAAGAACGGATTTGACGCCAGAGACGTTTTGAAGTGCGTTTGTCATGGCACGAATGTCGGCGGCCGGGAGGCTGGAGTCACTAAGAATCATGTGAACGTTGGCAAGGCCGAAATCTTCGCGTAATTTGCGACCGCCGATGGCAAACTCCATGTCGTCTGGGAGGCTTTGGCTGATTTCGTAGTAGACGTTCTCGTTGGTTTTTTGATAACCGATGAAGGCTGGGGGGATGATGGCGACGAAGATGATGAGGAGGGCGGGGAAGAATTTGACGATTGCATCGCTAATTTTGTGGAAACTCGGCATGAGTGCGCGATGGTCGAGCTTGGTGATGAATTTGTGACAGGCGAGAATGAAGGCAGGGAGGATGGTGATGGAACCGATGACCCCGAGCAAGACGCCTTTAGCCATGACGAGGCCAAGATCGAGACCGAGAGCGAAAGTCATAAAACAGAGAGCGAGAAAGCCGGCAATGGTAGTGGCGGAACTGCCGATTACAGAACTTAAAGTGTCTTTGATGGCTTGCTCCATTGATTTAGATGGATCATGGGAAATGGAGAGACGTTCACGGTATGAATGCCAGAGGAAAATGGAGTAATCCATAGTGACGGCGAGTTGAAGAATGGCAGAGAGGGCTTTGGTGATATAGGATATTTCACCAAAAACAAAATTGGTACCTAGATTAATAAGAATCATGATGCCAATACTGGCGAGGAAAAGAAAAGGAGCAAGCCAGTTATCAAGAAAAACAAGCATAATGATAAGAGCAAGAACTACTGCGATGATGACGTAGATGATTTCTTGCTCTTCGGCGAGATTGCGGAGGTCGGCGGCAAAAGCCGACATGCCAGATACGTAGGCGCGGCCATTGAGAACCTGGCGGATTTCACCAACGGCGTCGAGCGTCTCATCAGCAGAAGTGGATGTGTCAAAAAATACTGCAATGAGAGATTCGTCGTCGTGTTTGAACGTGTCGTACAGTGTGTCGGGTAATAGTTCGGTGGGAAGATTGGCTTTATTTAACGCGCCCAGTCCGAGAACTGTACTGACGTGATCGACATCTCGGAGGGAGGATTCGAGAGCGGATTCTTCTTGATCGGTGAGCCCTTCGGTAATAATCATGGAGAAACCTCCTTTGCCGAAGCTCTCGATGAGCTCATTTTGGCCTTGGACTGTCTCCATGCTGTCTGGGAGGTAAGTCAACATGTCATAATTGACGCGTGTACTTAACATGCCGATCAGGGCCGGGATAATCAAAATAATTGCTAGAATTAAAATGAATTTGTGATGTTTGACGATGAACTTACTCATGAATTACTTGCCAATGTTTATTGTATGTATTATACACCTTGACAAGATAAAAGTAAAATGGTAATGTTATAGCGTGGGACTAATCGTCTTCGGGGATGATGGCGAGATGGGACTCTTCTAGCTGTATAGGATCGACTTCGGATGGTGAATTCATCATGAGGTCAATGCCGGAGCCGTTTTTGGGGAAGGCGACGATGTCGCGGATGTTGTCGGTGTCTTCTAGCACCATGAAAATGCGGTCGAGACCCGGAGCGGCGCCAGCATGTGGTGGTGCGCCATATTTGAAGGCAGAGAGCATGCCGCCGAAACGAGCTTCGACATATTCGTTGTTATAGCCGAGGATATTAAAGACTTTGTACATGATTTCGGGGTTATAATTACGGACGGCACCAGAGGCGACTTCGTAGCCGTTCATGACCATGTCGTATTGGTCGGCGACGATGGCAAGCTTGTCGGCGTCGGTCTTGGCATCTTCTAGGGCTTTTAGACCGCCCTTTGGCATACTGAAGGGGTTGTGGCCGAAATCGAGCTTGTTTGTTTTGTCGTCCCATTCGTAAAATGGGAAATCGACGATCCAGGATAGGGCAACTTCGCTGGGGTCTTTGAGCTTGAAATGATCTGCAAAGGCGATGCGGAGTTGACCGAGAACTTTGTTGACTTTGTCTCGCTCGTCGGCGCCGAAGAATACGGCGTCGCCATCTTTGGCTCCGGTGAGCTCTTGAACTTTTTTGACTTCGGCGT
Source organism: Candidatus Saccharimonadota bacterium (assembly GCA_017510075.1). GTDB lineage: Bacteria > Patescibacteriota > Saccharimonadia > Saccharimonadales > Saccharimonadaceae > Nanosyncoccus. Next base: position 2,916 of record JAFWNY010000025.1, on the reverse strand, counting down.
CGGACATGAACTTGAGAATGGGGGATTTTGCTTCACCTTCACTATATAATATATAGGCAAGACCGCCGGCGCCGAGTTTCTTGGCTTTGTCGGTGAAAACGTCAATCTCGCGACGAGTTAACTTGGCGCCACCTTTGACGCAGAGGGCTTTGATACAAGGGGCTTTGAAAACTTTGAAATCGGTCTTCTTGAAGACGTCGGTAAGTTCGATAAGTTCCATGTCGTAGCGGAGATCTGGCTTGTCGACGCCGTAGGTCTCCATGGATACGGTGAATGGGATGCGTGGCACTGTATCTCCTTTGGGGACGTATTTTTTGGCGGTGGTGGAGCGGCAGACGAGCTTTTTGCCAGCAAAATCTGTAGCGAGCTGCTCGTATAGGGGCTGGATTTCTTGGCGGACAATCTCGCCATCTTCAATAAAGGACATCTCAAAGTCTAGTTGGTAGAAGTCGCCGTAGAGGCGATCGGCGCGGGGGTCTTCGTCGCGAAAACATGGGGCGATTTGGAAATATTTGTTGACGCCACCCACCATGAGAAGCTGTTTGAATTGTTGAGGGGCTTGTGGGAGAGCATAAAACTTACCAGGATGAAGGCGGGATGGTACTAGAAAGTCGCGGGCGCCTTCGGGGCTGGAGTTGGCGAGAATCGGAGTGGTGACTTCAGTAAAATCGTGATCGTACATGTAATTACGAATAAAACGATAGAATTCTGAGCGACGCTTGAGGATTTTTTGCATACTGGGGCGACGGAGATCAAGATAGCGGTATTTGAGGCGAAGCTCTTCGGATGATTCGGAGCCGTCGTCGTGGGTATTGACAGGTAGAGGCTCGGATTTGTTAAGCAAAATGAGGTCTTCTACGACTAATTCAATGGTGCCGGTGGCGATGTTGGGATTGACTAGCTCGGGGGCACGCTCGCGGATTTTGCCGGTAGCTTTTAGTACGTATTCGTCGCGAATGGACTCGGCTAATTTGAAGGCTTCGCTGGTTTCTGGAGTGATGACGAGTTGAATGATGCCGGTATGGTCACGGAGGTCAATAAAGATAAGGCCACCATGATCGCGACGCGAATTGACCCAACCTTCGACGGTTACTTGTTTTTTCAAGAAATTGTGTAAGTTGTTCGCTAGAGTTCTCATATCTGTAATTATATCACTAATTTAATAGATAGTCTAGGAGGGATTTGATAGTGAAACAGCCGATGGTGTGGTCGCTGGCGTCTTGGACGAGGAAGAAATTGCTGCCGGTACGTTCGATTTCCTCGATGGCGGTGCGGAGGGAATCGGCGGCGCGGAGATAATAGACGGCGGGGTCGAGGTATTTGCTGGCACGGTCGGTTTTTTTGATTTCGAGAGCATTGAGGGCCTCGGTATGGATGATGCCGAGAGTTTTGCCTTTGCTGTCGACGACAGGGAAGTGGGTGAAGCCGGATTTGTAGAGCTTGTCGAGAGTGAGGGGGCCGAGGACTTCGGTGTTTTTGACAAAAATCATGTCGGATTGCGGTGACATGAGGTCGGCGACGCGACGGTCTTCGAAGCTCATGATGGCGGCGATGCGGGCGCGGTCTTGGTCGTTCAAGATACTGCGCGGGGTGCGTTGGAGTACGCCGATGAATTCTTCTAAGGTGCGCGGAGTGTAGGGCGGAGCTTTAACGGGTGCTTTCTTGGTGCGGTATTTGTCGAGCTTGGGATCGAGCCATTTGATGATTTTGTGCATTAATTTGTTGAACATGATATAATATATTATATCACTAAAGGAGTTTTATGAAAAAGATGAGAGGTTTTTCTGCTATTGGTGTAATTGTAATAGTGACGGTGGTGGCGCTGCTCGGAGTGGCGACTTTTGCAATTATCGATGGCAATAATAATGCAACAAATTTTAACGATTATGATTTTTATTCGGTGATTGAGGCGAGTAAAGATAATGGTAATATTGGTGATCACGTAAAAGGTGATCCGAAGGCGCCGGTATTGATTTTTGAGTATGCAGATTATCAGTGTCCTGGGTGCGCGTCAATTAATCCGAAAGTGAATAAGGCGATTGAGCAGTCAGGTGGGGATTTGGCGATAGTGTATAGAAGTTACTTGTTGTCATATCATCAGAATGGTACAGCGGCGGCTTCGGCGGCGGAGGCTGCGGGATTGCAGGGATACTGGAAAGAATATGCTGATAAGCTTTTTTCTGAGCAGGCGGAATGGGAATATGCGACGGGGTCAGAACGAACAGCGCTGTTTAATAAGTATTTTGATGAAGTGACTGATGGCGAAGGTGATATGGAAAAATTCAACGAGGACATTGCAAGTGATGAAGTGTCGAAAAAGATTGGTTTTGATATGGGGATAGGGAAAAGAATAGACATACAGGCTACGCCGGCTTTCTATGTGGATGGTCAGTGGATCGACTGGAGTGAGGCTGGTAGTGTGACGGTGGATGGAAAAGAAATCACTTGGGATTCAGCAAGAGGTGGGGATGATTTTGTGAAGTTATTGCTCGAAATCGTAGAAGCTAAAACTGCTACCGCAGATTAATTAAGCCTAGATCTCGATAAACTTTTGCCATTCGGCTGGTGGAATTTGTATGTTTTTGTGTTTGACCGAATTTTTTGAACGTTTGATACGCATATTTTGTTATTCTAGCAAATAATTTTGAATAATGCAAGCATGGGACTTAGATTCCAATTCAAAATCGGAATCTTGAATTTTTAAACCAACCTATTTCTTTTATTCCGTTTTCTATTAAAATCCGCTTACTAAAACCGAAGTGGAAAAGTATTTCAAAAAAGTCTTGCTTTTTTGAAAGAAATAAGCTATAATAAGAATATCACCATAACCGGACTAGCCTAAGGTTCTTGTACCGACCGCAAATTCCGGTCATTTTTTCTTTATCTGATTTTTTATTGTTTTTAAAGGTAATATAT
>JAFWNY010000001.1 GCA_017510075.1 Candidatus Saccharimonadota bacterium | reverse complement strand
TAAACCAACCTATTCTTTTATCTCTGATAAATCACCATTTATAACCATAACATCAAAATTCAATAGTTCATCATTTATATATTTATAATCCGGTAATGGGTTTAACGCATAAATTGGTTTTTTAACATAATATGCAAATCCCATTTCTAAAAACGTATTTGCTCCAACATAGTTGTCTATACCATTTTTTGTAAAGTTACATACTAGTATAGCATCAGATTCTTCAACCTTCTTGAAATGCTCTCTAACAAAATCATAGCCGTTTCCTCGTTTAGCTCCAACTGGATCAAAATCTAGTTTATGAATCGCATCAACTATAACCCCATTAGGCAAAAGCACTTCGTGTCCAAGCTCATGCAATCTATCAGCTATTTTCTTCACTTCGTCGGTGAATGATAAACTGCAGCAAATACATATTTTCATTTATATCTCCTCATAGCTATATAATAACATATATAATATATATAACATAAGAACATGTTATAGTTATATCTATAATAACAGATATCACAGGCAGGTTATGAATTTAAAGATCGGAATCTTGAATTAATAAACTAACCTGATTTTAATCCCATTTTCTTCAAAATCAATTTTAAAAGAGTAAACGAAAAATGCTATAATTAAGTTATGGACAATGAGCAGGAATTCCAAGAATATAATACACAAACTAACCCTCAAAACGAATTACAACAACAATTGTCTGAACAGTCGAGCAATTATAAAAATAATATAATAAACACGAAACATATAATTATAATTGTTTCTTCAATTTTAGGGTCAATTTTTCTTTTCTTCGCTATCATTCTTCCAATATGCAAAAACGTAAAGTCAATGTTTGTCGGACCATCGCTATCAGAATACGAATCGTACTTAACTGAAAAATATAAGAATGATACTTTCTATTATGTATCTGGTGACCCCTCTTGCGGATGGTTTGACTCTGGCTATTGTCAAGTAGTTTTTTCGTCTACATCATTGAAAAACGCCACATTTAGAGTAAGTGCCTATCACTACGACAATAGTTTTCGGGATAATTACTATGAAACAAAATATGGTTTTAATTTAGAAGATTATTATTATGAAAAATATGGCATCAAACTCCTTGAAGATGTTATCTCGCAATCAATACCTTATAATGCTCACACTACCATTATAAACCGCGCTGAATCTTCCGTGCTTAATGGCCCATTTGATTCATTCGATGATTTTCTGGCTCAGCTAGAAGAAAAAGGAAATGATAATATGGAAATATATTTAACAATAGCGCCTTATCCTAATAATTTGGATATATATAACCTTGATTGGATAGACTTTGCATCGATAGAGTCTGAGATTGCTAAAGTGATAAAACAAAACAATCTAAAACTAGCGTCTGTAAATCTTATTATAGCTAATGACAAAAAAGAATATAAAGGAACTTGCCCTAAAGAATTTAACCATACGATACGAGGCGATATGTATAGCAGTTATCGTGACAGGATAGGCACTGAAGATGATCCAGATGGTCGACAAATAAGCGGTTGCTTACGAACAATCTATTCAAAAACATAATATCTATATAACAAAAAGTCCACATAGAACACAGCCCGGATAAAAATCCTCAGACACCTCCAAAATATGTTATAATATATACCTATAATAGCAGATACAGGTTGGTTTAAATACTAAAGATCGGAATCTTGAATTTCTAAACCGACCAATGAGAAGCCGATTTGATATCGGGCGGCTCAAAAATGATATAATTTAATAAATAAGAGGGCTAGATAATGATCAAAAATGAGGAATTTACAAAAAACTATTTAGACAAAATTATCGTTGCGTCCGGAAAACACACTATTGATGAATGGCTAGCTGCATTCAAAAAATTATCAGAAACTATGACTGAACTTAATCTTGATATATACAATATGAACGCAGAAAGTTTAAAGCTAAATCTAGCAGAAAATGAATCTCAAATTATACGTGAAGTAAAACGCTTTGACTCTTGCGCAGAATCAATTCTAAATTCATCTATAAAACTTGCCCAAGCGTCTTCTAGGGAAAAACTGCAATATGATGATGTTTCAGAGCTAATAAGAAGTGCCTGGTGGGAGTTAATCTCATTTTTCGACTATTCCCCAGATTTATATTTGAACATTTATGCGCTATGTTTCTTTAATAATCTCGCTCTAACCTTAGAAAAATCTGTAAAAATAGTCGCAGATAAACTTTCCGTTTAAAAAGTAGCAGGAATATCAGCTAAACTCATCCTATTTTCATCCCTAATTACTTGTTTCCCAAACGCAACTGATTTCTTTTGATAAAGTAATATCATCAGGTTTGAAGGTTTCGTCGATATTTTTTATTTGTTGCTCAAAATCATCCATTGGTGCACCCCTGAATGCAGCCGCTTTATCAAACATCATATCGCCTCTCATCTCGTTATGTGAAACATAGTCAATTTCTACGCGCACACAATCTCTCAAATTCTTATTGGCGGCAACCGCCAAGGCTTCAGCTTTCTTCTTTGCATCTTCATAAGCAACAGATATAAGCTCTCTCTTTTTTGATTCAATATCTTTCAATGTAAAATCAATGTGCAACATTGGGGCATTTGGGATTTTTGACGAAGTAGCAAGAAGCTTAGCTAAACGCATTTTATCATAATCAAATTCTAAACACGCAAATTGCGTAAAGAAAAATCCATCTGAAACGCGCTTCTGTAAATTCTTATCTAAATCAGCTTCAGTTTTAGGGTCTAATCTATTTATATGGAAACGCTCTTGTACAGAATATGCTTTAGTTTTAAAATCCTCAGTTTTAAAATCTGTTGTTTCTGCGATACTATCTATATAATTTTTAACTTTTTCAACCCCACCTTTCAAAGCCTCATCATAGGTACTTGCATGATAATTAAAAGTAACACTGGCTACTATTTCGTCTGGCGCAAAATCCTTTTCTCCGTGGCCATTCATAAAAATTTGCATATGCTTTATTCCTTTCATCAATTACTTACTATTAATTATACACTAAAAACCATTACCGCTTATCAATAATATACAAAAATGATATAATAATAGCTATATTTAACGGACAGAAAGGTTGGTTTTGAATTTAAAGATCGGAATCTTGAATTTTTAAACCAACCTAATTTTTAAAAACCATTCAAGCCATTAACTGCTTCTTCATAATTACGCTGGTCCATTTCTTGACGAATGATTTTAGCCTTCTCTCTATCACCACCAGCCATCTCTTTTGATAAAGCAATTTTATGAGGAATATTCATGATATTATCTAGCGCCAAACTAACATCGTCAAGTTTTTCATAGTCAACAGAATTCCCTGTATTATCACCATGAATTCTTAATCGCTCTAACTTTTGAATCGCATCAGCTGAACATGCATGAGCTATCTTTCTCAAAATACCATACTCATTACTTTCAAAACTATCCCCTTTAATGCCCTTCATGATTTTTTCTGTATCGTAAGCGTTCATCATTTCCTCTAAGAAATCTCGCTTCGATTCAACCATTCTCATCTCGCCATTCTCGTCTACTCCATAATACTCAGACGATAGTCCAATATCAATTCTTATTCTTCCATCAGATTCAAGTTGTGGTTCTTTGTTTACAGATGCAACTTGATGACATATTTCGTGAACTAAAGTTTGTAAACTACCCTCATGATCGCTCCTTAAAACAATTCCTTTTTTAACTTCAATACGGCCGTCCTCAGTAATTCTAGGTATAATAGATGCGCCACCAGACGCTATTGTTGGCAACTCTTCATTTGTACCAAAATACTCATTCGCAGCCTCGCTTAAATTTTTCCCTGGTTCAACCATAAAAATTGGACAGTTATCAAGCACTTTTAAGACAACCTCCGAATCATCAAAGTAATCTACAATTTGTGGAACAATCATCTCTAGTGTTTCCCTAAGCTCTTCGCCATACCTATATTTTTCCGCAATTTTATCTAACCCAGAGACAATACCATTCTTCTCTTCAACTCCACGCCTGAAGTCTTCAAACGATGGCATCGAACCCAAGACTCTCTCCGCTTCAGATAAATCAGGGCTACTTTCTTTAGGCTCAAGCTCTTTATTACTCATATTAAACATTATACACCAAAATATGTTATAATGATATCTATAATAACAGATATCACAGGTTGTTTATGAATTTAAAGATAGGAATCGTCGGCCTCCCAAACGTCGGCAAGTCTACACTATTTAATGCACTTACAAACGCTGGCGCCCTCGCCGCGAATTATCCTTTTGCTACCATCGAGCCAAACGTTGGTATCGTCCCAGTCCCCGACGAGCGCCTAGATGTCCTTGCCAAAATATACGACACCGACAAAGTCGTCCCCGCCACCGTTGAATTTGTCGACATCGCCGGCCTAGTACAAGGCGCCTCCAAGGGCGAAGGTCTTGGCAATAGATTTCTCGCTCACATTCGCGAATGTCAAGCCATCTGCCATGTCGTAAGGGCTTTCAAAAATGACGACATTGTCCGCGCTGACAACCAGCCTGAAGACGATGTTGTGGCGCAAGCTAAGGATGACATCGATATCGTTAATTTAGAATTGCAGCTAGCCGATGAGGAAACTCGTGCAAAGATTGAAGCTAAGCGTAAAAAAGATCCGTCTGACGAGAATATCCCGTATCTTACAGATAAACCAGTAATTTATATGTTTAACGTAGATGAATCTGGTCTTACTGATCAAGCTCTGCAATCTCAGCTTAAGGATCTTGTGAAGCCTGCTAAAGCTATTTTTGTCAACGCTAAGTTGGAGGAGGAGATGGCGGAAATGAGTCGCGAGGAGCGTAAGGAGTTTCTCGAATCGTATGGCGTTAAAGATGATGCTTTGGGCGAGCTAATCAAAGCCGCCTACGACACTTTAGGTCTTCAGTCCTTCCTCACCGCCGGTAAAAAAGAATGCCGCGCCTGGACTATCAAAAAAGGCTCCACCGCCCCCGAAGCCGCCGGCACCATCCACACCGATTTTCAGCGTGGCTTTATCGCCGCCAACGTCTGCAAATACGATGACCTTGCCCGCCTCGGTTCCGAGCTCGCCGTCAAACAAGCCGGCCTCCTCCGCACCGAAGGTAAGACCTATATCATGCAGGAAGGCGATGTGGTTGAGTTTAAATTCAATGTTTGATAGAGATAACTCTTGCAACTCTTTTGAAAGTGTGGTAAAATAGTGAGTAATCGTAAATAATAAAGGTATAATATGAGTTTTTCTATTCTAAAGCAAATTGGCGACGCCCAGAAAAAGAAGGCTGTCGTGGACGTACGGTCGGGTGATACCGTTAGAGTCACCCAAAAAATTAAAGAGGGTAGCAAGTTCCGCCTCCAGACTTTTGAAGGGGTCGTGATTCGCGTGGATCGCAAGGAATCTCACACTGCTCGCATCGTAGTGCGTAAGGTTACTTCTGGTGTGGGAGTGGAGAAATCTTACCTTATTCATTCGCCGTTGGTGGAGAAGATCGAGATCACTAAGCGTGCGAAGGTGCGACGCAATAATTTGAGCTACCTTCGTAATCGTTCTGGTAAATCTGCGCGCCTTCAGGGTAAGGATTTTGACCGTGTTGCTGTTAATAACGTTACTGTAATTGAAGAGCCGGCTGATGTGGAGGTTGTTGAGGCCTCTGAGCCTGAGAGTGAGGAATCTGTAGCCTCTGGGTCTAAAGCTGAAGAGTCGGCTGAAACTGAGAAAGTAGCCGAGACAAAAGAAGCTTAAATGGCAATTCTTGGAATAGATGAGGTTGGACGCGGGCCCCTAGCGGGTCCGCTTGTTGTGGGGGCCGTAGTTCTGCCAGATGAGGAATGTGAATGGTTCCAGGAACTCAATGATTCCAAAAAGTTGACTGCCAAGAAACGCGAGTGGCTTAATGACATTATTCTACAAGAAGCCGCTGCTGGTCTTGGCTGGGTCCACGTTGGTGAGCTTGACCGATTGGGTATCAGTGATAGTTTGAGGCTCGCTACTCGTCGTGCTGTGAAGTCGGTTCAGGTGCTTCACGTGCCTTTTTCTCAGATTATTATTGATGGTAAAGTCAATTTTTTGAGTAGGACTTCTCTTGAGGGTTATGTTTCTACCTGCATTAAGGCTGATGCTAAGTTTAAAGCTGTGTCGGCTGCTTCTATTATTGCTAAGGTTGCGCGGGATCATTATATGATGGGGCTGGACTCTAAATATCCTGATTATGGCTTTGCTAAGCATGTTGGCTATGGCACGGCGGGGCACGTCAAGGCTATTTATGCTTACGGCCTTTGCCCTGAGCATCGCAGATCTTTTGAGCCCTGCAAGACTCTTTCTGATTTTCAGTTGCCGACTAAAGTCAAAAAGAATACTACGGAGGTGGGTAAGCAAGCTGAGCTTGCCGTTGCAGAGTATCTTGAGCAGCAGGGGCATCATGTAATTGCTAGGAATCACAAGACTTATTTCTATGAAATAGATGTCATTAGCGTGAAGGGGGATCGCATCTATTTTACTGAGGTCAAATATCGGAGGTCGGACTACCGGGGTGCGCCTTTTGATGCTATTGATAGGAGTAAGCAGCAACGGATGCGTTTTGCTGCCGAGAGTTATTTAAAATATGTGACCTCTGATCGTCAACTAAGGCATTTGAGCCCGATTCTTGCCGTCGCTGCTGTTACTGGTGACTTCATGGATTCGGAGATTCCGCCGGCGGTTACTTGGTTCCCTATATATTAATGAGGATTAATTAGGAAAAATGCACCGCGCTATTTAGACGCAGTGCATTTAAAAGACTAATCCTGATTAGGCCTTTTTCTTCAAGGTCAAGAATCCATTGCGTGGATTTTCGCAGACCATGCGATCCTCTGGTAGGTCGCACGGGGTGCCTTTGCCGCCCTCGGCGTTCTTGGTGAAGAAATAGATAGTTTGTGGTTTGCCGCCACGTAGTGTAACTTCAGATTTGCGAAGGTAGTATTTTATTCCTTTACCGTTGGTATGTTCGTAAGCCATTTAGCTTCCTCCTTAAGTTAATATATTCTTATCTTATGACCCCGAAGGCAAAAAGTCAAGGGTTTTTCGCATTTTTCTTAGAGGATTTTTGATATTTATAAGAATAACAGGGATAATCTTAATATTAGCCAGATAATTACTTTAATCAAAATTACAACAATAATGATCGCTGTTAATAATAGCATGAAGCCTGACAAAGTAGGCGCCCATAATGGAGATGCGTAGTTGTGCCGATAAAGTTCTGTGGATGGCAATGCCGCGATTATCGTGTCTTGGATGTCGTCGGCTGCTGGGTATTTTTGGATTTCACTCATCATGCAGTTGATGTAGTTTGGATTGTTCCACGCCCAGCCGCTTGCGATAGCTTGGGGCCTGCAGACATCTGAAGCCATTTGGTATACGTTTCCGTTGGGGTTGCTGTCTCCCGTTAGGCTTGTTTCGGCTGCCTCTAGTGCGGCATTTGCGGCTCGGATGTATTGATGTTCTAGGTAGAAGGGCCCCGTGCCAAATGTGACTTTTTGCGTGCCGTTATCATCTACGATATTTATTACTATATTATGGAATACAAAGTCCTTTAGGTTTTCTAGATTTTGAATAATTGCGGCATCGTCGTCTGCTTCATCTGCTGCAAGTACGGCATCGCGGAGCTCGGTCATTTTTATGTGGTCTTGTCGTAATAGGGTGGCGTCAATAAATACTAGGGGCACTAGCAGTGCTATTAGCCACCATGTTTTGATTTTGTGAAGTTTGAACTTAATCCGCCCACGCTTTTTCATGTATATAATTATAGCATATTTGGGGCGATTGTGGGGGCTGTTGATTTTGGTTATTCGGTCGGAGGAAAATATGTGATATGATAAGAGTATGAAGCTTAAGACGAGACGTTTATCGGTGGTGGTGTGTGCAGCTATTGGAGTGGTGATTTGGCTCTTAGTGAATCCGGCGAGCTATGAACAGATTTTTACGCCTGTTGAAAATACTGGGGCGGAAAGTGGGATTGATGGGGTTGGTGACTATGCGGCGGAGGCGGTGACAGAAGCTGATGCATCGGCGAGATTGGCGGTGGAGGTGTTGGGGGAGCTGGAGGTGAAGGGGCGGGCGCCGAAGACGGGGTATGATAGGGAACAGTTTTATGGTAATTGGCCGACGGTGGATGGGTGTAATTTGCGGCAGAGGATTATCCGGCGGGAGTTTGGGGAGAGTGCGGTGCTTGATGGTTGTAATGTGGTGGCAGGAGAATATGACGAACCGTACACTGGGGAGCATAAGGTGTTTAGTACGCGGGAGGAGATCTCGAAGGGAGTGCAGATAGATCATGTGGTGGCGCTGTCGGACGCGTGGCAGAAGGGGGCGCAGTATATGGATTACGCGGTACGGAATGCGATGGCGACGGACCCGCTGAACTTGCTGGCGGTGGATGCGAGCGCGAATGGGAAGAAGTCGGATGGAGATGCGGCGACGTGGCTGCCGCCGAATAAGAAGTTTCGGTGTCAGTACGTGGCGCGGCAGGTGTCGGTGAAATATAAATATGGGTTGTGGGTGACGGAGGCAGAGAAGGAAGCGATTTTGCGGGTTTTGGAAAATTGCCCAATAGAGCCGGCGGTGGGGGTGTAGGGGTTTGAGATGGACGGGGCGTTGAGAAAATGGTGGGGATGTGATATACTGAGGATAAGTAAAGTGGAGATAGTATGAAAAAATATGTTTGGAGTATTATAGTTGGGGCGGTGATATTGGTGGTGGGGGCGTTTTTGCTGGGGAAGTTTGTGTTTCCGAATGTGAGTTTGGCGGAGTTGCCGGCGCCGGAACTTGCTGAGGGGGAGCGGGGGCAGTTAGGGGTTGATAAGAATGTGAATGAGGCAACGATAGATCAGTATCTCGGGCGGAGCGATGCGGTGTATCGGGATTTACGCATGTTGAAGGATCCGGGGAATTATGAGGCGATTGGGGGTGATTCGTATCTTTCGGGATTTGTGGAGGGGTTTGAAGTGGTGCCGTATCCGTATATTGTGAATGTGACGGGGTTGCCGGAGGCGGTGGGGGATACTTACACTGGGAAGACTTTGTTTGAGTTTGATGGGACTGAGTATGAAGCGAATTATGAGGAATCTTTACGGATTTTGGAGGATTTGTTCCCGAAGGATAAGGTGATTTTCTTGATGTGTGGCGGTGGGGGATATTCGGGGATGATGAAGAATATGTTGGTGGCGCTAGGGTGGGATGCGAGTAAGATTTATGATGTGGGTGGGTATTGGTTCTATGAAGGTAAGAATAATGTGGAAGTGAAACGTGAGCTGGCGGATGGGTCGGTAGTGTATGATTTTTGGAAGGTGCCGGTGCATGAGATTGATTTTAGTGAGCTGACGGAGAAATAAGGTGAGTAAGGATAAAGAGGCGAAGGGGAGGCGGTTAGAAGGGAGGGGCGCGAGCGGTGGAAAGGGGGTTGGTGTTGATAAGAAAAAGCGACAGCTAAGTGTGCCTGGGCTGGTGATTGCGTTGGTGGCGGTGTTGGCTTTGTCAGTGGTGTTTATGGGGGCAATTGCGGGGTGGTTTGATGATGCGAAGGTGGTGTTGGATGCGGAATATGTGTGTGAGGGGGGTTGTGAGATGGTGGATTTGACGGGGGCGGAGTATGAGAAGCTGGTGGATGAGGGGAAATCGTTTGTGGTGTTTGTGGATCAGGGGGGATGTACGACGGCGGATAGATTGAGGGGGTATGTGGAGGATTGGGCTGCTGAGGCGGGGATAAAGGTGTATCGGATGATGTTTACGGAGGTGAGGGAGACGTCGCTGCATGAGTTTGTGAAGTACTACCCGTCTTTTGTGGTGGTGTCGCGGGGGCGAGTGGTGGGGTATTTGCGGGCGGACAGTGATGAAGACGCGGATGCGTATAATGATGGGGGGGCGTTTTACGAGTGGGTGGGAAAGTGGTTGTAGGGAATTGGTGGTATTGATGTCGGGATGTGTGTTATAATTAAACCATGAACGTATTAGAATATGCCAAGGGGGTGGAGAAATTGGTTGACCCGATGATGGTCGGGAAGACGCATTATTTGCAAACGCGGCTTAGCAAATTGCCGGTGTGTTTGCAGCGCAAGATTGTGACGTCGGCTACCAAGAAGGCTAACAAGATGCCTTTTGTGGTGGAGCCGTATTGTACTTTTTTGTTTTACGAGGTACCTGACCCGGTGAAAATTCAGAAGTTTATGCCAGAGGGGTTTATGCCGGCGCGGTCGGCGGTGTTTGGGGGTGATGCCGAGAAATATTACGGTATCGTGAGCATGTTTCGGATTCATACCAGTGTGTTCTGGGGTGCTAGGGCGGAGTATTATCTTGTGGCGGAGAATGCGCGGACTGGACTACTCAGTTGGGTGATGATGGACTATATTTCGGATACGATTAGTTACGATGAGGCGCACGGACTGAAGTCGCCAGATTGCGCTGGGGCGGTGATGACGACGACCTGCGAGGGGGATTTTGTGTGCGAGATGCGGGGGCTGAATGATGCGCATAAGGTGGAGTGTACGGTGAATTTGTTGCGTGGCAAGATGCAGCCGTTGAACGAGCGGCTTTGGATAGAGGGGAACACTTCGATTGCTTATGGTAGGCTAGCGGGTGAGCCAGATGGGGATTTGTTCTCGCTAACCTTCTTCCCTGAGGAGATGAAGCAAGCTTTGGACATTCCGCTTGCGGATGTGGCGCATTATGGTGTGGCGAGCGCGCGGACAGGTAAATTTGGTGCGGTGCTAGATCGGGTGGTGAGTTTTCCTTTTGCGCAGCATATGCTGTCAGATGCGCCTGGGCAGCATACGCATTATGGGAGTGAGGCGGCTTTGCGTAAGGCTGCTGAAGCGGTTAATTTTAAGAAGATTAAGACGCTGGGGAAGTGATAATCTTATTTTAACATAGTATGTCAGATTATGTCTCTTTTTTGTCTAAAGTGGTGCACTGGAGGGTTAAATGTATGAAAACACTTGCGCTAAAATGAAAAGTAGTGTATGATGGAGGTATATAAAGGTTATACATTACAGGAAGGTAATACAAAAATGAGAGAAATGGACTCGCAGAGTAAGGCGCGCGTAGTGCCTGTAGCAATAGTTGCTGGTCTTGGCATGGCTGGGATGGGGCTAGTGTCGGAGAGGGTCGTGGTGGCGGACACGACGACAGTGACGGACACACTAAGGATAGGAGTGGAAGAAACATGTACGTTCAAAAATACGACGGACGCTACTTTTGCTGGTTCGGCATTAAATGGTAGCGAGGTGGAGAACTTCAATGATTCGGGCGTACATACATTTTATCTATTCTGCAACAATAATAATGGTTACACTGTAAGGGCTACGCCGTACGATTTGGAAGCGACGAATACGGATGATGTAATTAGCTATACAAATAATTATACTCATACTGGAGTGAGCGGTATGTGGACGGCAAAGATTGCGACAAGTGAATCTGGCGTAACGGTGACCAGTCCAGTGCCGGTGGGTGGCGGCGTTGTTATATCATCTAATACTCATTCTTCGGCATCGACGTCATTTACCGCTACTTATAGTGCCTATGTTGGTACTGAGACTTCGGCGGGAACTTATACTGGGAGGATAGAATATGTTTTGTCGTCGCTGAATGGGACTGCCAGTAATGGTGGCGGTTCTGGTTCTGGCTCTGGTTCGGGTGGTACTGGCCAGAATAATGATAATGGCGGTACTGATTCTGGTAGCGAAGTGACGGACGATACAAATAACGGTGGCGATTCTGGCAACTCGGGGTCGGGTGATGCTGGTTCTAATGGCACCAATTCGAGTGATAGCAATGGCACTCAGAACAGTTTACAAAATGTCTCACCGACGACATTGAATAATACCTATAATACCTACAACACTTACAATACAACGAATACTTATGGTGGCACAACGAATTATTCGGGTGGCGGTACGAGTGCGCCAGTTGTATTAAATATGCAGGGCACTACGAATGGTGATACAGACGATTTGCTGGGTGAGGTAAACAAAACTACTACAATCAGTGACGATGATAATTCAGGAGCGAGTGCTAATTACGAGAAACCACTAGGCGTGACAACTACTACTACGTCGTCGCCAAATGAAGATTCGGGAATGGAATGGGTGCCGTTTGCAGTAACAGCCGGAGCGTTGGCTGTGGCGGGGGTGGCGGCGGTGGCTGTGGCACAAAAGGATAAGGAAAAAGAATAGAGGCTATAAGATGATAGAAACTAGGTGGTTTGCCACCTAGTTTTTTGTTGTATGACTCTGTATGTAGTTGTGGAAAAGTCGGGTGGGAAAAATTAAAAAAGTCTTAAAAAATATGTTGACATTGCGCTTGAGCTTGGCTATAATAATAAATGTTAAAGGTTATACATTTAACATAAATAACAAAGTAATTCCGTAAAACGGAAGGAGAAAAATACAATGAAAAAATTAGCAATTGCGGCTTCTTCAGTGGCTCTCGCAGCTATGCCAGTAATGGGCGTATTCGCAGTAGACGACACGGAAGTTGTGGATACCATTACTGTAACGATTAATGCAACTTGTTCGTTCGACAATGGTCAGAGTTCTTCAGCTGCGGATACGGCATATACTGCAACCGTAGCTAACGGTGCTGAGGCTGCCTTCAACGCTAGTGGTGCTCACAAATTTAATGTAACCTGCAACGACAATGATGGTTACGAGGTGACTGCTATTCCAACCAACCTCGTTGGTGAGACAGTAAGCACGAATAACATTCCTTACACTACTTCTTATAGTGCTTCTGGCACGGCTGGAATGTGGAGTGCAGCGGTTACTTCAAGCGATGTCACTGGTTCTGGCCTGACAAGCCCAGTCCCGGCTATCGATGCTCAGAGCCACGTAATCATCACTGAAGCTGGTCCTACTGATGGTTCCTCCTTCACTGTGACCTACAGTGCTTACGTTGGTACTGAGACGCCAGCTGATACCTATAAAGGTACGATGACCTACGGTCTATCTGCGCTTTAATAAGAGCTAGCATGAAAATCCCCCTATATAAAGGGGGATTTTTGATGGGGTTGATTTGCATTACGATTTCTTGTTGTGACGCCGAGTAGTCGATCCGGCCTGGGGGTATAGGAAGGTTTCTTTACTGTCGCTATATGTGGTGGCACATGCTCTATGGATGACGCTAGATATAGTGTCTTATATTGACATTTAGAGGATTTTAGCGTAGAATTATCTTCGGGGTGTGCTGATTTGAAAATTTGGAGAAATCTATGAAGAATAATTTGTTGAGATTCTGCCTGTGGTTTTTGCTTTGCTTTTCGTCATTTTCGATGGGGATTATTTTTTACTTGGTGATAATAGATTTCGGTAGTTTTTGGGGATTGGAATTATGGATTTGCAGATGTATTGTTGTTTCTTGCGCTTTTGTGTTTTGTTTAGCTGTGGCGTGGTTTTGTATTTGGCGGTTGAAAAAGAGTCCCGACCGGGAGAGTGCCGATATCATTGATCTAAATCCACACGAATCTCAGATTGTACCTTCTTTCGTGGGGATGTTTGTTGTGTCGCTAGGTTTGGCTGCTATGCCCATTTCTTCGGTTATAGCTGTGAGCGTTTTGATGTTTTTGTTTTGGGGGATTTTATGCCACACATCATATTATAATCCGTTTTTTACATTGTTTGGATATAGGTTTTATCAGGCTAGATTAGATGATGTTCATGCTAAGTTTGTAATTTTGATTACTCGGAGGGATGGATTAAAGAATGGTATGAAGATTAACAATCTGAGGCGAATTAATAACTATACTTTTATGGAGATTTAGATGTTGGATGATGAATATAGAGTTTTTATGAAAAAGAGCGGAAAGAGGGGTGAGCACAGGTTGGTCGAATCGAGGCAGGGTGTCAATTATGATGACATAAAGTTATTTGGAGGGGTTGACTTTGGCGCTTTAGACTCTATGGCGATTGAATTTAGTGCGGAAGCAGCGCCAGAAGTCGACGAATATTATTATATTGACTTAGATGAGCAACATTCTGGCATGATGGACGATTATATCCAGAATGCGAGTTCGACAGCGGGGGTTAGTTTAGCTGGGCCAGACGACTTTTCGAAGGCGGAGGTTCTTTATGTTGCTAGAGGCGATGGGGGTGGAGTAAAATCTATTACTTTTCAGAAGATTTTGCCAAGTGTGAAAATTAGTAGTGGCTTTTCTCTGTTTTTGTTTGATGGGCGACCTGAAATTAAGAAACTGGATAGAAGCATTAGCATAGTAAATAGGATTGATGCGATTTATGATGTCGAACGTAAGCGCATTTATTTTAGAGAATTTTCAAAAATAAGGTGCATGTTTGATGGAATTGTGGATTATTATCGTAGCGCGACTGATGACGAAGTTCGGAGGGTTAAAGAGTGTGGATATTTAGATATTAATGAAGACGTAAAGGTTGGCGTGAGAAGCAGAAAGATAATAGCCAGTATGCTGGATGATAGGATTTTGGAAGATCCAGAATATAGCTCGAAACTCGGTAGGATTTTTGACAAATATGGCGAGGAATTGGAACTAAAGATGGTTGACGGTAAGATCGTAGTTGGAAATGATAAAGAACTGACAAAGGCGCTTTCGGTGATGATAGGGAGATGTTTCACCAATGAAATTACTGGAGAAAAGACATTGGCGATTAGGGCAGAAAGGTTCGCGCCGATATCGCATGGAGGTGATGTCCCTTCTGTCGCTTAATAGTTTTCTGTGATGATGGCTAGGGGTGCAATAAATGCGAACTTTAAGGTTTATTTTTATAGAGTAATGTAATATAATATTAGAAAAGGAGGTTAATGAGTAAAGAGAAAAAAAATAATATTACATGGGTGGCGGTAGCAGTAGTGATGGTGGTTGGTGTGGTAGCAGTGATAGCTGCATTACTGAATAGTGGCAGTTCTAATGATATTGTCGTGAGCGGGGAAGGTGAAGTGATTGGGTTAAAATGTAAGGATGATAAGTTGACGCATGTTGTACTGACCTACGGTCGTCCTACTTCGTTTACGAACGAGGTTTTAGCGAATTTTCAGGACGATAAACTGATGTCTATCATGTACCAATATGAAGGTATTTATAGTTCTGAGGAAGAGGTGAAGGAAGCAGAAGCTTTTGCGGCAGCGGATTATAACAAAATTTTAGCAAAGAATTATGGAGTCGATACAAATATATTTTCACATGTTTTCGTGAAGGATGGGAACGAATTAAGATTAACAATAAATGGGAAAGCGGACAAGGTTAATTCTAAGGTAGCACCGTATTTTATGTTGGAGCAAAATGATTCTTTTCCTAAGACCCTTGATGCTGTAAGAAAAGCGTATGAAGGTGCTGGATTCTCTTGTGAAACGACGAAATAAGTGATATAATGGAAAATAATTAATAGGAGGTATATGAAATATAAAAAAATAATGTTTGCTGTGGTGGGGTTTGCTCTGGCGTTGGCTGGGTTTGGTGGGCTGTCAAGTGATGCGTCTGCTTTTTCGGTTAGTCCGATGAAACAAACAATTACGCTTCAACCTGGTGATACGTATAGTGGAAGAGTTAGTTCCTTTGTAATGAATGAGAATAACGGCGGTAATACTACTTACTATAAAGCATGGATAGCACCACTCACCGTGGACGATGTAGATAACCATTATACGGGGATATTTGATAAGACTAGCGACCAGACAGATATAGTGAATTGGGTGACGTTATCGGATGGCGACGAGACGGCAAAATATAACGAGAAGGTAGCTGGCGTAATGGAACCAGGAGAGTCAGTCGATTTTACCTACACGGTGAGCGTGCCAGAGGATGCTAGGGGTGGTGGGCAGTATTTTGCAATAGTGATCCAGCAGGTACCAAATCCAAATGCGAAAGATGAAGGAAATGTAGGGATTGTAGATTATGTCCAGATTGCCTCGGCCGTGTATACTGAGGTGGCGGGTGATATAAACATATCGGGTTCTATAACAGATAATAATGTTCCTGGATTTTTGTTGAGTCCTCCGATTACGACGTCTTTTCTTGCTACGAATAATGGTAATACTCATTCCGAGATAACTTATTATATGCAGGTATATCCATTGTTTTCCGACGAAGAAATTTACACGACAGAAGAGAATCCGGGGTCTGATTACGTGTTGCCTGGGACGACGCGGTATGTGGAGCAGACTTGGGAGAATACGCCGTCTATAGGAATTTTCAAGGTGCGACAGACGGTGTATTATGATTCGCTGGATAATGAGCCGAGTGTGACGGAGAAGCTGGTGATTATTTGCCCGATTTGGTTGCTATTCCTAATCATCTTTGTGATTGTGGCGGCGATATTGTGGATCGTAATGCGAGTAAGAGGCCGTGGTAAGAAGGGGCGGAAGAGTAGTGCCGGTAGCTCTGCGAGTAGTACCGAGGGCGGTAGCGCGGAATAACATATACTCTTAAGAAAAATATCGCTTTTTTAAAGAAGCGATATTTTTTCTTAAGATTATAGTGTGTTATACTATTATTAGTTATAATGGGCGGGTAGTTGGAAAGGACGTGGATATGAAAAACAATGTAAATAATAAAAATGATATTCAGAAATTGATGCCTTGGGACACTGTTGCTTTGGTTGCTCCGAAGTCTAGCCTGTCGCCTGCGAATAAGATTGCACGAGAAATTGTTATGCCTGAAGTGGATTTCGTAATCGAGAACGTGGAGGATGCTGAGAAGTTCGATTTTAATCTTACTCTATTTGTTCATAGTGCGATGGATAAGTTTTTGGATGTAGAATACTTTGATGATAACCTAAAAGAAAAAGCCAAGAAAAAAATGACAAAGGAAGAGGAACTTGAATACGATGAGATTTTCGAGACGAAACTGCCAAAAATGCGTGAAGCAATGATGAAGATGGATTTTGACGAATTGCCCAATGGGCTGTTGGACGAACATTCTAAATTGGTACATCGTTTGAACCAGCTTAAGCCTATAGTATGGATAAGGCCGTATGTATCTATGGCTATTTATCAGTACGGCAGTTTCGATGGGCTGCCGCTTGGTGATATATTTCGTATTTGTGGCAATAATCGTCAAAAATTTAATGTGTTTTTGGATTTGAAGATTAACTTTGTAAATTTGTCCGTATATGCGTATGAGATGATAGGCGCGGAATTAAGATTTGCAAATGCGCCAAATTCATTTAACGTCCATATGGAGTTGCAAAGAGCGGCGAATGCTCTTGTTATGTCATGCCGTGCAGTATGGGACAAAATTATGGGCATGATGTAGATTTTTTGGCGGAAGCTCTAAACAAGCCAGAAGATCTCTAGTTGCCATATCTGTGTGACTTGACCCATTTTGCGAGTGCGAGGTCTTTATTGTCTTGGGCATAATATTCCATGAGCTTCTTAAAATTTTCTTCGTCACGTATGAACTTTGGTCGTCGTGAGTCACCGAAATATGTTAGCATCATTATGACTACGCGTACGTAGTCCATGTAAAGATTTAGTGCTGGGTCATAAGTGCCGTGAACATCCCAAGTTAACTCGGTACCTTCATGTACATGGGTGCATCGTTTTGTATGTACGTAATCTCCTATTACCATCCATATTCCATTTGTGGCAAGCGATGGGTCATAATAGCGCTTTAATGTTCGTATTATGTCCTTTTCTTTGCGGAATCTCCAGCCAATGCCGAGTTCTACACATTGCCAAAGCTTGAGATGTCGGTTATTGACATTGTCTGACGATAAGGCTTCGTGCAATACCTTAGTCACTTTGATAAGCCTTGTACGGGCGCAGTAGTCTCGTGGGTTTAGGAGCATATTTAGGATTTTCCGATAAAGGTGTAATCTGTCTTCATCATGTTTTGGCTCTGTGCTGCTGAGCAATTTTTGTTCCGCCTTTACTTTCCTTTCCGTATCCTGCAATAATGCCAAGTTGTTCTTATCGACGTCAAATGCTTGATATACTCCGTTCATCATTGCTGGCGCTCGTCGTACAAGCAATCCGCTACTGGTCCAAGTTGTACCTTGAGCGGTCGTTGCCCATGCTGCTGTTGCTGCCCATAATACCTTGCCAAAGGTATCATCTATGATACTGGTTGCTAGCTCTGCGTCAAGTGCGTCTATTTCGACTTGGTAATAAATATGCTTAGATAGCAATCGTTCTAGGTGCTTATAAAAATCATTTCCTGTAAAATTAATGATGACTGAGTCTGGAAAAGGCAGTATCTCTATTGGGCGTACGGTTTTTGCGAATGTATTTAGGAACTGCGGAAACTTATTATGCTTCTTTAGATTTTGCCGTACAGTTTGCCAGGAAATCTGATGGTATTTGTATCCGTCTATCGTGATACTTTTGGGTAAAAATTTGTCTCCATCTATTGTTGCTATACCAAAAATCATTTGGTATTTATTGTGGGGTCGTCTTGCTAGAGCGTTCATCTCTCTTGTTAAATCTCTGCTGCTAAAATTTGACGGCGGCGTGATCTTGCCGTTTTCGTCTAGACTGGGATAAATATACTTTTTTATTACCCTTGTGAATAGCGCTCGATTTTGAGGAGTGTCCTCGTTGATTGCCGCAAAGTATAGCAATTCCGTGTATTTGCTGATGGAAAGGCCGTTGCTTTCTCTTACATCTTCTACGATTGACTGTAATTGTTCGTCAGTGTAATTTGGATGTCCCGCCATTTTGAAGCTCCTTTTTTTGATGATTGATTATTGTAAATTCAGGATGAACTCGGGTAAGTACTTCCGTTCGATGCCGTTATGCGATTCGGGGATATTGGCGTCGTCTAGGGTTAAGACGTATTTTGGGTAGTTGTCTGTTATCCCGGCGAATGCTCCGAATTCGCGCTCAGAGGTAGCTCTATCTGCTGTGGATGTTGCAACTTGGAGATATATCTTCTGGTGGTTTTTTTCGGCGATGAAGTCAATCTCTAGATCGGCGTTACGGCCTATGGATACATCGTAGCCATGAGATATTAGTTCGTGATAAACGACATTTTCTAGCACACCAGAAAGGTAGGTGTCGCTTCTGCCATTTAAGGCGTAGAGTAAGCTAATATCGCCTAGATAGAATTTCTCGTCGGTCTTGAGGTGGACTTTTCCACGAAGGTCGTATCGCTTGACGCGCTCTATGACGAAAGCTTCTTCTAGCCAATTGAGATATTTATAAATTGTCTCCTGACTAAGTGGCATTTTTTCGTTCTTGAGGTAATCGCTGATGGATTTGGCTGAAAATGTGTTACCGACGTTGTCAAAAACAAATCTGAGGACTCGGGATAGAAGCTCAGTGTTTCGTAGATTCTTGCGTTCTACGATGTCGCGAAAGATGATAGAGGATAGGATATCGGATACTTCTTCATCATCTTGTGACTCTGTTTGATCCACTACGTTGATGGAAGGGAATCCGCCGCGTCGGAGGTATTCGTTGAAAAGTTCTTGAATGGTGGACGGGGTGTCGTTGCGACTATTTTTGAAATCGATAAATTCTTGGAAGTTTAGAGTGGAAACACGAATGTCCACATAGCGTCCAGTGAAGAAGGTGGAGAGCTCTGAAGATAGCAATTTGGAATTGCTGCCAGTGATGAAGATGTCGATGTCGCCTTCTGCGTAGAGGGCACTAACTGCCTCGTCCCAGTGGTCGATATTTTGTAATTCATCAAATAAAAAATATTTAACACCTTGTTCTAGAAGTCGCTTTTCTAGAGCTACAAAATCGGCCTTTTCGCGGATATTGGTATAGTCTAGAGAGTCGAAATTGATTAGAGCTATTTGCTCCTCGCTAACTCCGCGAGATATGAGTATATCTTTTAGCTCGGAAAGTAGGCTTGATTTGCCGGCGCGACGAATTCCGGCCAAAACTTTGATAAAAGGTTTATCGATATAGCTCTCTAATTTGTCTAAATATAGCGGTCTTTTTATCATGGGATGTCTCCTTTTACGGATATTATATATTATCGTGACATGTTTTGTCAAGGAGTTTTTCTTCCATGGAAGAAAAACTTTTGCAAAAACCGGGTATTTTTCTTTTATGGAAGAAAAATTGGCGTAGTGAGGGCGTGGGGGTTGAAATAATTGTGGGGGTGTGGTAAGGTGTGGGAATGAAGAAAAATAGTGCGAATGAGTTGCTGACGGATTGTCAGCAACTGGAAATGGTGGTGGGGTTGTGAAAAAGAAGGATATAGATAAGGTAGGGGAGGTGCGGAAGTGGTTTGCACGTGCGGTGACATACGAGGGCGAGCCGTATGTGATGGATGCGGAGCAGGTGGCGGCGGTGATTGATGAATCGGAGAATGCTATTGTGGTGGCGCGGGCGGGGTCGGGCAAGACACGAACGATAGTAGCGAAAATCGTGTACCTGGTGGCACGGTGCGGGGTGAAGCCGGAGGAGATAATGGCGTTTGTGTTTAATGCGAATGCAGCGAAAGAGATAAACGAAAGGCTCGGTAAAATGCGTGTGGATGGGGTGCCAGTGATGGGTGGGGTGAAGGTGGCGGAAACGGAGATAAATGATGGTGGTGCTACGGCAGTGACAGATAACAATATGAGGGCTGGCGTAGGTGGTGATGGGGCGGACAAGGATAGTGGTGTGAGTGGAGCGGTGAAAGAAGTGAAGATTGCCAGTACCTTTCATGCGTTTGCGCGGAAGATTGTATATAATATATGCGATGGACAGGAGAAGTGCGGGAAGATTTTGGCGGGGGAGAAGGAGGGGTTTATTTTGAGGATAGTGCAGGGAATGATGAGGGAGCCGAAATGGGAGGGGAAGATTCGGCGGTTTGTAGGCGGAGAGATGAGTGAGGTGGAAGACGAGACGGCGGAGGATATTAACGGGGTGGGGCGAGAGCGAAGATTGAAGGGCGATGAGGTGGAAGAGCGGGATTTGGTGAGATTTGCCAAGATGATGGCGTTGTTTGTGAATCGGGCGCAGCAGAAGTTCCTGGCGGGGGAGAATACTTTGCGGGAGAGTGTGCGGAGGCGACTGGGTGAGAAAGATTTGGGGGCGCGGGAACGGGATTTTGTTGAACTGGGAGTGGAGTGCTATCGGCGGTATCATTGGTATTTATTGGATGGGGAGTTGGCGGGATTTGAGGAGTATGGGACGGATTTTAATTTGCTGGTGTCGTGGGCGAGCAAATTGATTTTGGGCGGTAGGGGTAGAGTACGAGAACTTCTGAAGGGTAAGAAATATATATTGGTGGATGAGTATCAGGATTTTTCACAGTTGTTTTTGTCGGTGGTGCTGGCGATACGGGAGGTGGTGCCAGAGGTGCGGCTATTTGTGGTGGGGGATGATTGACAGGCGATCAATCGGTTTGCGGGGAGCGATGTGGAGTATTTTAAGAGGTTTGAGCGGTATTTTGTGCCGGCGAGGCGGTATGAGATAACGACGAATTATCGGTGTAATTATGAGATTGTGGGGACGGCGGGGAAATTTATGCGGAAGGCGATGAAAGAAAAAGGTGGATTTCGGGCGTTTGCACGGCGGGCGGGGAAGGTGGTATTGGTGAATCCGCGGCTGACGGCGTGCGAATATGGGGTGGTGGAGTGGGACAGGCGGGCGAGCGGGCGGGACCGTGTGTATGCGGAGATGGCGCGGCGGATGCTGGGGCGGACGCCGAAGAAGGGGACAGTGCGGTATATTAAGACGTTGGTGCAGGTGATACGGAAGAATCGGAAGGCGTCGGAGATATTGCTACTGCATCGGAATAATGAGACGAATTTGGAGGGGATTGCGCTGGGGAGGCTGATGAGTGGGTTGAAGTGGGGGCTGGGGCAGCTGGGGGTGTTTACGGAGGCGGAGTTTGAGGGGAAGGTGCGGGTGATGACGATGCATAAATCGAAAGGGCTGGAGGCAGAGGTGGTGATAATTTTGGAGGCGGACGAGGGGGTGATTCCGAAAACGCATCCGGATACTAAATTGTATGGGATTTTTGGGGAGACGGAGGAGGTGGCGCTTGCTGACCAAGTGCGGCTGTTCTATGTGGCGATGACGCGGGCGAAGAAGCGACTGTATATTATACATGATGAGGCGAAGGGGGAGGGGTTCGTGAAATATCTGGGGAGGGGAGTGGAGGAGTGGGGAAAATAAAAAATCCCCCTGTACGGGAGTGTGGTGGTACCGGGTGGTTTCGAACCACCGACCTCGGGCTTATGAGTCCCACGCTCTAACCAACTGAGCTACGGTACCATGTGTATATTATAGCATATTTATGCTGTGGTGTCATGCAATCCTATTAATTGATATCGTATTTAGCCCTGTATTATACGGTTGCATGATGTGGCTAGGCTGGCAGGATTCGAACCTGCGAATGACGGGACCAAAACCCGTTGCCTTACCACTTGGCGACAGCCTAATAGTTTTATTTTATCATACTTTCACCAAAAATCAAAGTGTGCTAAAATAGAAACATGGCAACGAAAAAACGAAAAACTACAAAATCTCGGAAATCATCTACGGCGCGGAAGCGGAATACTAGAAAAGAAGCTCCGGTAGAGCATGAGCTGCCGGGTGGATTTTGGCGACAGATTGTTGCGGTGCTGATGATTGCACTGGCGTTGTTTTTTGTAATTACTTGGTTTGGGCAGGGAGGTAATGTATTAAACGAGGTGCACAAGTTTTTCTTGAGTATTATTGGGTTTGCGGCGTATTTTGTGCCGGCGATTTTGGTGTATTTAGCAGTAAAGATACTTCGGAGCGAAAATAATCGGGTGGCGGTGCCGGTGTATATAGCGAGCTTGCTAATGGTGGTGTGGATAGCAGGGGTGGCGGCGATTTGGGGTAACGGAGGTATGCTGGGGGAGTGGTTGAATTCGTTAATGACAAATGTGCTGAATCAGGGAGTGGTGATATTTATATATGTGGTGCTGATGTTTATCACGCTGGCGTTTATATTGCAAATTTCGCCGGTGACGCTGTTTAAAGGTACGACAAATATGGTAAAGACTGGCAGAATGCCTGCGAGGGAAAAGTCGGACGGGGAGGATAAAAAGTCTAAGAAATTAGGGCAATTGGAGATTAAGGTTAATTCGGGTTTGGGCGGTACTGAGACGGCTGCTCCAGCCGCGAAGGGGAAATTATTGCATAAGGTGCCTACCAAAGTCGCCGCGCCAGAGCAGTCCAAGGAGCCTACGGCACTTATGGCGGTAAACGACCCGGATTGGAAGATGCCATCTACGGACTTGCTCGAGAAGAAACAGTCGCCGGCTGATGCGGGGAATATTCAGCAGAATGCGTATATTATAAAATCTACGTTGGCGGAGTTTGGCATAGATGTGGAGATGGAGGGGGCAAATGTGGGGCCGCGGGTGACACAGTACACGATGAAGCCGCCGGCAGGGGTGAATTTGAGTAAAATATTGGCAAGGGACAAGGAATTGGCGTTGAACCTTGCGGTGGATAAGATTAGGATAGAGGCGCCGATCCCTGGGACGAGGTCGGTGGGGGTAGAGATACCGAATGCGCGCTCGGCGGATGTGAGGCTACGTGGTGTATTGGAATCATCGGAGTGGAAAAAGGCGACTGATCCGCTGACTTTTGCGGTAGGGAAAGATATTTCTGGTCATGCAGTGGTGGCTAATTTGGCAAAGATGCCGCATCTCTTGATTGCAGGTACTACTGGGTCTGGTAAGTCGGTAATGACGAATACTTTGATTTCTTCGCTATTGTATCGTAATGCACCTTCGGACATGAAGTTGATTATAGTGGATCCAAAACAGGTAGAGATGGCTCAATATCAGGACATTCCACATCTTTTGACCCCGATCATTACCCAGACCGAGAAGGCGCTTTCGGCGATGAAATGGGCGGTGGGCGAGATGGAAAGACGGTATACTCTGATGGCGGAGGAAAAAGTCAAGAATATTTCTGATTATAACGCGAAGATGGCGAAATCTGACAATCCGGAAAAGGAGGGTAAGATGCCATACATTGTAGTGATTATAGATGAGATGGCGGATCTGATGATGATGGCGGGTAAAGATTTGGAGATGTTGATTGTGAGGATTGCGCAGAAGGGGCGAGCTTCGGGGATACACTTGGTGCTCGCGACGCAGCGTCCGGAGGTAAAGGTGATTACGGGGTTGATTAAGGCAAATATTCCGGGGAGGATTGCTTTTGCGGTGGGTTCGCAGATGGATTCGAGAATTATGTTGGATCAGGGTGGCGCAGAAAAGCTACTTGGTAAGGGTGATATGTTGCTTTTGACGACTGAGATGATGGGTAAGCCGCGACGGATACAGGGTGCTTGGGCATCGGATGATGATATCGCTAAAGTGACGGACTTCTTGAGAGCGCAACGAGCGCCAGAATATAATGATGAGGTGGTGGCTCAACAGGTGGCTATCAAAGGTATGACTGGTGGGGTTGGTGAAGCTGGGGGGTTAGGGAGGAGATTTGACCCAACTGACCCGATAGTACGCAAGGCGGTAGAAATATCTCTATCAAAAGGGAAATTCTCTACGGCAATGCTGCAGACTTACCTAGGGAAAGGGCATGGATTTGTATCGGGGCTTGCGATTTGGTTTGAGGAAATTGGGGTGATAGGGCCGCAAAACGGTAATAAGCCGCGCGATTTGTTGATATCTTCGTTGGAGGAGTTTGACCAACTGGCGGGGGTATAACTGGCTTGTGGCGAGTTTGTAGTGGGTTTGTAGCGGGTTTATGGTGAGTTCGTGGCGAGCTTGTAGTGGTTTGTAGTGGGTTTGTGAAATTGGCACTCTTGCTTTTTTAGTGCTAATTTTGTATAATGAAAAGTATGGAACTAACAGAGCGGCAGAAGCTGATTTTGAGTCAGATTGTGGAAGAATATGCCGAGACGGCGGCGCCGGTGGGGAGCGTGACGATTGCGAGGCTTTTTGATGTGTCGCCAGCGACAATCAGGGCGGAGATGGCGCGGCTAGAGGCACTGGGGCTGATTGCGCAGCCGCATACTTCGGCGGGGCGAGTGCCGACGGATGCGGGGTACCGGTATTATGTGAATAATCTGGGGGCGGTGGATGATTATTACGAGACGGACGCTAGCTTTGTGGCGGAAATGCCAGAGGTGCGGGCGATTGAGGATGGCTATTATGATGATATGGGTGGCGTGGTGAATGGCGCGGCAAAATTGAACCGCGAGAGGCATGCTCTAGAGGTGAGGATATCTTCGCAGTCGCGGGCAGATGCGGCGATTCGGGGGGCGGTGGATATGTTGGTGGAGATGACGGGGAATTTGGGGTTGGCGACGATTGGTGGGCAGCTGTATCTTGCGGGGATTTCGCGGCTATTTACGCAGCCGGAATTTGGTGATACGAGGAGAGTGCAGGCGGTGGCGAGGCTGCTGGATAATTTGGAGCCGTGGCTGAGGGAGGCGGCGCCAGGAGAGCCGTTGAATATATTTATCGGGCAGGAGAATCCGATTGGTAAGAATTCGGAGGTGTCGTTGATTATATCACGGTTTAAATCGCCGTTTTCGGACCGAAGCTATATTGGGGTGCTGGGGCCGACGAGGCAGAATTATGCTAAGGTGATGCGCCTAGTGGAGTATGCGGGGAAGACGCTCGAGGAAATTTTATAAAATAGAGAGGAGTATCAGATGAAAAAGACGATAAAAGAGAATAAAGATGGATCGGTGACGGAGGAGTATAAGTTTAGTAAAGAGGATTTGGGCGATTTGAAAGTAAAGGTCGACACGACAGGACTAGAAAAGCAACTGGCGGATATGCTGGGGGATTTGCAGCGGACGCGGGCGGATTTTGAGAACTATCGGAGACAGGTGGAAATGCAGAAGGAAAATGAGCGTCGGGCGGCGAAATTGGCGACGGTGCGTAAGGTTTTGCCGCTGCTAGACGATGTGGATAGAGCGATTTTGTCGTATGCGGAGTTGAAGCCGATAGAGGGGTCGTTCGGGAAAACTTTGAAGGAGCTAGGTCTAAAGAAGATTGAAGCGGGAGAGGGGGTGGAATTTAATCCGGATTTGCATGAAGCGGTGATGGCGGAGGGGGATGGTGAGAAGGAAGTAATAGCGGAGGTGCTGCGCCCGGGGTATTATTATGAGTCGGAAGTTTTGCGCCCAGCAATGGTAAAAGTAAAGAAAATATGATATAATTAATGGAATAGAGAAAGGAATTATTATGGCTGAATATAAGTTGGCGCTGGAGAAGCGCGAAGTAACAGGTAAAAAATTGAAGAATTTGCGAGCTACGGGGATGATCCCGTCGGTGGTGTATGGCGGGAAGGCACCGGAGCTGATGGCGTCTGAGTATGTAGCGACAGAGAAGGTATTGGAGAAGGCGGGTTATCATTCGCCGATTGACCTTGATATGGCCGGGAAGAAGCAGCTTGCGATCGTGAAAGATGTGCAGGTTGACCCAGTGTCACGAAAGATTATGAATATTGAGTTCCAGGCGATTTCGGCGAAGGAAGCGGTGGTCGCGACTACGCCGGTGGTGATTGTAGGATTTGAGGGGTCGGAAGCCTCGAAGATTTACCACTTTGCGATGACGCAGTCGATTGAGGAATTGGATGTGAAGGCGAAGCCGGCAGATTTGCCGAAAGAATTGACGATTGATGCGGCTGGGATGAAAGAAGTGGAAGATAAGCTGACGATCGCGGATATTAAGTTGCCGGCGGGGGTGGAGTTTGCGGATAAGGAATTGGATAGCGAGCAGGTAGTGGCGTCTTTGTATGATCCGGCGGCCGAGGCAGAGAAACGTGAGGCCGAGGCAGAGGAGCCAGCGATGGATGCGGCGGATGTGCCAGCGGAGAATGGATCTAAGCCGGAGGAAGAAGTTACTGAGGAATAAGAGCTTGTTTATTAGCGATGAGCCTGTCAAGGAATGCTTGACGGGCTTTTTCGCTGTTGGTGTTGTCGCCGGACCAGGCGTAGAGGGCGGGGTCTTGGAGAGCGCGGGCGAAGCTGAAGGTGACGGGCCAAGGGAAGGGGCCGTTTGCGGTGACTGCAGCGAGATTGTTAGTGGCTTGCTCGGGGGTCTGGCCGCCGGAGAGGAAGACGATGCCGGCGAGGTCTTCGGGGACGTGGGCTTTAAGAACCTCGGCGGTTTTGGCGCCAACTGCGGCGGGGGTGGACTGCTCGGGATATTTTTTGCCGGCAAGGACCATGTTGCATTTGAGGATGCAGGCGCGGAGATTAACGTGGGCGTTTTTTAATTCTGCGAAGAGGGTATCTAAGATCTGCCCGGTAACAGAGGCGCATTGGTCGATATCATAGTAGCCGTCGTAGACGACTTCGGGCTCGACGATGGGGACGATGCCGGCAGCTTGGCATTTGGTGGCGTATTCGGCGAGGATGCGGCAGTTCTCGGTGATGGCGTGAGAGGTGGGAGTAATAATATTGCCTTGGTCGTCGAGGCGGATTTCGAAGGCGGCGCGCCATTTGGCGAAGCGAAGGCCCATCTGGTAGTATTCGCGCAGGCGTGTGGAGAGATCATCGAGGCCTTTGGTCCAGGTTTCGTCGGGGTGGACGGAGGGGCTGGGGGATGATTCTGGTGGGGTGGAATCGGAGAATTTCTCGAGGCCTTGGTCGACTTTGATGCCAGGGATGATGCGCTTACCGGTGAGGAAATCGACGAAATTTTGGCCGTTGTCGGCGTGCTGGCGGGTGGTTTCGTCGAAGAGGATGATGCCGCTGACGTAGTCTGCAATGCCGGGAGTGGTGAAGAAGATGTTGCGGTAATCGCGACGGTTGTCGTAGGTGTCTGCGATGCCGAGCTGGTCGAATTTCTTGTGGATGCTGCCACCGGACTCGTCGGCGGCGAGGATGCCTTTGCCTTTGACAAGGAGACTGGCGGCAATGAGCTCGAGGTTGTCAGTGGGGTCGGGATTAGCGGCGATCTCTTGGAGGCTGGCAAGGGAAAGAGTGGAGTTTAGCTTGGTGTGCTCGACATTGGCGCGAGCGAGCCGAAGACTGTCCTCGACGGAGCGACCGAGGATAAAGCAGCCGAGAATGGTGGCGGCGGCGATAGAGTAGGCTGAGAGGTGAGTGAGGGTATCTATACGGCTGACAGAGATGGGCTCGGTGATGTTTTGGTAGGAAAAATGGGTATCAGAGAGATAAATGAGGTTGGCGTCGCTAAGGTTGGCGGAAGTAAGCGCCTGTGAAAACTCCGCATCACCCCTGTTATTTTCGCAAAAAACGAGATTAGCACGGGGGAGGAGATTTATCAGATGGGGATTGCCGAGGTTTTGGAGGTAGAGGATGAGCTTGGTGTGGGGGGCAAGATCTAGATAAGTGGAGATCTTGGCGGCAGAATCGGTGGTGAGACGGGCGGAGCGGTCGATGTAGAGGTAATCGACGGCTTCGGTAGGAGGTACAAAAGTGGTGGGCTGGTGCGTGCTGGGAGAAAGATAGCTGACGTCAGAATTGGCGATTAAGATGTAACGGTAGTCGTAAGTGTTGGTGTTGAGGGTATTGGTAGAATCGTCATTGGTAAACTGAAGATCGGAACCAGAGATGCTGGCAGGGAGGCCGAGTTTGGTGAGGGCTTCTAGGGAGACAGCGGCGCCACCGAGGCTAGAGTTGCGGTTGAAAAAGTGGTGCTCGCTGGCGTTGAAAGCGAGATCGAGCCATTCGGTGCCGTTTCGATCAGTTTCGAAATTAGCGGTGCGATTGTCGAGATTAAGATAAACGTCCTTGAGGACATTGCCCACGATTGTAATCATAAGTATATTATATCACACCAAGAATTCCGCGCAAGGCGTAGGCGGTATCTTCGTGATTCCGGACGGTGATGGTGTCGATACCCATTTGGACAACGGGGTAATCGTTACCGCCAGGTTGGGTCATGTCGCCGAAATAGAGGACGTCTTCTTTCTTGACGTTTAGTTCCTCTAGGAGGTGGGTCATGCCGAAGACTTTATTCATGCCAGGGGTGATGGCATTAATGGAGGTAGTACCGCCGATTTCGTACTCAAACTCGGGGGCGAGCTCGCGGCAGCGGGCGCAGATTTTTTCGCGTTTTTTGCAGTCGGGATCCCAGGCGTATTTCTCCTCGGTGCCGGCTTTTTGGCCTAATGCCGAGAAGGTAACTTGAGAGAGGCGGTTTTCGATGATTTCGTCGCCTTCGGCTAGTTTATCTTCCTCCCAGTAGCCAAGCTCCTTGGCAGCCTGCTCGATAGTTTCGCTGATTTTCTTGACTTGCTCGTCGGTCAAGGGGTAATTATAGACTTGCTCCCAATCTTTTTTGTCGATATTGTAGCGGTAATATTGGGTGCCTTGGGCGACAAAGAGGTGGAGATGGGAGAGCTGCTCTGGGGTGGGCTGGGGGAGCCGGTCGACAATCTGGATGAGGAATTGGTCAAATTTCTGACCGGAAATGGGGCAAATCTCGAAGTGATCGAGGCACTGCACGAGAAGATCGGCGATGTCGTCGGTGATAGGGGTCTTGGCGACGTTTAAAGTTTGGTCTATGTCAAATGATAAAACTTTTTTCATAATAGTTTAATTATAACATGATATAATGGTTTTATGAAAACTTATATTGTGGGCAATTGGAAGCTGAACTTTACGGTGGGGGAGGCTTCGATCTATCTTCATAAACTTTTAAAAGCAATGCCGAATTATCGAGATGTGGAGGTGGTGGTGGCGCCGTCGCTTATTGCGTTGCAGCCGTTGTCGTTGCAGGTGGATCGGCACAAGATGAAGTTGGCGGCGCAGAATGCGTTTTATCGGGATACGGGGGCGTTTACTGGGGAGGTGTCTTTTGCGCAGCTGAGGGGGATAGTGGATTATGCGATCGTGGGGCATTCGGAGCGGCGGTATATTCTTCGTGAAGATGATAAAATGATTGCTAAAAAGGTGGCGGCGGCGGTGCGAAATAAGATAACGCCGATATTATGTATTGGCGAGACGGAGAGCGAGCGGGCGTTTGGTGAGACGGCGGATGTGATTCGAGATCAGCTGACTGGGGGGTTGTCGGAGGTTTCGGATGATATGTTGGACAAGGTGATAATTGCGTATGAGCCGGTGTGGGCGATTTCGTCTACAAAGGCGGCGAAGGCGGCGGCGCCAGATGAAATTGCGGAGGTAGTGCGGTTGATTCGGGCGAGTTTGGTGGATATGTATGGCGCAGTGGCAGAGAGGGTGCCGGTGCTGTTTGGGGGGAGTGTAAAGCCGGTGAATGCGGGGGCGTATCTCACGGTGCCAGGGGTGGATGGGCTGCTAGTCGGTGGGTCGAGCTTGATTTTGAATGAATTCGTTGATATAATTGAGGTAGCTAAAAGAGTCAGATCATGAATAAAAAATATATAGATTTTGTGCCTACTAAGAATGGCGCGACTGGACAGGTGGGAGGTGGCGTAAGTCGGGTTAGGACTACGACGGTGCGGACTAGTGCTGCGATGACGAGTGGTGATGTGACGATGCGTGGCGACATGGTAGGCGGCGATGTGACGATGCGTGGTGGCGTGGTGACGCAGAAGAATAGCACTACGAAGCGAAAGGGTGGTGTTACGAAACGTGCGGTCGTAAATAGGAGAGTTAGGAATAGTAACGTATATCGGGCGATGCCGGATAATGGGCGAGATGATCTTTTGGGAGTAATAACAGAGGTGGAGCCTGTGGAAAACCCTGTGGAAAAGTCAGTTGGAGAATTGGCTAATTTGGCTGAAAAACCTTCTAGAAAAAGAAGTGTGACAGCGAGTAAGGATGATCAGAGAGGAAAGTACCAGATACCGAAATCGCCGTTTATCAATCAGGTGAATGTCGCAAAGCGGCCGTTGTCGAAGAATGTGTATCAGAAGAAGGTGGAACCGACGAAGGAGCCGAAGGCGGGGCCGGTAGCGATTATCTCGAAGCCGGAAAAGGACTCGCGCGCTGGGTTGGTGGTGGGTATTATCTTGACTATTATACTAGGTGCAGCGGCTGGGACGATTGCTTTCTTGCTGTTGCCGAAATAAGGAGTGGTGCGGGTAGCCAGAAAATCTTCTGCCAGCCCCACTCCAGAGAAACCAAAAATAAGCACAAGTGCTTATTTTTACTTTCTCTGGTGCGGGTAGCCAGAATCGAACTGGCATCTCAAGTTTGGAAAACTTGCATACTAACCGCTGTACTATACCCGCGGCGCCATTGTAATGGGGTGGGATAACGGGATCGAACCGTCGACCTTCTGGACCACAATCAGACGCTCTAACCATCTGAGCTAATCCCACCATATGGTATTATTATAGCGTGGATTGGGCGGAAAATCAAGAGGGAATTATTGGATTATTTGGTGAAATATGCTTTAGGTATTGACAAAAATAATCGTGTGTGGTATAATGAGGTCATGTTCAAAACAAACTGGCATGGGGCGGATGCTGACGCTTTGCGTTTAGGGTTTGTGCTGTGTACATTAAAAAAGGAGGGTTTGGACATGAAGTTTACGTTCACTGATGTTAAAGAGGCCAATAAAGAGCTCGAGAAGGCCGCGAAGGCCTACGAGAAGCTCAAGGCTTCGGAAGAGGAAGCCAAGAAGAAGGCCAAAACCGCTGAGGAAGCTAAAAAGAAGACCGAGGAGGAGGTCAAAAAGCTCCGTGAGGAGCTGAAGACCGCCAAGTCGGCGGCGGCTGATTCCAAGGTCAAGAGCGCTGAGGCCGAGAAGCTTGCCGCTCAGGCTAAGGAGTCCATCGCGAGAGCTAAGGCGCTCACTGATGAGGCCGAGAAGGTTAAGACCGAGGCTGAGGCCAAGGTCAAGGCCGCCGAGAAGAAGGCCGCAGACCTGCAGAAGCGGGTCGAGGAGCTGGAAGCTGCCAAACAGCCTGCGGTGCAGTCTGCCGCCGACGATAACTCTGATGTCGAGGCACTGCTGCTTAGCGGTTTCCTCGATGAAACCGAGACGGCGGAGCTGGCGGCGCAGGCCGCCGCTGCCGATGAGGCGCTGGAGCGCGCGGCGGCGCTCGCTGCGAAGCAGCGGCGCCGTGTGGCGCTCCTGAGGCACCGCCTCGGTTAAATATTCGTGTTCAACCCTGACTGTGGGAGCTGTAATGGCTCCCACTTTTAATGGGGAAAATTAGTGTGATTTGACTAAAATGGATTAATAAGGTTAAGTTTATAATATAATAGACATTAGCACAAAACACTAGTGTTGCTATTGACAAAAAAGCGAAAGTGTGATACAATGGAAGTAGTCTGAGTTTTGGGAGTTAATAAAACGACGAAGACCATTAACAACCGAATCATCCCAGCTTCAAATGAAGCTGGTTTATGCTATCTATAACCGACCTGGAGGCGGGGCCTCCAAATATTTTATTTAGAAAGGAAGTGTAGCTATGTTGATCATGGCTATCATCATCGGCATTGCTTTTATTGTTGTGGCGATGTCCGATGCCCTGCTGAACAGGGATGGTAAGGAAAAGGTAGTTGGACTTAGCGGAACTGCGATTGTTATCGCTGTTGCAGTATTCGTAATCCGGGCTATGCCGGTGTCGATCCCGGCGTTTTGGGCATCACTTATGTCGGTGGTGCCGATGCTCGTCGTTCTCGTGGCAGCTATATTCTTTATATGGAATTTGAAATGCCTAGACGATGGCGAGAGGGAGAGGGCACCTCGGCGTAGAAGAGGCCGCCCTCATGTTGCGCCCTGGACCGAAGATGATGATGAAGAAGAAGATAGTAGCGGTGTGAAAGCGCCGTGGGACTAAACGATGAACGAAGGAAGGGAGTGAAATAGCTATGAAAAAGACGCTGAAGTGGCTGGCTACTATCGGTGTGCTTGTAGCTTTCTGTGGAGTGTTGATTGGGGGCGTCGATTACAGTGAGCTTGACTTGCCCCATCGTGACACCACGTCTGCGTCGGTGGACGTTAGCACCGCTGATAATGCTGAAGCAACGGAAGTAACGGAAGGGGAAGGAACCGATAAAGCAGCAACAATTGAGGGCAATAATTGGTATTACATTCACAATAGTGAGTGTCTTGCCAATGACACAACTGAGGACGATTTCAATTTCGGCCTTAGGCCGGACATTGAAAACATGACCACTCAGGAGCTGTATGAGCTCTGGCGGGAGGTCTTGTGGGACGACCCGACTATCGGAGCCGCGAACTTGGCTTGGTTCGATAGGTTATTCGGGACCCGTTATCTGGGCGAGTTTTACGAAACTTGCCAGGGTAACTGGGCAAAGACAATTAACTTAGCCAAAGAGAAATTCATGGCAGACGAAATTCTGTATCATGATACGCTCAAGGCTTTCTTCAAGTATCTTGAGTCTAGCGTAGCGAAGATCAGTGTAGTTCACTACACGTCTGGCATTACAGACCAAATGTACGTGAACCCATTCACCACCTCCGGCGTGCCGGATGTCGTGGTGTTCGAGACTGATCAAAAGGATGGTTACTTCCTTAAGATGGAGCTCCAAATCAAGAGCTCCACTACTGGGGGTAACCCTGCTGCGGGGAATGGTGGCGAGAACAAGGGTACCCTTGCCTTTATGGTAAGGGCGGACTGCCTGTTCCAGCCCGCCAACGTGGCGGAGCTGCTTAATATTACCCCGCAGGAGAATCCTACGAAGAAGACTCCTGCGACGACTACTCCGACGGCACCGACTCCGACGACCCCGGCGAAGACGACCCCGAGTTCGTCGACGCCGAGTAAGTCAACTCCGGCGACGCCGAGTAAGAAGCCGGTACAGCCGGTAACCCCGGCAGATCCGGTGAAGCCGGACCCGAAGCCAACCCCGACCCCAACCTACAACAAGGACCCCTCAAAAGGACCCGAGGGCGACCTGGTAAAGCCAAACAACAATACCGGTACAGGTGAAAGCACTAATACCGGTATGGGGTCGAAGACCTCGGCGGCAGAGAAGCCGGAAAGCGTAAGTACTGGTCAAACTGGTCAGTCCCATAGTGATTATAAGGCTGATCAAAAGGTGAAAGAGGATGTAAATAATTCTCAAAGCACTGGGAAAGACCCCTCTACACCTTCTACAAAACCAGCGGCTAAACCGGATGCTGTTGATAGTGGTAACTCCGCTAACGAAGCCACACCTAAGGGTAACGAGGTTACCTACGGTAGCGGCACATCAATTCCAAGTTCGGGAGGGGCCACAGAAGCACCACCCGATTAATATATAATAGATAGCATAAGAGGGTGAGGCTGGGGGGAGCCTCTAGCACTTTTATATAAGTCCCAGCAGCTTCGTGCTGCTGGGCTCACCCAAGATTATGTTTGAATCTGAGATGATTCGGTTGCCAAAGACGAAAATTAACAATTCGGCTAGAATGTATTTAAACTTTTAATAAATGAAAGGAATATTATGAATAAAGTTTATAAATCTATCCTTAGTGTCTCGGCAGCTGCAATTGTGGCTGGTGTGACGCTAACTCCTGCGATGGTGAGTGCTTGGGGCGACTCAAACAACGGTCGCGCTAACTACACAATCGCGGAAATCAATGAGGGGAAACTTGGTGATACTATCACCTTTAACTCGATCTCTGATGGTAAAATCGGAAACGAGAAGAACTTCGTAGGCGCGAAGGTAGCTGGTGCAAACGTGGATACCTGGAACGCTGACACGATCAACGTAAAAGACGGCGAGACTTATACGATCCGACTTTACGTACACAATAACAGCCCCAAAGGTACCGAGGCGGTAGCTGAGGGTGTACGGGCGAACTTTAGTTTGCCTACTACGGTGGCAAAATCTCATACGATTATTGGTTATTTGAATTCTACAAATGCCAACCCTGGTACTTACTGGGATGAAGTAACTTTGAATTCTGATAGTGACTTCTACTTAGAGTATGTGGATGGTTCGGCTAAGTATACCAATGCGAAGATGGGTACCGTGTCGCTTCCTAATGAGGTGATTACCTCGGGCGCTACACTTGGTTACGATTCTTTGAATGGTAAAATCCCTGGCTGTTTTGAATATAGTGGTGTAGTTACGATTGATGTGAAAGTCCACAATTCTGTAGCAGCTAAATTGCAGAAATTTGTACGTTTGAAAGGTACAAAGGAATGGGGTGAAGTTGTAGAGGCGAAAGTTGGCGACGAAGTTGAATATCGTATTGAATACAAAAACTTGCTCGCTGAGGAAGTAAAGGATGTAATGATCCGTGATATTTTGCCAAACAACGTAGAATATGTACAAAACTCAACTTATTTCTATAAGGCTGGGTTGTCTGATTGGGTATTGCTTGATCAGAATACGTTGACTACTACTGGTATCAACGTTGGTAGTTATTTGCCAAATGGTGATGCTTATGTGCGTTTCACTGGTAAAGTAGTAGACAAATCATTATCCTGTGGTTCTAATCAGTTAGTAAACTGGGCAAATGTGACCGTAAGGAATAGTGAGGTTTACAAGGATGATGCGTCTGTGATGGTAACTAAGGACGATGAAACTTGTAAGGCTAAAGAGGAAGATAAGCCTGAGGTGGTAGTGACTACTACTAGCTCGACATCTACACCTAAGGTAGATACTGCTGTGGAAACTCCCTCCACGATTGTAAATACTGGTGCAGGAACTATTGCGACTGGTGCGATTGGCGCTGGTTCGGTGGTAACTACACTTGGTTATTACATTGCTAGCCGCAAAAAGTTAATGTAAGTCTGGCCGCTTCACGGGTGGTCTAAACAAACCGGAGATATTGATACTCCGGTTTGTTTTTGTGTTTGGGGTATTTGGCGTGGGTGGATATGTATAGATGTGGGAATTGGTGGAAAAATGTGGTGAAAAAGGTATTGTTTTTTTGGAAAAAGTGGGGTAAAATGGGAGTAGCTGGAGGTAATGTATAGTACAGCGGTAGGGGGAGGCACACAAAAAGAAGTGAAAAGAAAGGTGCGGAGGGGGCACAAAGGTCACGGGGGTAGGGGGAAGAAAGGGGGAATTGGTCACTAACAATAGGTCACTAAAAGAAGGAGTAAGAAGTGAATATTTTTGTGAAAAATCGCCAAAAAACAGTGGGGTTTTTGAGGCTGATAATATTGGCGGTAGTTTTAGGGGCGGTGGGGAGGAGCTGGGGGATGAATAGTGTCTTTGCTACCAATAGCACTCTTAGCATGAGTATAGACAACACTACTCTCAGCCTAGACATATTACCTCATTCCACTAACGGCGACTTTGCTAAGTCTGATAATAGTACTATATCAGTCACTACCAATAACTATAGTGGCTATACACTAAGTATTGCCGCTAGTAGTTCTACTAACCTTGCTGGTAATAATGGCAGTATTGCTTCTATTGGCTCTGCAGTATCAGAAGCAGACTTCTCTGCAGATACATCTACAGCTGCCACTAACTATAATGGTAAATGGGGATATCTGCCTAGTAAACTAAACTCTAGTACTAATACTTCCTTCCAACCATCTCCTGGTACAGGAAGTAGTGGTCATACACTAGATATTACTAGTACTGCTAATGCTACTACACCAAATACCTATACTCTAGCTATAGGAGCTAGAGTAGATAGTAATACTCCCACTGGATCATATAGTAATACCTTCATAGTATCTGCTGTAGCAAACTTAATTAACTATACTATTACTTACAATAAAGGCAATACTACTGACACTGTATCAGGACTACCTAATAATACTACTGGTACTATATCAGATCCACTGGCTGGCTCTACTAATGTTACCTTATCCTCTACTACTCCTACCAGAAGTGGTAAAGTCTTCAATGGTTGGTGTACGGTACTGCCTACAGCGGGTAGTCCAGATACTTGCTCTGGTACTACGATTGCCTCGGGTGGGACTTATAACCTCAATGCTGCTAATGACCCTGCCATTACCCTCTATGCCATGTGGAAGTCAAATGGTTACACTATTTCCTATAACGCCAACGGTGGCAGTGGATCTATTACTAGCCAAGAAGTCACTCCAGGCAGTAGTGTAGCCCTTGCAGATAACGCCTTCACCAGAGGTAATTATTACTTCAAGGGTTGGGCGACCACTTCTGGTGGTAGTGTAGCATATAGAACCAACCAGTCCATCACCCCTACAGGCGACATGACCTTATACGCAG
The DNA here is from genome assembly GCA_017510075.1 of Candidatus Saccharimonadota bacterium. GTDB lineage: Bacteria > Patescibacteriota > Saccharimonadia > Saccharimonadales > Saccharimonadaceae > Nanosyncoccus. Next base: position 149 of record JAFWNY010000001.1, on the reverse strand, counting down.
TCTGGGGCAGTAGTACTAGTCAGACACTCTATAACATTGTCGCCTCCCTTACTCGTGGTAACCAGACGAATAATACGAATGCCACCACGGGCATTAAGACCAATCCCACTAAGGCCACTTCGGGTGTCTGGACCTATAATGCCAGCACC
>JAFWNY010000024.1 GCA_017510075.1 Candidatus Saccharimonadota bacterium | reverse complement strand
TTTCCATTGCTGATAAATGTCGCTCTGCCTTAAGCTTATTGCTTCTATATTAATCTTTGGTTCTGCTACATTATTAGCAAGCCCAACTGCTTTATTGCTATCTCCAGAATAGACTATTGTATATGTCCCTGAATAGTCAGCAGGATCAAAAGTTTTTCTAATTTCATTGTTCTTTTTATCAACTTGTGAATAATCATCCCTCACCCCCCCAAACCAATCCTGGAAGAACAAATAAAAATTCCGGTTTCCGTACGCTCCGCAATACGCCGTCCCATAGCCCGCCGCCAGCGCCCCTTCATTTGGCTGATACGGCGTATACCGATACAGTGCCGAAGTCGCAAGCGACCTAATATTCACCACCGACCCACCACAATCCGGGTTCGGATTATACTGCACATAGTTATTCCCCAAAGGATAATTCGTCCATCCGCCATCTAGCACCGTTCGGAACAAAGCCGCCGCTTTCCTCACCTGGTTTTTAAACCCATAATACTGCGACGAACATGGCGCCGTATCCGGACAACCATACCCAGTCGCCTTCCGGTAATCCCATTTATTCGGAATCGAATCTGTAATTAATGATGTCTCCTTCTGCAGCAATACAATCAACACCTTCGGGTTTATTCTGTAATCCTGCGCCGCCTGCCAAATGATATGTGCCGCACTCTCCCCCGACCCAATCACCTCACCATCTCCAAACAGCTCCTCGGACAAACACACAAAATGTCCATCCTTAAAATGCCACCCCTCCCCCGAACTCGCCGTCAACCTGAGATACAGATCATAATCCGTATTCTTGCACGAATTCTTCGCCGTTAGAAAAGCCTGAATCTCGCTCTCCGACATCGAGCTATAATCCCCCATCACATAATCCGAAATAATATAACCCGGATCAAAATCCGCTAAAGATGCCGCCTCCACTGAGTCATCACTATAATATTTCTGTTTCAAAAAGCTAAAACAAAACGCCGTCAAGAACACACTGAGCACCACCAGCCACAGCCTTTTACTCCTTCTTCTCACTACGCCATCATCATTAACCTCACGATATTTCATATGCCCACTTCTCCCCACACCACACCGGTCCTGTCACCGGCAGTTATGTTTATTCTTATTTCTATCAAGCCCGTCTCCCCAAGCTCCCCCATCGGAATATCAAATCCTTCGCAAGTCGCCGTCGTCACATTCGAAACCACATTCGCCACACTATTATATATAGTAGCACCATCCTTCATCAGGCTAAGCTCACATCTGCCCTCCTCCAAATACTGGTCAATGTTCATTCTTATCATTAAGCTCTCATCCACCACCCCAGCATAAGTAATTGCCCCCGATAAACTTTCACTCATATTTGGATCTTCGCCATCATATTGCTCTACCTTCGGCTTTTCAACCACTTCGCTCGTCTTATCTATCCCCCCATCTATTTCATCAGTGCCACTATCAATCACCGTCTCAACCGACCCACCATCATCCCTAAGTCCAGTATCATCCCCTTTTTCCGCAAAATAACTATTCCATACCAAATACACGATCACAGCCGCCGCCACAAAAAGCACCAAAAACACCCCCGAGTAAAGCCATTTTTTGTGTTTTTGATGTTTTTTTGCCATAAATTACAATTCTCCTAATTGTAATTATACATAAGTTCAATAATTTTGCAAGTTCAGCTAATGCCATCAACTTAGGCATATTTTAAGTCCAAGTTGATGGCATTACGGCTTAATTACTTATCTTATATATACTTTCAATATAGTCATATCTTTGCGAAATCCATTCCACCATCGTATTAACCTCTTCGCGAAATCCCTCCTCTCCCCACTTCTCTTCATCTTTTTTCACCAATCCCTCAATCTTATCAGCTGAGGTCATCACGCCATTTATAATCTCTTCCTTCTTCCCCAGTAGACAAGCATTAAAGACCCTTTCCACTTCATCCTGGAACTCCGGCACCTCCATTAAATTAAACATTATCTTAGCTAAAGCCCAACCCGACGACACCCAATTATCTAGTCCTCTTTTCACGTATTCCTCCTCACTCATCAGCTCCTCCCTCCGAATCATCGTCTCCGTCGGCGAATAAAATCTATCTCCTAGCCAATTCCCCCATTTACGATTCGCAAAAGCCAGGTCGAAGTCCCAGCCCGGCCCCGCATGAATTTTATCCTTCGCTCCATCCATGTAAAAATAAAAACTCGTCCAGTACGCATCCGGATTCACTATGAATTCCGACAGTAAATAATACTTCGCGAAAGATTCCACATCCGCCAGCTCTTCAATCTTAGCAAAATCCTTCTCCTGAATCGCTGCTTCCAGCAAATTAAACTTCTCCAAGAACAACTCCATAGCCAGCTCAGCATTATCATCAACCACCGCATCCTTTGCCACCAACTTGTCATCATTCAAAGTCGTATAATATTTTTCATTCGCCCAGTATAGATTATCTAGTTCCACCAATACCCCCAGCGGATCTTTTAGATTCACCCCGCTCTTACCAATTCCCATTTCATGCGTTAAATAATATAGCCCCCGGTATTCACCATCCATGTATAGTTCCACGAATCTCCCCTCCACGCTGTATTCCATCTCTAGCATCTTCGCCAGGCGAAACGCCGTCTCCGTCCTCAGTTTAGTATCATCCAGTGCATTAGCCAGTAGGCACCAAGTCTTCGCTTTACCCATACCAAAAAGGTCAATCTTCTCTTCAAACTTTATTCTATACGGCTTCTTTTTTTGAATCCATGTCCCATTTCCTCGCCCCTTTATCTCCACATTCGTAAAACTCTCAGCCTCGTCACTATTATATATAGTCACTTTATTCCCATAATACTTCGTCTCTTTGCTTCCCTCATCAATCTGCTCCACACTCACATTATTCAAACTAATATCAATGATTGGTACCCCACCATACTCATATTCACTACTCTGCCCGTTCCCGCCTAACAAAAACCATATCATCGTTCCTAGTCCCCCCACCACAAGCACAAAAACAGTAGTCAGAATCCAATCGACCTTTCTCATGTCACCATTTTACCACGAATCTCCCCCTATCTCAATCTTAAACCCACGCCCGTCAACTGGCCACCGAGTCTACTCCAAATCTAGTCCCAGTATTTCCGCCGCCTGGATCAGTACCTTCTTTTCCTCTTCCGTCACATCCATCATTCTCATCTTAAATAATTCTACCGTCTCTTCGTGCTTATAATCTAAGATTTCAAGCGACCTCGCCGCACCCGGCACCTTCTTCAGTACCCCCTTTTCGACCAAGTGTTCAATATGTTCCGCCACCGCCGACACCGACGATAGCCCCAATCCCGCCTGAATCTCCCGGTAAGACGGCGAATACCCCTTCTCTTCCGTAAAATCCTGCAAATAATTTAAAACCGCTAATTGTTTTTTTGTTAATTTAATACTCATATGCTATAATTATAAACAATGGAAAAGAATAAATCAATCGATGGGCTTGTCTCTCGTCGCACTAAAACTGCTTCGTCTCATAAATCTACCTCTAAAACCTCTGCGGCAAAGAGCACTGCTAAATCATCTAAGCAAATCACTCTTAAATCACGTAAAAAAACCACTCCTAAGAAGATCTCTGTCACCTCCGACCAGGACACTAAGCCTAGCATAGTGACCGAGGAAATCACCGAAGAGATCGTCGCCGTCAGCGAGCCTTCCGCTCCTCAAGCTACAGAATCTACCGAGTCGTCCGATGTCACTGCAGATTTTCTAAAACCCACCCAGGTTTTCGATTTCGATGAAAAGGACGGCAAACTCCAAGCCGCATCCACCGATGATGATTCCAAAACTCAGCCTAAAGAACTCAAAAAGTCTAAGCACCTAAAGAAATCCAAGAAACCAAAGAAAGCGAAAAAGCCCGTGTCCAAACTCCGCAAAATCATTACCACTATTTTATTAGTTATTGTCTTAATCCTCATCGCCGGCATTACAGGGCTTGTGCTTTGGGGCAATGACATTATTGCCAAAATCACCGGCGGCCAAGGTAATGTCCTAGATCTCATCAAGTTTATCGAACCTACCTACGAGCGCTTAAAGACCGACGAAAACGGCCGCACCAATATCCTAGCCTTTGGTACTAGCGGCTATAACATGGCTGGCGATGAAGGCGACGGCACCCACGACGGCGCCCAGCTCACCGATTCCATCATGGTTATTAGTTTGAATCAAGATACTGGCGATATCGCCATGCTTTCCCTACCCCGCGACCTTAAAGCATCCCCTACCTGTACCGCCACTGGTAAAATCAACGAAGTTTATTGGTGTAACGGCGGCGGCGGCGATGCTACCACCGAAGTTGAAGCCGAAGCAGCCCAAGCTCTTATGTACGAAGTTGGCGATATTCTCGGTCTGGATTTTCAATATTTCGCTCATCTAAACTGGGGCTCACTCGTCCAAATCGTTGACACCTTGGGAGGCATCAGCATTACTCTCGACGAAGGTATCTACGATTACTACTGGACTGGCGCCGTCTACGAACCAGGCGTTGAATACATCATTAATGGTGAAGAAGCCCTCGGTCTTGCTCGCGCCCGTCACGGTACCACTGGTGGCGACTTCAGTCGTGGTGCCTCCCAACAGAAGATCCTCGTCGGCATCAAGAAGAAAGTCACTGAGAAAGACCTTTCCCTTACCGATCTCGTCAGTCTCGCTTCCACCCTAGGCGAAAATGTCCGCACTAATTTCTCTCTCGACGAAATCAAATCCATCGCTCATTTATCTTATGGTTTTGATTTTGACAGCATGCGCCAGATCTCGCTCTATCCTGATTACATGACTACTGGCAATATAAACGGCATTTCTTATGTCCTGCCCCGTGGCGGCGCTGGCTACTACGACGCCATTCAAGAATACGTTGCTAAAATGTTAGATAACGATCCGCGTGTTTACGAAGAAGCCACCATCCTAGTATTGAACGCTACCGATACCTATGGTCTAGCTTCCGACGAGAAGCTCGCTCTCGAACAAGAAGGTTATGCTTATGTCGATACCGATAACGCTCCCGAAGGTGAATATCCAAGTAAATACACTCTCTATGTTCGTGATAACTCCGCTGGGGGTACCCAGAAGATGCTAGAGACAAGGTACTCCACCACCGCCAAATCCTACGAAGAACTACCAGAGACCATTAACCACGACTACAACTTCGTCCTCATCCTTGGCGGCCAAACATCCAGCGAAAATCAATAATATTTTAAGTTTTCTCGCCAATTTCTACGTGTTATCTCATAACTAAAGTGTTACCAAGAGCCATAGCTAGACATAATCTCTTTCTTAAGATTTATGCATAATCAGTTTATGGCTCTTTGCGAGTACTACTAAATCCCGTGGTTGTCTTCAATAATAAAGTGAT
>JAFWNY010000023.1 GCA_017510075.1 Candidatus Saccharimonadota bacterium | reverse complement strand
TCGAGAGTGTCGTATTTAGCCTTAATGCTATTTTCTACTTCTTTAGAAAACGTTTCTTCTTCGACGGTAATCCTTGATTTCCCTTGCTCCTGGAAATATCCAAAGACAGATAGCGCAGCCCATGAGCCACTCTCCGGAACCATCAAATCTGGCGTAACGTACATAAGTGGGGCTTGCCTTGAATCGTTTGACATCTTATAGAATGCAATACCCTGCTGTCCATTACGACCGTTTTCCGCAAAAGCCCCAGCAATATACCGAATACGATTATTGTCCGACATGTTACTACTATAGAGTTCCTCGCAAAAACCATAGAATTCGCCCTCTTCGTTCACAACAATTTTACCAGAAAATGACGGATCAGGTTCTGACCATTTTCCGAACTGCATGAAATTACCGGAAATATTAAAAATACGACTCACATTCATCACCTCCTATCGTAGTGAGTACATCTCTTGTATTGTACCACACTTTTTACAATTTGTTAATGCCTGCACAATTCGCTCCCACCAGTCCGGTTATAAAATTGTTTTCAACTATTTCTTAACCTGTAAATGTCTGTTAAACTCCTTATGAAAATAGAGGGTTATTTTTTTGCTTATTTACTTCGAGTATCCCTCCAGCGTCACGTTCACCGCAATCTCTTTCCCCTCACGCACCACGGTAAGCTGCACCGTATCTCCAGGCTTATATTCGCCAATGAGGTCAGATAGCGACCCCGCTGCCCCCACTTTTACACCATTCACTGCCGTTACGATATCCTTATCCTTGAGTCCTGCCTTCGCCGCCGGAGAATCCTTCAAAATTGCCGAGTAGGACGATGAGCTATACAAGTAGGACCCCGACTCCACCGGCAAATTATAAGCTTTTGCCACTTCAGGAGTAATCACTACCGAATACACCCCAAGATACGCCCGCTCCGCTTTACCACCATCTTTCAGTTGCGCCAGCATCCCCTTCACGCTCGAAATCGGAATCGCAAATCCCATGTTCTCCGCCGTCGCCGAAGTCGCCGTGTTAATTCCGATCACCTGCCCCGCTGCGTTCACCAATGGCCCGCCCGAATTACCAGAGTTGATCGCTGCATCAGTCTGGATCATGTCCGACAGAGTTTCCATATTCGACCCGGTACTATCGGTAGCCGTCACCGACCGCCCCGTCCCCGACACAATCCCCGACGTCACCGTATTCTGATACTCACCCAGCGCATTACCAATCGCAATCACTTGCTGCCCCACATTAATTGTTTTGGAATCACCAAGCGTCGCCGCCTTCAATCCCGAAACATCCTTAATTTTCAAAAACGCAATATCATTCAGCGGATCCGTCGCCACCACCTCTACGTCCTCATATGTCGTCCCGTCATCCAAAATCACCGTCACCTTACTCGCCCCATTCACTACGTGCTTATTTGTCAAAATATATCCATCCTCAGTCACGATAATCCCCGTCCCCGCCGCCGAAGAATCATAGCTCTGCCCAAAATAATCAGTAGTCTTCGTCGACGTTACAATCGAGACCACACTTTCCGACACTTTCTCCGCAGTATCCGCAATCGAGCCTTCTGTAAAATTCGCTGAGTTACCGTCCGCCCCAGAGCTCAAAAACGTCAATGGCGTCGATGATTTCTCATACCCCATCCAGCCAAGCGTCAATCCACCGCAGCCACACAATAGCGCCACAATCGAAATAGCCATCGCAGCCTTATTCCCACTGTGCTTGAGCTTAACCTCCGTGACCTTCGCCTCATTTTTCTTATCCTCAGCGCCCTTAGCATCAATACTCTCAGCCTTCTCCTGCTCGACAGCTTTCTTCCCCGCACCATCAATCTCCACAATAACGTCCTCCTTCACCAACGCATCTTCCGTGACCAACTCTTCATTTTTTTCACCCTTGTTTTCACTCATTTTACCTCCTTATATATTAAATATTGGGTTACTAAACCATAACACGACAATTCCAATCAGCACCGCCCCAAAAGCCACCGGCCCAACCACGTGCTTCAATTGAAATTCATCCTGATATTTAATCATCGCTCTCCGCGCATAGTTATACACGAAGGCAAAAATCGTCAAAATTATCGCCGACTGCGGAATGTTCGCCCCAATCGCATCAAAAGTATACACTATTGACCACGCGTGGCACAGCCAAGCGATCTCTGCAAAAATCAACCCACACACCAAAGTCGTCAAAGTAAAATCTTTATCACTACTTTGTACTAGTATATGCCTACTCGCTGCATAGCCGACCAAGAAAGCTAGTAGCACCATCAAGATCGCATTTAAGCTAGAGGTCATAATCGTTGCTGCACTAATTCCTAGAAAAACCGCCGTCAGCGACTGCACCATAGTCGCCACCTCTGACGATCTCGGCTTAATAAATAGCAGCCATACACAATAAAAACCCATCAATATAAAATCCAGCGGCACAAACTCCGCCCCAGCGTAGTACGTCAAAAACACCACGCTCATCCCTACAATCAAATCCACCAAATTCGACTTCAAATTAAGCCACAAATATCTCGCCCTTACCGCAAAAATCCGCCACTTACTCAGTAGCACCAACAAGATTCCAAGCACTGGGCTCCCCGATAACACCGTTACTAGCACCGCCCCCACCCCCAGCAGCAAATTCAAGAATATATGCACCAGATTGCTGGTAATGTTTCGTGTTTTTCTAGCTAATACATAATCTGCCATATACCTATATTATACCAGAAAAATTAATTTAAGCTTAAAATCCAAAACCATTTCATCCAAACATCAATTCTATGATATAATAGTCCACATGGAACCAACATTTTTCCAAAAACATCCTCTATTTAAAGATTTATTAAGTCTGGGCGGCTTTATCATTGCTATCGTGCTCGGTACTATCTTTCTAAACACTTTCATCTATCGTTCGTATAACGTCGTCGGCGGCAGCATGGAAAACACCCTCCACGGCGACGACCGCGTTATCGTTAATCGCGCCGCCGTCTCATGGGCACATTTCCTCGGCCAAGAGTACATCCCCGAGCGCGGGCAGATCATCGTCTTCTTAAACGAAGATGAAACCGCCGTCGCCGAGTACAAGGCCCAAGGCGTCGAGCATCCCATGACCTGCGGCGTCCCCTCTAATGTCAACGATCAATATATTATCAAGCGCGTCATCGCCTTCCCTGGCGAGCGCGTCGTAGTAAAAGACGGCATCATGACCATCTACGCCTGGGATGAAGAAAAGAGCGACTGGAACGACGGTTTTGTTTACGACACCGAGTGGCGCACTTCCGACACCGACGGGCCCAAAGAATATACCTCTGGCGAAGTCGACATCGTCGTCCCCGAAGGCGAGCTCTTCGTCTCCGGTGACAACCGCGAAGGCTCCAACTCTTGGGATTCCAGAAACGGCCTCGGCACCATCCCTTATTGCCGTATTATCGGCCCCGTCAGCTTCCGCCTCTTCCCCCTCGACCGCATCCGCGCATTCTAATCTAAGCTTTACACTTCCCCAATCAACTTCACCGACTCACTCTCGGGCAATTCTTCCACATCACGCAACTTTCGCTCAATTTGCCGTGAAGTCGTCTTAGCATTCTCAATCTTATTCGCCGACTCCTGCAATTTCTTCTGCACCCCCTCCAGCAAATCCCCAAATTTCCCAAACTGCGTCTTCACTGCCCCGAGCGTCTGCCATACTTCGCTAGAACGTTTCTCAATCGCCACCGTCTTAAAGCCCATCAATAGCCCATTAAGCGCCACCGGCAACGTCGACGGACTCGCAATCGACACGTGGTATTTCTGCCGTACCTCATCCGACAGCCCCGGGATCCGCAATATTTCCGCATATAGCGACTCTGTCGGCACAAACATCATCCCAAAATCCGTCGTCATTGGCGGATCCAAATATTTCGTTGAAATCTTCTTTGCCTGCTCCTTCACGTCACTAGATAGCGCCTTCGAATACCGCTCAATCTCCTCCTTACTACCTGCATCATACGCCGCAATCAGCCGCGAATAATTCTCCACCGGAAATTTCGAGTCAATCGGCAAATACACCATGCTATCACTATTTTTCCCAGGCATCTTAATCGCAAATTCCACCCTGTCATTCGACCCCTTCTTCGTCACAATATTTTCCTCATACTGCGTCTTGTTCAAAATATCCTCAATAATCGCCCCCAGCTGCACTTCCCCATAAATCCCCCGCGTCTTCACCCCCTCCATTACCTTCTTGAGATCCCCCACCCCTGTTGCCAAAGTCTTCATCTCACCCAGCCCCTGATACACCTGCGTCAACTGCGTCGATATCGACTTAAAGCTCTCATTGAATCGCTTCTCCACACTCGCCTTCAACTTCTCGTCCACCGTCTCACGCATCTGCTCTAGGCTTTTCTCATTCGTATTCCTCAGCTGTTCCAAACTCTTCTCATTGCTTGTACGCATCTGTTCCAGCTTTTTCTCATTCCCATCTCGCAGCTGCGCCAAGCTTTTCTCATTCGTACTCTGCATTCGCTCCAAATTCTCGCTAATCTCCTTCCGATTCTCCCGAAAATTCCGATCAATCTCCGGATTAATCTTCGCCACCTCCCCTTCCATCCGAATCAGCCGCTCCTCCAACTTCTTATAGTCCTGCTTCTCCCGCGGCTTCAAAATCAAAAACATCACCACCCCCAGCATTATAATTATTATCACCCCCATCACACCTAAAAATATTTCCATAAAAAAATTATAGCACAAATCACGAACTTGTGCTATAATAAACATATCGCCGACTTAGCTCAGTTGGTAGAGCAACGGTTTTGTAAACCGTAGGTCGTCGGTTCAAGCCCGACAGTCGGCTCCATTTCCTGACGGAAATGCGTTAAAAAGCAGGACATCGGATCTCGCTTCGCTTGATACGAGTCCCACTTCTAGCATTTGCCTCGATAGCTCAGTCGGTAGAGCGCATCCATGGTAAGGATGAGGTCACCGGTTCAAACCCGGTTCGAGGCTCCATAATCCTACTTTTTTCAAAATTTTTGCCCGCAGGGCAATTTTTTATTACCGAGCGAAGCTCGGAACACAGGCGAAAATAGGCTCGCGGTGCCGGGGTCGCGAGCCTATTTTCGCCCGC
>JAFWNY010000022.1 GCA_017510075.1 Candidatus Saccharimonadota bacterium | reverse complement strand
CCCCGCCAACGGAAGAAGTGTTAGAACCGTTGGCGGGGGAACGCCGCTTATTACCGGTACTGATCCGGCTGCTTAGTTTACGAATTGTGTTTGCGAGATTTGTCTTCATGTGTGACCTCTTTATTAAGTTTATTGCCTCCTGAGCGGATAGACTCTATCCGTACAGACTCCCCAGCGGGTCACTTCTTGCACCTTCTATTACAAAAATGGCACCGCGTAGGGGTGCAATAATCTGACAATCCATACCAGTTATGCTAGATGAATCACGGATTTCCTTCACGGTGCCGTCTTTATTCATCAAACACAACCAACGATAATAAATGCTGGTATATTAAATTGTCAAATTATTGCAATTCCCATTATATATCATCCCCCACATTTCCGCAACATTGATTTTACTTTAGTTTTATGTTCTAATATTTTCACGTCCCCGCGATTTTACTTTTACCAGAATTCGTGATATAATTCAATCAGATTTCCAGAGGTTTTAACAGCCGTAGTCGAAATCCACCACGCACCCGTAGCTCAGCTGGATAGAGCGTCAGTTTCCGGAACTGAAGGTCGCACGTTCGAACCGTGTCGGGTGTACCAGAATACAAGCAAGCCATATTGGAGCTTTTTTTATTTTTATGCTACAATAATTACATGAACAAAAAATCCGGCTTCACAATTCTCGAGATCATCATCGTGGCAGTCTTTGCTTCCCTCCTTCTCATCTTCTTCTTCATACAAAAACAAAATCTCGACGCCATGTCCCGCGACGAATCCCGCAAGACCGCCATCAACGCCATGTACTACGCCCTCGAAGAAAGCTTCTACGCCGAGCACAATTACTACCCCGAGCAAATCTCCGAGGAAAACATCAAGGTTATCGACCCCGCCCTCTGGACCGACCCCCTCGGCTATAATCTCGGCGACCCACTAGGCTCCTACTTCTACGAGCCCGCCGATTGCAAAGACGGCCACTGCAAAGAATACACCCTCCGCGCCCGCCTCGAAAAAGAATCCGACTACATCAAGCAATCCCGCAACTAACAGATACACTTGCAAGTTTTTCCGACCACTTTTCACCCAAAATTGCAAGTTTTTCCGACAAATCTCAGCACCTTCATGCAACTTTTTCCGACCCTCCACTCCGAAAATCCAAATTTTTTCCGTTTTTTCGGAGTGGCGTCAAGAACCACTACGTCCAATTTTCCACCCTCAAACCACCCACGCGCGCAAATTCACGCACATTATTCGTAATTAATACCACCCCCAACGACTTAGCGTGCGCCGCAATCAACAAATCATTCGCGCCAATCGGCTGCCCCCTACGTTCCAAATCAGCCCGAATCGCACCATATTCCACCGCTGCCTTATCATCAAACTGCACCACCCTAATTCGAGACAAAAAAGTCATCAAAGCAACCTGATTCTGCCTCGGACGAGCACTTTTGTATATGCCATATTCAAGCTCCGCCAGTGTAATCGCCGAAATACAAAAATCCTCTGGCGAATGTTTCATCATTTTCTCAATCACCCTACCAGACCGCTGATTCTTTGCATAGATTATGATATTCGTATCTAGCATATATTTCATAAGCCAGCTCTTTTCTGCAGCGGTAAATCTCGTACCCCCTCCGCTAAATAATCATCCGAGAACATATCCATCCCCTGCTTTAGCCCCATCCACGGATCGTTCTTTGGCATCAAAATCACCATATCACCAATTCGCTTTGTCGCCACCTCATCACCCTCAAACCTACAATCCTTCGGTAACCTCACCGCCTGACTCCCCCCATTCATAAATATTTTTGCTGTTTCCATAATATTTCCTCCTTGTTACAAGTATATACCAATGTATATACTTATGTCAACCCCTCCACCTCAAAAATCCCAATTCCCTCCACTTTTTCAAAGCGGCATATCTAACTGCCTAGTAAACATAAATTGGCTCATCCGACTCACCAAGCGGCGCCGGTTCCACAGTATATTCAAACAACTCAGGCGAAATCCCCAAAGACTCAATAAACTCCTTCGTTTCTCGCACATATCTTCCACTCTCTTCGTCAGTATACTCATGTTTCTTGGACATCACACGAATATGTTTCATCTCCTCATCTCCTGGATCAACGAAAGCAATAAACTCATCACGATCATAGTATTTAAGGTATTTACCCACAACAGAATTCAACGTCTTACGGTCAATTACATCTTGACACTCAAAGTCCTCATATATCATCAAAGCTTCTTCTGTCTCACACATAATCATAATAGATGCATTCGGACTAATATATTCATTTGCATCATCGTCAGACCATTCATAAAAGATTCGATATGATTGTCTCAGCTCTGGCAAATCAACTATTGCAGTAGAATAGCCAATACCATACACATCAAAATAATTCACCGAAATGTCTTTTAAATTAGCCTCGGTATCCATACTGATATCTGTCCCTGCTGTATCGTTCAGGAGCACCATATTCAACAATACTTGTTGAACATTCTCCAAATTGCTAGGGTGAGCACCGGGCGCTAACTCCTCAAGATTAGATATGCCCACATGTGGTTGCTCGGATGAAGGAAGATCAATTATAGCCTTGTCTTCATTAACTAATGCAAATATAGATAATAGGCAAACTATAAAAATAAATTGGAGAAAGATAAAAACCACCACTAAAACCAAATTCGGTCGATCCTCTTGTCTATAATGATACTCAATATTTGTACGATCAATCATAACTATAATTGCCCAACAATTTTCTTAATTTATTAGCATCAATAATAGAATCAAGATATGCATATGTAAAAGGATGCCGTTCATTTTGAATCTGACTTCGTGTACGATGTTTTACACCAGTAAAACCACAATGACCATAAGAAGCTTCTATCGTAAGTAAATTATCTCCGTCCACCGCCAATACAACACCTGTATGCCCACATCGTATACCATCAGGACATATCTGACTTGCCAACGGTGGTCTCGTTGTAGAGTAAACTGCAAACGGCCTTGGCTCTGTCCCAGTTTCCAAATTAAGGTACTTAGCCAAATAGGCTGCAGTTTCCCCACCGTTCCCCCATCTTTCACTTGCACTTTTCCAACCAGTAGATGCAAGACCCGCCGTCGTAAACTCCTGCGCAAAAAAAGCTGACAAACTCACACAATTACACTTTCCACTAGGAAGCTGATATTTTGACGCCGACACTTCACTAGATTTATAATAGCTAATAATCGCTTGAGCCTGTGCTTCTGACAATCCACCCTCAACAGCACCAACATTCCCACCCCCCATCACCCCCTCCGCCGCACAATAATTCCCCACCACTTCACAAGTGTTTTTCCCACTATTTCCACCTTTTCCTCGTATCGCCATAATTGGTTTATTATACCATCGGTTCGCCGTTGCCTGGCCTAACGTCATTTCTCTGTTGAATCTCCCAGGATATCCAGGTTTTGCATCACCAGCCGGATCGGCCACCATTACTTTATCGTCATTATCTATCTTAAATATACCAACAAAATGACCAGTCGTCATAAAAGGATTAGTCGCCGTATCATGTGTCGACAGGCCCGCCTCAGGCGCATCACTAGCAGCACCACCAGAAAGATGAATCATCCACCCATCCTTCAACGCCTGACGTATGGTCTCAACATTATTGTCAGGAAGCTGTTTAACTTCGCAGCCATATTTTTCGCACACTTTTTTCGTATACTCCACCCTAGCAAAACTACTCCCACAATCAGGTGAAGAATCATTAAAATAAGAACAATCCCCAGGTCCTTGTGTAATCTCCGCCAAATCCGTCGGCAACACATCCTTCCCAGTTGCAGCCGTCACCAACATTGCCAAAGACGCCGGCCCACATCCATCGCCACATATTGTACCAGGAGCACCCGAATTTCTGATTCCATATGATACATTCTTCCACTTCGCATCACATTGTAAGTATTGCGGATACTCTCCACTATACGTCGTACAATCCTTCGACCCCGACACTGCTTCCGCAATCAACTTTGCAAAAAGCTCCGAACCAGCACTGGTCGGGTGCACACCCAAGTGATCAGAATTATCAATATATTGTGTCGCATTATCTCTTACGTTTTTGTTCCAATCAATAATATAAACATTGTCATGCGCATCGGCAAAACTCCGATATAAATCAGCAATTTCATCAGTATCACCCATTTTATTTGGTATCATATTATAAGGTGTCACTAGATATAGTTTACGACCGCCAATTGCTTCCAGGACCCCTTCCAAAGTCGACTGATTCTTCGCACCATTAGTATTAGTTCCTAGTGCCCATACCACATTTTCTTTTAGTGCCGACGAATCCACCGACACCGCCTCACATTTACTCTGACCCTGATGCTGGTTCATTATAGTACCAGAACCTGAGACAATCTTCTTCAAAACTGACAATCCCCCCTCATCACCATCACACCATCCTTTAGTCGTAGAATGTCGCGATCCCACTTTGTTTAAGAAACTGTTTGGGAACTTCTTCATCAGCTCACTCTCAGAAAACACCGAAATCGAATCCCCTATTAAAGTAACCCCCGACGTTACCTCGCCCAAATCCATCCCCAAACCATAATCAGAATCATCGTCGTCAAGAGTCGGATCAGACATAAAACCCTCCATTGACGCCTCCCCCATCAACCTATTGTATATCTCCTTAGCATTCTTTCTTCTATGTGAAATATGTTGGTACCTCAAAGAAGAACTATGATACTTGCCACTCGTATATAAACTATTCATTACGTAATTCCAAACATTGGCATCCTCAACCGCTTGTGATACCCCATAATATTTACTGCCAGGTAATGACACTGCTCTCTCTACAGTAACCATAAACAATTCTGCATAAGATGCTGCTCCATCTTCACCAGTTTTATTTGTAACAATATCTAGATTATTCTTGAAGCCATCAAAATGAGAAAGCTCATTCATCATATAATCTAACTCGATCTTTATCGCTGTATCAATCTCGCTTTGTGTTATTCCGGCATTGCTCAAATCCGAATCCACCTCATCATAACTACCCCACCAACCCCAAAACTTAAAATGGTTCCTCCCAATTGTTGACGTGATATTTCTAGCCATTTGCGGACCTTGTGGTGATTGCAACATATATAACCCATAATAACTCCCAGTCGATCCAATCATAAATGGATTATAGCCAGACTCATCGTAAAAATTACCCATTATCCCAGCAATCGCTGCCGGGTTATCAGACAGTCCAGGAATCCCCGCTTGTACAAAATAATTCCAAATCCTTTCTTCTATTGTATCACCCGACAATACCGCCGCCCCTGTCCCACCCGCCGACAAACAAGCCGTAGGGTCATAAAAAGTAATATTGTTTTGCGAAAACATATCCATCTGCTCAGATGGCAAACTACCCACCGCAAAACATTTATTCGTCAAGCCATATAATAATACAATAACCAAAAGCACCCAACTTTTTTTCATAAAAAACCTCAATATCCCCATTCACCCTCCCTCATCTCATTCAATGCATCACCACCCATGGTCTCACCAGTATAAACTTTCCACTCAATATCATAATCATCCATGTTAAAACTTTTCTCTGCCAATATCGCCCGCACCGTATCTTCACTTTTATTAAATATCGTCGCTATCCTTAAACAATAATACGCTTCACAACTCACATTACTTTTATCTATTACAATATATTTTGATGCTACTACGGCTCCCTCATACTCAGTTTCGTTCTGCTCCACATAGTCCATCGGCAGTTCCTCCTGTATTGACAGCACCTTATACACCCGCTGCGCTTCCTCATCACTCATCAGCCCCATATTATACCAGTCATCTACATGTTGCGCATAGTAATTCAAATTCCCTTCCTCCGGCACCAAATACACCCACACTTTCGATATCTCCCCTGCCCGCGCTTCCACCGGCATCATCTTCGTCACAAACCCATCCGCATAAACCGTAGCCTCATAATCCCCCGGATGTATCCGATACACCCCACTCTCATAATCCCCACCCCCAATCTTCACCTTTGCCACCGACGGCACCGTCAAAATATCTACCGTCGCCGTCTTCGTATTCTGAAAAATCGCCACCCCTATCAGCAAAAGCACCAATAACACATCCACCACCAACACCACCCTCACCCATTTACTCCTCAAGAAAGCCTGCAACGGTGACAGATTCTGCGCATCATACATAAGCACATTATATCACATCCCGCCCAACCAATTCAAGCATGGCATATACCGACCCCCGCCCCTCACGCAACAAAAATCCCCCCTCGCACACCCAAATCCCCCTACTTCTCCTTCTCTTTCTTCGCCTCTTTTGCTTTCGTTATCAACTCGCTCACTTCTCTCAAATCTTTCGACGAAATATCCGAGTATTTAAAGGTATACGTCGTCTCATCGCCCACCGTCGCCAACCTCAATGTCCCATAACGAAACAGCTTCTGCATAATTCCATCCTGCCGGAAACTCGCATCCTCCACCGAAGATAAGTCGATAATATTCACCGACGACGACACGATCGAATTCATCACCATTTGTATCACACGCTTGTTCGTGATAAACAGCCGATTCCCCCGATAGATCATCAAAGCAATCACCCCAATAATCGCCGCCGCCGCCAAAAGCGCCGACAATATAATAAACAAGAAATTCTTCCCCATCTCATCCAGCATAGACTGCCCCATCAGCGTCAGCAAAAACGCCAACAATATCAAAATCAACCCCGCTGACACTCCTATCAGTATCATCCACAGACAAATCCGCGCCCTCTTAAACGCAAATTCCACATACTCATCATCATCAAGCGTCAAGAAAGGAAAGCTTTTTTTACTTCTATCGTGCCTTATTTTTGCCAAACTTGCATCCATATTTTCCCTTTCTCTCATAGGGGCACATCAAACCCCAACTTACTCCCATTATAGCACATTTTCTCCATTTTGTAAATGCTTCCGCCCCTTCTCCGTCACCACCCGCCCCTTCGGCGTCCTAGCTAGCAGCCCCAACTGTATTAAATACGGCTCATAAAAATCCTCAATCGTCGCCGTCTCATCCCCCGTCAACGCCGCAATCGTCGTTAGCCCCACCGGTCGCTCCCCGTAGTTCTCATACATCAGCCGCAGCATATTCCGATCCGCCGGGTCCAGCCCCAGATGGTCAATCTCCATCAACTTCAGCGCATCCTTCGCCACCGCTGTATCAATAATCCCATCCCCGTTCACATCCGCATAGTCCCGCACCCGCTTAAATATCCGGTTCGCTATCCTCGGCGTCAGCCGCGACCTCGTCGCAAGCAGCATACACGCCTCCGGCTTTATCTCCGTCTTCAAAATCCCCGCCGTCCGCTTGATAATCTGCTCTATCTCCGGCTCCTTATAATACTCCAGCCTATGAATTATCCCAAATCTATCCCTCAAAGGCCCCGCCAATGACCCCGTCCGCGTCGTCGCCCCTATCACCGTAAAATGCGGCAAATCCAGCCTCACCGACCTCGCCGCCGGCCCTTTCCCTATCACAATGTCTAGTTTATAATCCTCCATCGCCGAGTACAGCACCTCCTCCACCGCCCTACGCAACCTATGTATCTCATCTATAAATAGCACATCCCCGTCTTTCATATTCGTCAAAATCGACGCCAAATCCCCCGCCCGCTCTATCGCCGGCCCGCTCGTTACTCTAAGAGATGCCCCCAGCTCATGCGCTATCACCCCCGCCATCGTTGTCTTCCCTAGCCCCGGCGGCCCATACAGTAACACATGATCCAAAGTCGTTCCATCTCCCCGTTTTTTCACCGCATCAATCGCCAGCTTCAAATTTCGCTTCAAATGCTCCTGCCCAATATATTCATCAAAACTCATCGGCCGAAGGCTCACCTCCATCCGCTCTTCCTCTATATCATCGCGAGCCACCGTCGGCTCCACTAATCTTTCTATTGCCATAATAATAACCTTATGCTATAATAGAAGACGGGGTATTGACAATTATTTAATTGTACGGTAGAATTAAGGTACAAGCTTTAGTTACTTCTGCTCATCGGCGGAAGTAATTTTTAGTTGCACTAGCAACTCCACGTTCTTCTTGAATAGCCTCTTTTTCAGATCACGCTTCAAAAACAACATATCAAAGCCCTCCTTTCTCCTTACCGTTAAATTACTAATTGTGTCAATTGCCCCAATCTTCTTCTCTCATTATCTATAATTATTTTCTAAAAGTCAACCCCCCACCATATTTTTTCCATCACCCCTGTTCTAGCACTCTTGCATTATGACTGCTAATGTGCTACAATAGAGTAAGAATTAGCACTCACACATAACGAGTGCCAACATAACATAAAGGAGAAAACATATGAGCAAAATAATCGGTATAGACCTCGGCACCACTAACAGCGCCTTCGCTTACATGGTTGCCGGCAAACCAGAAGTTATAACGAACGCCGAAGGCGACCGCACTACCCCATCCGTAGTCGCCGTCACCAAGAAAGGCGAGAGATTAGTCGGTAAAGTCGCCCAGCGCCAGCGCGTTACCAACCCTAAGAACACCATCTACGGTATCAAGCGCCTGATCGGCCGCAAATTCACCGACAAAGAAGTTGAACGTGACAAGGAAATCAGCCCTTACAAAATTGTCAAGAAGGGTAATGGCGTCGCCGTAGAAATGGATGGCAAAGAATACACCCCAGAAGAAATCTCCGCCATGGTCCTCAGTAAAATCAAGGCCGACGCGGAAGCCTTCCTTGGCGAGCCAGTCACCGAAGCTATCATTACCGTGCCAGCTTACTTTGACGACTCTCAGCGCCAAGCCACCAAAGACGCCGGCAAAATCGCTGGTCTAGAAGTCAAAAGAATCATCAACGAGCCTACTGCCGCTGCCTTAGCCTACGGCCTCGAAGGTAAAAAAGACGAAAAAATCGCCGTCTTCGACCTCGGTGGTGGTACCTTTGATGTCAGCATCATGGATATCGGCGATGGCGTATTTGAAGTATTAAGCACCAACGGTGACACCCACCTCGGCGGTGAAGATTTTGACAATATCCTAGTCAACTTCCTCGTCGACGAGTTCAAGAAAGAGTCCGGTATCGATATCAAGAAAGACGCCGCCGCCATGCAGCGTGTCAAAGACGAAGCCGAGAAAGCCAAAAAGGAGCTCAGTTCCAGCACATCTACCGATATCAATCTCCCATTCCTCTCAGCTGATGCCGACGGCCCAAAGCATTTCGAGTACACTCTCACCCGTGCCAAGCTCGAGGAGCTCGTTAGCCCCTTATTAGACCGCCTCGAGGAGCCCGTCAAGAAGGCCTTGAAAGACGCCAAGCTCGACACCAAAGATATCCAAGAAGTCGTCATGGTCGGTGGTATGACTCGTATGCCCGCCGTCATCGAGAAGGTCAAATCCATCTTCGGCAAAGACCCGATGCAGGGTGTCAACCCTGACGAAGTCGTCGCCGTTGGTGCCGCCATCCAAGGCGGTGTCCTCCAGGGCGATGTCAAGGACGTCTTACTCCTCGATGTCACCCCATTAACTCTCGGTATCGAGACCATGGGCGGTGTCCGCACTCCTTTGATCGACCGCAACACCACCATTCCAACATCCAAGTCCGAAGTTTTCTCTACCGCTTCCGATAATCAGCCCCAGGTCGAAATCCACGTCCTCCAAGGTGAACGCGAATTCGCCAAGGACAACAAATCCCTCGGCCGTTTCATCCTCGATGGCATCGCTCCCGCCCCTCGTGGCATCCCGCAAATTGAAGTTACCTTTAACCTCGACGCCAACGGTATCTTAAATGTCACCGCCAAGGACAAAGGCACTGGCAAAGAACAGTCTATCACCATCCAAAACTCCGGCAACATGAGCAAGGAAGACATCGAAAAAGCCAGAGAAGAAGCCGAAGCTCACGCCGACGAAGACAAGAAGAAACGTGATGCTATCGACGCCAAGAACCACCTCGAGAACACCATCTACCAAGCCGAAAAAATGCCAGATGAGTACAAGGACAAAATCTCCGACGAAGACAAAGACACCATCAAGAAAGCCGTCGAAGCAGCCAAGAAAGTCCTAAGTGACGACCAAGCCGACAAGGACAAATACGAAGAGGCCACCAAGGAACTCTCCGACAAAATCATGCCTATCGGCGCTAAGATGTACCAAGCCGCCTCGGAAGACGCCAAATCAGACGACAATAAATCCAAAGATAAATCTTCCGACTCCGACGGACCCATCGAAGGCGAAGTAGTCGATAAATAACTTCACACCATAAAAATACCCCCCTAGGGGGGTATTTTTATTTGTTTACATCAACGACTTCAACCACCTCAGATTCAGCTATTATTTCTGGCTTCTTCTCTTCCGGCTTCACTTCTGGTTTTGATTCTTTTGGTTCTCTTGGCTCTTTTAGCCCTTTCGGCTTCTTCCCTTCTGGTTTCTCTTCATCTTTTACGATCACCGCTCGCATGTCATTCGTGTTTTCCCATAGTCCAATCATAATCATTGACATCTCCATTAAGATCCTGAGGAACACATTCCCAAACACCAACATGGCAAACCCAATTCCAATAGCCGGCAGTATCATCTCGTCTCGCCCCTGGAACATCACCACGAAGCTCATAATCGTGAGCAGTGTCGCCAAGAACAAATACACAAACTTAATAATCCCCGAAATCAAAATCGACCGAAAATTCAAAAATTCCCTCAACCACCTCGTAAACTTACCTCGCGGTGTCTTTTTACGCTCTACTATCAGCACAAACACCACAATCGTAATAATAAGTGCTATAATAGCTACTACCGCTACTACGCCTCCATTTATCTCCCCGAATGGGCTAGACGAGCCCACGCTCATTCCTCGCGAGCTACTACTCATTGACCTTGTTGTATACATATACTCCTTTCATTAAGCATTACCTTTACCCTCATTGTACCACATAACAGCCAAAATATGTTATAATTGACATATGAAAATCGTCTTCCCCGAATTAGATAATCCCATAGCCAAAGCAGCCACTTCACATTTCAGGGACGTCGAATGGCTTGCTGCAAGACGACTCGACGAGGCCGCCAACTACGTCCGTATCGGCCTAGCCGACTCCATGATTTCCGGGCTCGACTATCCCTCCCGCAATGTCCTCATCACTTACAAAGATCATCTCAAGTTAAAGTCCGCCTATTTCTCTAGCTGTTTCATTTGCGAAAAAGACGACCAGCACTTCGCCCTCGCCGACGGTGGCGTCAACAAACAGCCCACCAAAGAACAACTATACACCATAATCGAAGACACCGCCCACACTTTCAAAACATATTACCAGGAGCAGCCTCGTATCGCCCTCCTTTCCTATTCCACCCACGGCTCCGGCGGCAAGAACTCCGACCTTGACAAATACCAATACTGTCTTGATCAAATTCACCAACATCACCCCGACTATCTTATCGACGGCGAAATACAGCTCGACGCCGCCGTTAATCCCACCATCGCCAGCAAGAAAACCCCAGACAGCCCGTTGCAAGGCCGCGCCAACATCCTCATCACTCCTGACCTCAATTCCGGCAACATCCTCTACAAATCCCTCGAGCAATTCGGCGGTTTCACTGTCGCTGGCCCCATCATCCAAGGCTTCGAGATTCCTCTGGCCGATTTATCCCGCGGCAGCACTACCGATGATATTATACTAACCATAAAAGTCATTAGGAGTTTATTATGAAATATTTCGGTACCGATGGCATCCGCCAACCAGCCGACCAATTCACCGCTGATTTCCTAGCGAGGATCGTCAAAGGCCTCGCCGACTACGCCGGCAATAATATCAAAATCTTCCTCGCTGGCGACACCCGCGAGTCCACCGAGTGGATTTTGCAAGATTTAAGCACCGCCTGCGAAACCTTCGGCCTTGAATATTCTAGTGCCGGCATCCTTCCCACCCCCGCCATTAATTACTGTTTCTATGAAATGGGCTATGATTACGCTATCGATGTCACCGCCTCCCACAACCCCTACACCGACAACGGCATCAAAATTTTCGAACGCGGCACCAATTCTGGTCAAAAACTGAGCGCCTCCGCCTGCGCCAAAATCGAGCAGGCTCTCGAAAATGCGGAGTTTAGCTACGCGCCTGCTTCCCCCACTTACAGAGAAGATTTACATGGCGAAGCCCTCGCGCTCTACCAGTCCCACCTCTTAAAATACCTCGGCGAAGTCGATTTCAAAGGTCTCAAAGTCGCTATCGACTGCGCCAACGGCGCCACTAGCGTCATTGGTGAATCAGTTTTCACCGACCTCGGTGCCGAGACTCAGCTCATCCACGCCGACCAACATTACAATACCAAAATTAACGCCGAATGTGGCTCCACCCACCCTGAATCCCTCCAGGCCCTCGTCCAGCAAAATCACCTCGATTTCGGCGTTGCCTACGATGGCGATGGCGACCGTTGCCTCTGTGTCGACCACGCTGGCAACCTCATCGACGGCGATCAGATCATTGCCATCCTCGCTGATTTCCTCCATCTCGACCACATCGCCATCACTGTCATGGCCAACCAAGGTCTCCTCAATTGGGCCAAATCCGCTAATATTACCACCGAAATCACCCCCGTCGGCGACTCCAACGTTGCCGCCGCCATGCGTGATAAGAACATCCAACTCGGCGGCGAGCAGTCTGGCCACATCATTCTCCCAGGCGAGACTACTGGCGACGGCATCCTGACCAGCCTCATGCTCGCCAAAGTCATCAGCAAAACTCACAAATCCCTCGCCGACCTCGCCAGCATCGTCACCAAATTCCCTCAGGTCATCGTCAATCTCCCCGCCACCCCTGCACAGAAAGAATCTCTCAAAACCTCCAGCCAAGCCAAGCAACTCCTCCTCGATTACAGCCACAAGCTAGAAACCTACGACGGTCGCCTCCTCGTCCGCCCCTCCGGCACCGAGCCTCTCATCCGCATCACCATGTGGGGTAATGATTTAGCCCCTATCTCCCAACTCGCCGAAGATTTAAAACTAAACTTAGGAGCCATTCTATGAAAATCACTACTCTAACTGAATACACACCCGAAACAGCCCAGCGCATTAGAGAATTGCTAATTCAGTTATCCCGCAGCGGTAAAGACCGCGGCGAAATCCCCGAAGAATGGTTCACTGACCTTATCAATTCCCCCTTTCACGACATGCTCCTCGCCATCAACGACGCTGGCAAAATCATCGGCATCGCCACTCTCAGCGTCATCATGGGGCCCATCGTCCGTAGAGTCGCCTACCTCGAAGATTTCGTCACCGATAGCTCCGTCCGCGGTCAAGGCGTCGGCACCCAGCTCTGGAGCGCCATGCTCGACTGGGCTCGCACCAAACACTGCACCGAGCTCTGCTTCACCTCCGGCCACGGCCGCGAAGCCGCTCAAGCCTTCTATCAGAAGAAAGGCGCCGAAATCTACGACACCAACTACTTCCGCAAATCCATTTAAACATATTTAATCAGCCACTGTCAGCACTTCATACCCATCTGTCGTCACCAGTATCGTATGTTCACAATGACACCCTATCGAACCATCTTTCATTCGCACCGTCCACCCATCTTCCTTATCCACATAATTCGCTGGCTTTCCAAGACACGACATCGGCTCTATACATATAGTGTCACCTTCCACCAATCTATATCCTCGCCCTCTTTTACCATAATTCGGCACCTCAGGTGGCTCATGCATCGTTTTGCCAATCCCATGCCCGATATAATTCTCAATCACCCCAAGGTGCCCCTTACGCAGCACCTTCTCAACTGCATACCCTATATCACCTATATGCGCCCCCGGCTTCACCTGATCTATCCCCTCCCACATCGCCGATTCTGTCACTGATATCATTTTCTTCACTGCTGGCGAACCGGTATTCCCCACCAGCATCGTAAACGCCCCATCCGTATAATAACCCTTATAATATATATCGAGGTCAAACGACACTTTATCCCCCTCACTAAGCGGTTCGTCCGTCGGTGCTCCATGCACCAATTCATCATTCACAGATATACATATCGCCCCCGGAAATTCATCGTCCAACCTATCATACGCCACCTCAGCTCCTCGCTTCACTATCTCTGCCCTTACCCACGCATCAATTTCCTTCCCTGTCATTCCCGGCTTTACATATTGCTTAAGATCCCGCATAATCCCCCCATGAATCTTCCCCCCTTCACGCATCGCGGCAATCTTCTCCTCCACTGCCGCCCTACTAGCAGTCTCAATATTAATAAGTCCGTTTTTATTCGCCATAACTTTTTTCAATCTCTTCACCGTTAACGTCATTCTCTTGTTCTGTAGCATTTGGGTTAAACCTCTTTACTACCTCCACCAAGCGCGCCGTCACCTCCTCTACCGCGCCCACACCGTCAACACGCTCAATTGGCACACCTTTTTCTTCAAAAAGTGGCAAAATCTCCCCAATATTTTGCTCAAATATCTCAAATCTCCTCTCGATGCTATCTCGTTCTTTATCGTCATCGCGCCCCCTTAATGCTAGCCGCTCCAAAAGCTCCTCTTTCGGAACTTCCAGAATCACCGCTCCATCAATTTTATCAATCATATGATCAGCAATATACTCAGCCTGCGCCTTGTCTCGCGGATAACCATCCAAGATCACGTCAAACCCTTCGTCCTCAGATTTCTCAATCTGTTTATTCATGAGCCTAATCACATCCTCGTCCGGAATCAATCCCCCGTTGTTAATAATTTCCTCGTAACCACCATGCTGGCGAATCGCTTCACCCACTGATAGCCAACGCCAACCAAAAATCTCCGATAAAGCTTTTCCTTGAGTGCCTTTTCCTGAGCCGGCGAGGCCAAATAATATTATCATATTTCTCCTTTTACATCATCATTATATCATAAGAAATCCCCCTTGCGTAGGGGGATTTCTTATTTAAGTCCTAGTTTTATACGCTCAGCCTTTTCTGCTCTACGTGCTTCACGAATAATAGCTTTAATTCTACGCTCGCGCTTAGAGATAGGCTTACTAAAACGCATCTGAGACTTCTTCAGTGGCATCATACCACTCTGAAGGACTTTGCGGTTAAAGCGCCTGATGATGTTTTCATTCGCTTCTCCCTGATCTTTTCTAGTAACTTTAATAGCCATACTAAGTTAATTATACCACACCCCAGATAAAAAAACAAGACCATGCAGTGGTATCATTACATGGTTACACGATATGGTAAGGGGCGAGAAGACTACCTTATTCGGCTTTGCATGGTGGTAGATTGGTGTATTGATCGCCCCGAATACACAGCGAAAAACAAGGTTATACCTAAAAGGATTACCTTATTCTAATGCCGTGCGAGTTCTGAATTATACTTTTGCAGGCAAAGAGATAAGGATGCCGCTTCGCTCCATTCGAACTTAATCCTAAATCCAATTTTCACTTAGCAACGCGACTTTTTCTTAATAACGTAGTGACCAGTAAGAATCACTAATACCACAAGAAAACAGTAACATCTAATTGAAAATTCGCAGTAGCGTTCCGTTCTACTCTAAATATCGAACAGAATCATAAACACTGTGTTATAATAAGTATAAATGTCATACATTGTTAATTAGGAGGCCAAATGTATAATATCAAACAATGGAAAATCGCAGCGCTAATGTTATTTTCTTTAGCATTAGTTATTTTTTTTACAACGTCAAACACATTCGCGAAAGATTCTACGGGCGCAGACGTACTCCACTCAGTTACATTAACCTACGACCAAGATGTAGTTGACATTTATAACAACGCATATGTCATCTCAATCGACGACCACAAGGATTTAACGCTTGATTTTGATGTAGACGAAGGGTTTTACGGCATAAAAAACATTTTGCTCCGCGACATCACAGAAGATGGTAATGCCAAAAATATTTGTGAAACTGGCTCCAGGCAATGCGTCTTTAACGCTACCGAGCTCACAGCTGGCTCTGGTCTCGAAATCATCCTCTACGACTGGGACGACAACGTCGTTCGCCAAACCATGCTCGGCCTCAT
>JAFWNY010000021.1 GCA_017510075.1 Candidatus Saccharimonadota bacterium | reverse complement strand
TTAAAGTTTGGTAAAATATTACCATAGATCGTAGGCGTGCCAATTCCTTTTGGCATAATTCCTCCTTTGAATAGTTATGTTTGGTATTTATAACTATTTTAACAAAGGTTGAAGTGTCTACGATCTTTTTGAGTTTCAGCAGACCGAAAATGTCTAACCTGTCAGGTAGCCGTCCGTCGGATTTTGATTTGACGGGCGGTTTTTATTTACCTGCTCTATAGACCACCCCAATTGGTTTTTGTGGGCGTGGGGGTATTACCGACTAGCCGAGGAAAACTAATATCATTAGCGGCATGGTGACGACGGAGAGGAGGGTGGAAATGGTGACCAGCTCGGAGGATTCGATATTGTTGCCGCCGTATTTGGTGGCGAAGAGGCCGAGCGAGGTGGCGGTGGGGAGGGCCTGGATGAGAGTGCAGACTTGGATTACTTCAATCGGGAAATGGAGAGCGGTGAGTAGGCCCCAAGTAGTGAGAGGGCCGAGGATGAGCTGGACGAGCGCGACGACGATGAGGCGCCATTTTTTGATGAGGGCTTTGAAATCGGCGCGGGAAAGCATGAAGCCGATACAGATGATGGAAAGCGGGGTGGTGGCGCCGCCGACGTAGCCAACGGCGTCGGTGATGAAGCTGGGGAGCTGGATGCCGGCGAGGAATAGGAACATACCGAGTAATACGGCGATGATGTTGGGGTTGGTGACGATACTTCTCAAGAGCTTGACGGAGATTTTGCGTTCAAAAAGCCAGATGCCGTAAGAGAATAGGGCGATGTTGAAAGCAATAATGAAGCCGCAGTAGGCGATGATACCAGAGGGGCCGAAGGTGTTAACCACGATGGGGTAGCCGAGGAAGGTGGCGTTGTTGAAAATCAGGGCGAATTGCGACTCGTAGCGTAGGCCGCCTTTGAACCAGAGTTTGTTGAAGGCGATTTTGGAGAGGATGATGAGCATGAACATGACAATGATGCCGGCGACGAGGCCAGCGAAAAAGAGGTTCAGGGTGGACTCATCGTACTCGGACGGAAAGGCGATAAAAAGCGAGGCGGGCATAAAGACGGTGAGGAGAAGATTGGTTAATTCCCTGTTGGTCTCGGTGCTGATGAGTTTTAGTTTGCCGAGCAGAAAACCGAGCGCCAAAATCAGGCCGATGGCGGCGAGGCGAGCATAAAAAGTGGAAAGTTCAACATCCATATGTTTATTGTAACATAATTATTTGGATTTTTTGCCGGTGCCGCCGCGTATGTTTAGGGCTTTACAGGCTTCAGAGATGGCGTCTTCGGTGCTGTCGTAAATTTTGACGGTGCAGCCGAATATACTTCTCAGGGTGGGCTTAAGGTCGCTGAAATGCGAGCAGGCGAGGATGATTTCGCCGGGGTCGAGCTTGGATTTGGCGATAAAATGCTCAAGGGTGAGACGGACCTCATCTTTAGTGAGCTCGCCGTCGTCGATCTGGGCGGGCCAAGTATCGAGCGTGAGGGTTTTGCTCTTTCGGTCGATGTGAAATAAAAAGTTGTAATAGTTGACGGTGCGCGTGATGGCTTTGGTGGCCAAAATAAGTGTGTCGCGTTTGATAGGGCTATTTGGGCGCTTGAGGCGAAGGCCGATGAATTTCTGGTCTTTGTATTTGCGACGAAAATATTTGAGGCTGGTAGCCGTGAGGAAATGGTTGGCGAAAATTATAAGCTCTGCCCTGCCGATATATGGGCGCAAGGCTTGCTCGGTGTATTTGCGCGCGAGGCGCGGGTTAGACTGGATGTCGGCGGCGTGGCGCCAGTCCACTACCCTAATGATGTCGAGAATCGGGAGTTCTTCGGCAAGTTTATCGGCAAAAAACTCACCGCCATATCCACAATCAAAAACCACAACTTTTAACATGTACTCTCTTTCCCCTCCACTTCCATAATTGTACCACGAAAACTGCAGATGGGAATTTTGGTTTTTTGAGTTTTGCGACAAATGTTGCATAACTTGAAAAATTGTCAAAGATAACAGGGGTGGGGATTTTTGGCAAAAATGGTGATTTTGGCGGAGTTTTGTGCGGATTGGTCGGATTTGGCCCGAGATTGAGAAATTGGAGGTTCAAGGAGAGTGTCGATACTGCGTGAAAATCAATAACTGATAACGTTTTGTAAAAAACGTTCTGCAAAAACCCACAAAATAAAAATATATATGTTATAATGGTAATTGCTAAACATTAATTATTAAGATGCCGAGGTCATTTTAGTATGACGGCAAGACATTACGCAATAGAAATGGCACCGTGAAGGGCTATTAGTTGCGTAATGTGCTTCGGCCATGGTAATTAATGTTTAGCACCCCCATCGCGGTGCCATTTTTGTAATAGAAGTACAAGAAGTGACCGCTGGGGAAGGAGGCAATAAACTTAATAAAGAGGTCACACATGAAGACAAATCTCGCAAACACAATTCGTAAACTAAGCAGCCGGATCAGTACCGGTAATAAGCGGCGTTCCCCCGCCAACGGTTCTAACACTTCTTCCGTTGGCGGGG
>JAFWNY010000020.1 GCA_017510075.1 Candidatus Saccharimonadota bacterium | reverse complement strand
GTTAGGATGTACTAGTACATATTTAACTTTACCAGTATAAGTACCAGCTGGTTGAGAAGAAGAGACTGCTACTTGGTAGGATGGAGTGATACTGCCTGATGTAGTATTATTGGCATAGGTAGCTACTTGGGTGAAGGTAGAGGGGATGTTTTGATAACTACTGCCAAAGCTTCCTGAGATAGTAGCATTAGAAGGATTAGTAAGCTTCATCTTCCAACTAGAACCATAAGTACCAGTACCATCAGTCTTAATGTTGTAACTACTACCTAGTGAGGATATCATGTCAGTATGAGTAGTAGCACTATAACTATCACCAGAATAACCAATGGCATAAATGGCATAGCCACTTGGATCATTGCAGTTAGTGGTGATGGGGCTCGCGGTGAGTTCGGTAGAGTTACCATTGGCTACAGTGGCAGAAACAGAACTATCACTAGCGGTAAAGGTACAAGCAGATGATACAGTAACGGAGGCATTCTTAGAAATAGTATTGTCTGCAAAAGTGTGGTTTGGTACCGTAATAATGATTGCGGTATTTATTACCATTAAGGCTACTAAGAATGCTGTAGTGGCCTTTGACTTGGTGCGGTTATTATAATGATGTATGACCATCTTGGATTTCTCCTTACTAAGTTATTAATTATCCCTCATCCCCCTTTGCCCCTTTTATCCCTCCCTTTTTATCCCCTCCTTTTATCCCCCAGCGGTGCCATCTTAAATGAGGCTGACACAAGGTTATTTGTGCCATTTGTCTCTTTTACGGTATTAATAAAAATGGCACCGCTTGGGTGCGATCCACAGCCGCCTAGACAGCATAAGCTACTAAAACGATGAGGCCCATCACGGTGCCGTTTTTTCGTTTTAGTTTCTCTATAAATAATGTGCTGTCTTTTAAAAAGACTGCTGTGAATCGCTATAATTCCATAATACACGACTTTTACGACAAAAACAAGAGCAATTTTTTGGGTTGGTGAAAAATTTATTATACTAGAACGAGTATAATTTGGGGTTGGTTTAGGCGGATTATACTAGTTCGAGTATAATTTAGTGGTGTTTGAGTTTGGATAGGAGGGAGTGGAGGTGGCAGAAAGGCTTATTAATGGGGAGGTCGAAAGAGCCGATGAGTTCGATAACGTGCCCGTGGGGGCCGGAGGCGAAGCCTTTTTTAAATTCGTAGATGCCGTCGAGGTCGCCGTTTTTGGGGAGACCGGAGATGCCGTAGAAGTTGTATCTCTTGAATTTATGCTCGGCGGCGTACTTGATCATGTGCCATTGGATGGCGTATTGGGCGTTGTATTCCTTCATGTACCTTTCGTCGCTGCCGCTGAAGAGATATACAACCTCGGAGCCGTAGAGCATGAACATGGCGGCCGAGAGCGGCTTGCCGTTTACCTCGGCGACCATGAATTTGACTTCGCCTTTTTTGTGGAAGAGGTCGTACATCTGTTCGTAATAGGAGAGGGGCTTGTCGGTGAAATCGCGGCGGGCGGCGGTGGATTCGGTGATTTGTTTGAGGATGTTTAATTCCTCCCTTTTTAGCTCGCGGACGGTGACGCCGGCTTTGTCGGCTTTTCTGATGTGGCCGCGGGTGTTGCGCTTAAAATCGGCGAGGAGTTGGTCGGGGGTGCGGTCGTCTATATCAATGGCGAAATGGTATTGGGGCTGGTTGGGGTTGGCGAGGGGCTGAAAGCCGAGGCTGCGGAGGTTTTTGAGGGCTTTTTGATGGTCGAAGCCGTTTTTTAGGGGCTGGCCGTCGCGGTCGCGCTCGGTGAGTTCGTAATAGGGGCTGATGTGGAGGACGTAGCCGTTGTGAGATTTGATGTAATGTCTGAGGTGTTTGAAGAAGAATTGGGTGAGTTTGGTGTCTTCGAGGTCGAGGAGGGGGCCGCCGGGGGCGATAAAGGTGGATTTACCGAGGAAGGTGGGTTTTGCTACCAGCATGGTGGCGGCGAGGATTTTGCCCTTGGCGTCCTTAACGGCGAAGAAGTAAGGGGTCCAGCCGTTTGACTCCCTATACTCGGCGATTTCGGGGGTTTGCATGAAGGATTTGTACGGGGACTTGGCGGCGTAGGTAGCGAAGTCGCCTGGGGTGATGGGTTCGAATATCATAGGACTATTATAGCATAGTTTTGCGAAGGCGAGATATTATGATGTGTTGCGGGGATGGGGGAAATGTGGTATAATGCAGGTAGTAGCGGAAGCTACGTACTTTTTTAGTTTGGTTTTCTTAGAACAATTATTACTGGGGGGATGAAAAATGTCAGAGAAATTGAGTTTTTCGGTTATCGATCGGGCGTTGGATGATCCCGATTGGTACATTTGCATGGCTGGAGCTAAAGCCTGTAAGGAGCAGTTCATACCGAAACCCGCGTTGGAAAGTTGGAGCAAAAGCATAGAGGATGAGCGCGTAATTGCGGCTATTTATGGCTATGGAGCTGGCGCACCAAGTAATCTTATTATGGATGCGCTTTGTTCGGAATCACATAACCGCAGAGAACTTCGTGAAGCTGCCATATGGGCAATAGCACAGGGCGCCAAATGCCCTTTAAGGATGGTTGGACAAATGTCCATTGCGGAAATCCGACAAGTTTGTGACGTATTTGCCATGAGGCTTCCTTTCGTTAAAATACCTTTCTGGACACACTCTGAAGATTGGAATAAGAGATATGTAGCTTTAAAAGCTATGGGGAGCCGATGTGTACCATATAGCTGGCTGTTTTCTGCCTTCAAGCGTAATTTGGGTTATTCTTTTTATGATAGTATCATAAGCGAAATGGCCGTAGGCATGATTAAGGCGAGACATCTACCCGTGGATGTATTAGAAAAGCAATTATTTAAGATTTTGCGGCGAATAAGAACGGAGCCTTTCTGCTCCATTGCTGAGTTTTACTGCAAGGGTGTAGAGATAGTTGCCGGGCGTGAGGATGCAGAATCTGTGTTTGATACTCTATATAAACAGGGGATGCGCTCTAGCCCTAATTTTCGGAGCCTTCTTAATCCGGAAGTCTATAAGGAAATGCGTTTATCTGTCGGTAAAATTAATGCCTTGTGGTACAGTGAGAATCCGTACGACTTAATAGCAGCAATTTACGCCAGTGTGGATAGAAAAGATGTTCCCGCTGTGGACGAACGTTTGACCTGGGCTATGACATGCCCGTTTGAAAACGTGAGGGTGGCCGCGATGGCTGAGGGAATGAGGCGTGGAATACCACAAAGTCGGAAATTTGATGTTCCTAACCCCGTCTACAAGAAGTGTTTGAACGGCGTCATAGTGACGGCTGTTATACCGGAGGACGCATATGTTATTCGGAATGATTACGAGCGTACCCTACGAACAAACAAGGCGCAAATCGTCGATATAAGAGGTGATTTCTGTGGTGATAAAGTGGGTATCTCGAAGCGTGATCAAGAGACCCAATATCGAGTAGGCGAGTTGGTTGCTGCTCCCCATTTTAACTTTAACGAGCATGAGTATGGAGCTGGCTTATATTTCACTTGGGATAAGAAGAAGTTGGACTTTATCTAAGAAAACCAAATATTTTCTAAGCCCCCGGTTGCGTGATCGGGGGCTTGATCGTGTAGTGCGATTTTGGGGAATTTGTGTGGGGTTATTTGCGGAGGAGGCGGTGGAGGCGGCGAGTGGTTTTGTAGAGCTTGTATTTGGCGGGCTTTAAGATGAGGTCGTAGGTGCCGGCGTGGTCGTATTGGTAGCCGGCGAAAGTTTTCTTGAAATTGGTGAAACCAGCCCAGGGGTGGGCGCTTGGGGAGCCTTCGGGGGCGATGCCCCAGAAATCGAAGATTTGCTTGCCAGCGGATTTGGCGTCCAATATTAGCTGGATGGTGAGGATGCCGGTGGCGTGGAGCTTCCTGCCCTCGTCGGACTGGGCGCCCTGTAAATTATATCTAGTTGTTTTATCATCAAAGACTAGACCTGCAGCAACTACTTCTTTATCGTATTTGATAAGGTATAATGTCGCAAATGGTTGTTTCAGTTCGGTCTGCAAGTAGTGTTCCGAGAAGGTGCTAATTCCCTTTTCTTTAGCCAGAGCTTTTTGGAGGTCTAGGAGGTAATGGATGTCGGCTGGGTCGTGGGAGGTTTCGATAGTAATTCCCTTCTTGCTGGCGGATTTGTAGTAGCGAAGGAGCCTGCTGGGGAGTTTGCTTCTAAGATCGTCGTCGGTGCCGGTGAGGTCGAGAAGCCAGGTTTCTTTGGGATTCAAATCCTTAGACTTAATGGCCGTGTGAGGCAAATATTCGGCTTCTGAGGCTCTGAAAGGCTCGACCCTGATAAAGATAGCGCTTTGTTCCCTGCCGAGGCTCTGGAGGGCTTCTATGGCCTCCTGGAAGGATTTCTGATCCTTTGCCGCTGGACCGTAGGGGCAATAAAGGTAGTTCCCCACTGGGGTCTTTTTAAGAATGGCAAGAAACTGGTAGCCATTCCCTGTTTTGAAAAAATTAGTCTCACCGAGATTATCTTGGAGTTTTCTCCATTCTTCTGATTGTGTAATTGGAACTCTCATTCAGTTGATATTATAACATATTTTCTATTATTGCGTTACTGGGGCGTGCTTAAATCTCGAATTTCTATTGTTCGATTTTTCCCTGTCATTTCAAAAATAGG
Organism: Candidatus Saccharimonadota bacterium; assembly: GCA_017510075.1. Taxonomy (GTDB): domain Bacteria; phylum Patescibacteriota; class Saccharimonadia; order Saccharimonadales; family Saccharimonadaceae; genus Nanosyncoccus. The sequence goes on along the minus strand of JAFWNY010000020.1, from coordinate 19,849 downwards.
CACGTGCATTTTTTTGACTGCATAACCATTTTATTTTATGCTTATGCAAAACTGCCGGCTTGAATTTTAAGTCGGTTGCTAAATTGTCGCAGAAACTTCTCTTCGTTCACTCCCAGCTGGCGGTTGCCAGCTGATACTTTAATTTTAGCGCAGGCGGAATGGTTTGTCAAGTGCGGTTGCTAGGCCATCTGGTTGCTAGCCAACAGGGAATTAGCGGGAATTTGCTTGTGGTTTTTGTGGAAAACATAAGTGGAAATCGTGTGTAAAATTTGCGGCTCCAGTGTGGTACAATGGAGGTATGGCTTACATAAGGAAATTTAAGACGACCTCGGGGGCGACGGGGGTGCAAGTGTGCTACAAGGAAGGGAATCATGTAGTGCGGACGGTGCATGTGGGGTCGGCGGCGTCGGAGGTGGGGCTGAAAAAATTAGTGCGCAAGGCGCAGGGAATTATCGATGCGGAAAAGGGGGAACCGCTGTTTAATTTGGACAGGTTTAATAAAAAATAGTTTGGGTGTATAATGAGGGGGATGAGTAGTGAAGAAAAACGTAAACAAAAATTTGTGGGAAGGGAATTAACGGGGGCGACAGAGGAGAAGCGGCGGAAGAAGGTGAAGAAGATTTTTGCGAGCCTGAAAGAGGAGGGGTGGGGCGAGGTGTGGGATGATCGGACTTTGCGTCACGTGGCGTCGAGTGAGCAGACGTATTTGTCACATATGAACAGGGGGACGAGCGTGGGGCATGCGGAGATTTTGGAAACGTTGATGAACTGGGGGATTACGGAGATGGGGTGGCTAGGGAATCATGAACACACGGACGATGAGGGGAAGGTGACGAAGCCGTTTCTCGCCTATGCGGAATCGACAAGGGCGTTTGACGACAAGAGGCACCGAGTGGATACGGTGGTGAGCCTGAAGGTGGGGGAGGATGTGACGTCTAATTTCCCGACGATTGAGGACGGGCGGATAGAGATGGCGCTGGACGTGACGGTGTGGGCGCGGGATGTAACTTTGGCGCCAGAGGCGGCGCGGGTGGAGGAAGAGGAGTATTTTGCGGATAAGATTTCGCGAGCGAATAATGAGACAAATGAGTTTCAAGAGGAGGTGCCGTTTGGGTTTACGCAGGTGGATTTTTATAAGGACCCGTGGGAAGTGGATGATAGTGGCAAGCGAGTGAAGCGGGCGCTTCGCTGGGTGCCGAGGTTTGTGGTAGGGGTGAACGGGGAAGAGGCGGATGAGATACGGAAGCGGGATTTTAGATACGACAAGGTGTCGGGTAAATATGTGCCGAAGGATGCAGAGATAGTAGAGGCGGACTGGATGGTGGCGCTGGCGGGGTTTAAGGTGATGTCGGAGATATTGGCGCAGGCGGAGATGCTGATGCAGATGATGCCGGATAAGTTTAGGGATTCTGACGAATGCATGGCGGCGCGGGAAAGGCTGGCGGTGATCCGGGATAAGATGCGGCGGGGGCTACGTCGTAACGTGGCGGGGACGGCGCGGCTGATGGCAGAAGCGGGAGTGTTGCCAGATGAGATGGCGCGGGTCTTGCAGGGCGCAAGCGTGCGACAGGCGGTAGTGATGCTGGAACGGGGGTTGATGGAAATAGAGGGGATTTATGACCCGACTTATGCGGGGATTATAAGGGCGACGGAGAGTTTTAAGGAGTGTGCGGCAAGTCCGAAAAGTGAGATTTTGCGGCAGCTGAGGCCGCGGAACAGAGGCGTGAAGTGGACAGGGGTGAGGACAAAGATGCTGGAGTGGGAGTAGGGGTGCGGATTGGAGCTAGAGAGCGCGGGCGACAGGACACTGGGTGGCGAGTTTGTGGTCGAGTGTGAAATGAAAAATGCGCCACCGGGGGGGGTGGCGCGGAAAGGTGCTAGAGGGGTGATGGATGGTGCTAGAGGGGTGATGGATGGTGCTAGAAGATCGAACGCTTGGCGATGTAGTCGCAGAGGTAGGCGACGGCTTCGGCGAGGGCGTAGTTGTTGTTGCTCATCGCTAGGTTTTCGACGACGATGATGCAGCCGTGGTCGAAGCCACCGAAGTAGATGTTGATGCTGCTGTGATCCTCGGTGATTCTGCTCGCGACGAGCGAGAGCTGGTCTTCTTGGACGCAATAGATCCTGTCGTTGAAGAAGATATTCGCCTGGGATTCGCCTAGACGCTCCACCACTAAACCTTTCTTGAACGTAGTGACGTTGTTTTCCATTTTTGAAACCTCCCTATAAAAATGCTCGCGCGACTGGGTTTGCACGATACTGATATTGTATCATACTTGTGGTATTTTGTCAATGGTAACAGGGGTGGGGGTGCTAGATTACTTCGAGTTGGGATTTGAGGCGGGAGATGAGCTGTTCTTTTTCTTTGATTTGCTCTTTGGTCTCGAGAACGAGGTGGGCGGGGGCGCGCTCGACATAATTGGGATTTTGCATACGGAGATTGAGGGCGTCCAACTCGCGGCCGACAGAGAGGATTTTCTCGGTGAGGGCATCTTTGTACTCCTTGACAACCTTTTCGGGGACGTCAAGGTAGAGTTCGTGATTAGCGAGGGCGAGTCTGAGGCCCCGTGGAGAGCCCTCGAGGGCAGTGGTGGCGGGAACCTTGGTGAGGGTCTTGATTAAGAGGAGGTTATCCGCTACGAGGCTATCGTTATCGTATAATAGGTCGTATTTTTTGGCATTATTAGCCCCTGGGAGCGCTTGTAAGGTGCCTCTGACCTCTTGCACGACTGCTATGAGGCTTTCGAACTCGCTTGCGCTTATCGGGTCATATTTGAGGCTTGAGGGCCACTTGGCGGTGGCGATAAAGCCGTCCGTCCAGGATAGGTTCTGCCAAATAGCCTCGGTGACGAAGGGAGCAAAGGGGTGGAGGGTAATAAGGAGTGTTTCGAGAGTCTTTTTGAGAAGTGGAATGTTTTTATAAATTTTCTGAGATTCGAGGAACCAGTCGGCATATTTGTCCCAGATGGTGCTGTAGAGGGTTTCGACGGCTTCGGCGAAGCGGTAACTTGCCATGTCTTGTTCGACCTGTTCTAAACAATTGTTCAACTCGCGACAAATCCAGTCTTCGCCCATATTGTCGGTGGTATATGAGTGTGTCTCGTCCGACATGCCTTTTTCAGGACCGACTATCTCGCCTTCGACGTCATACGCTGGGACGCCGGCAGAACCGCCCTGGCGGGCGAACCTGTCGGGTCCGTCAGGAATATACGTCTCAGAGCTCGCTAATCGGCCATTGTCCTTGAAAAAGGCATCGTCGGCCACCCCTACCTCATTATCGGCCATAGATTGGATGAGGCGGGAGATGTTCCAGAGTTTGTTACAGAGGTTGCGGCCGGAGATGACGGATTGTTCGGAGAAGGCTTGGTTCATGCCGGCGGAGCGACCCCTGAGGATGCCGAGACGGAAGGCGTCGGAGCCGTATTTGGCGACGAGATCCATCGGGTTGATGACGTTGCCTTTACTCTTGCTCATCTTCTTGCCGTGGGCGTCGAGGACGAGACCGTGGAGGTAGACCTCCTTAAACGGAACTTCGCCCGTAACGTAAAGCCCCATCATAATCATACGGGCGACCCAGGCAAAGAGGATGTCGGCGCCAGTTTCCATGACGTTGAGCGGATAATAGGGGTTGAAATTCTCTGCAGTCCAGTCAGTGCAGACGATGGGCCAGTGACTGCTCGAGAACCAAGTGTCGAAGGTGTCTTCGTCGCGGACATATTTGACGCCGGCTTTTTCGATTTCCTTGAGGTTGGTGCGGCGGTCAAAAATCCAGTCGGGCTCGTCGGTGGCGGTGTCGTCGACTTTTCTGAACATCGGGATGGCGATACCCCAAGGGATTTGGCGGGAGATGTTCCAGTCTTTGAGATTTTTCAGATAGTTAATCAGGACTTTCTTTTTGTTCTCGGGGTAAAATTTGATTTCGTCATTTTCGAGATGCTCGATGGCGACCTTGGCGAGTTTTTTGACGTCGACAAACCACTGCTCCTTCAGCGTCGGCTCGAGAACGGTGCCACATTTGTAACAGTGAGCGACAGAGTGGGAGATTTTGTGCTCGCCTTTGAGTAACCCCTGCTCCTTGAGGTCTTTGAGGACCTGTTTGCGGCACTCTTTGGTGGTAAGGCCTTGATATTTCTCGGGGACGTTAATCATGGTGCCGTCCTCGGCGATGACTTTGATTCTTAAGAGGTTATGGCGCTCACCCACCTCAAAATCGTCGAAATCGTGGGCGGGGGTGATTTTAACCGCGCCGGTGCCATATTCGGGGTCGGCGTGCTCGTCGGCGATGATGGGGATTTCGCGGTCGGTGAGAGGTAGGTGGACGGTTTTACCGATGCGGTCTTTATATCTCTTATCATCTGGATTAACTGCAACAGCAACATCACCAAAGAGGGTTTCGGGGCGAGTAGTGGAAACAATAATATCATCATAGGCGATGTCCCAGAGGGTGCCTGATTCGTCGGCGTGTTCGACCTCGATGTCGGCGAAGGCGGTTTGGTGCTTGGGGCAGAAGTTGACGAGTTTCTCGCCACGGTAAATCATGCCATCGTTCCACATTTTTTCGAAGGTGGTGTAGACGCGGTCGATGACGTTCTCGTCGAGGGTAAAGGTGAGGTCATCCCAAGAACAGGAAGCGCCTAAGGCACGGAGTTGGAGTTCCATATTGCCGCGCTGCTCGGCGACGAAGTCCCAAACTTTGGCGTAGAGCTCGTTGCGGTCGTATTCGAAGCGGGTATGACCCTGAGCTTCGAGGTTTTTCTCATAAACGACCCAAGTCTCGAAGCCGGCGTGGTCGGCGCCAGGGATATACCAGGTGGATTTGCCCCTTAAGCGATAATAGCGAGTAAGAGAGTCCTCGAGAGCAATGGTGAGGCCGTGGCCGATGTGCAAGTTGCCGTTGGCGTTTGGTGGAGGCATGACGATGGAATAGGTGTTTTTTTCTGTTTCTCGATCGTCTACGCCGTCACCGTCGTCGTCAACGGGAACGGTGGGTTCGGTGGGGTTGAAGATGCCGGCGGCTTCCCAGGCGCCGTAGATGTCGGCTTCATATTGATTGGGTTCATAGCTAGATGCGAATTTCATATTTTGGTTTTCCTCTTACTCTATTACTTGTAGTTATTATAACACTTTTGCTCAGATTGCGGAAGGGTTGACAATTGTATGACAATGTCATACAATTGAGGTATGAGTACTACAACAATTTCAAGAACAAATAATTTAATACAGGTGCGGGTGCCAGCGGATTTAAAAGAGCGGACGGCGAAGCTGTTTGAGAGCCTGGGGACGACCACGTCTGATGTGATTCGGATGATGCTGGTGCGAGCGGACGAAACAAAAAGCATTCCGTTTGACGTGCGCACTGGGGCATACCCGATTACGGCAACGGAAAGGCTGGAAGAGATTAAGGCGACTTTTGCGCTGGAGGATATGCCGCTAAGCAATGAAGATATCCAAGAGTTAATTGACGTGGAATTAGCCAGGACTACCACGGAAGCTCTTCGTGAGAAAACAATTCGCGAAATAAAGGAAAGGCAAGGCCTAAAATAATGCAAGATCCTTATTGCTATCCTGACACTAGAGTTTTGCGGAATAAATTTGGGATTCGTGATTTTGACGAATTATATGATACAGAGAGGAGGCTCGCTAAATATAGGTCGCGAGAGTTGTTTGAGAATCCAATAGAGGGAAGGTTTGACTTTGGCCATTTGCAGGCGATTCATAGGTATTTATTTCAGGATGTTTATGACTGGGCGGGGGAGGTGCGGACGGTGGACATTGCGAAAGGGAATTTGTTTTGCAGGTATTTTGCGATTGAGGCGGAGGCGAAGCGGATTTTTGGGGAGTTAAAGGCAGAGAAATATCTAACGGGGCTAAATGTGGCAGAGTTTGGCAAAAGGTTGGCATATTATTTTGCAGAAATCAATGCGTTGCATCCGTTTCGGGAAGGAAATGGCCGGGCGCAACGAGAGTTTATTAGGCAGTTGGCCTATCGGAGCAGCTATTTTTTGTCGTTTGCGGGAATGAGCAAAGAGCAGATGGTGGAAGCGTCGGTGGCGGGGTTTAAGCTGGATTATGCGCCGATGGAGGAACTGATTTTGTCGCACCTCAGGCCGATTTAGTCTACGCTGGGTGGGCAGGAAAAACCGCCGCAGTGGGTGCGGCGGTGAGGATTTATTTGTATTCAAGCTTGGTGCGGATTTGGGTGAATTCCTCAGGGGTGAGGTCGAGGGTGCGGCCGTGTTGCCAGGATTCGTCGTAGGGCATGAGGTGAACGTGGGCGTGGGGGACATCGGTGCCGATGACTTTCCAAAGGATGCGGGCGCCGAGTTTGTCTTCCATGTGTTTGCTGAGCTTCTTGACGGTGGCCATGAGGGCCTGATAATCCTCGTCAGAGAGGTCGTAGATTTTGTCAACCTCCTTTTTGGGGACGACGAGGGTGTGACCCTTAGTCTCGGGGTGGATGTCGAGGAAGGCGTAAGTTTTGTCGTCCTCGTAGATTTTGTAGGACGGGATGTCGCCGTTGATGATTTGGGTGAAAATGCTGGGCATAGTTTAACTCCTTTAGTACTCAATGTTTGTACCCATTATATCACGGATGGGGATTATTGGTCGTCCAAGAAAGCGCCGGATTGGCGGGACCAGAGCTTGGCGTAGGCACCGTTTTTCGCGAGGAGCTCGGCGTGGGTGCCTTGTTCGACGATTTGACCGTCATTTAAAACGACGATTTCGTCGAGACCGGCGATAGTAGAGAGACGGTGAGCGACGACGATAGAGGTGCGGCCGTGCATAAGATTCTTGAGGGCTGATTGGATGGCGGCTTCGGACTCGGAATCAAGGGCCGAAGTGGCTTCGTCGAGGACGAGGATGGGGGCATTTTTTAAGATGGCGCGGGCGATGGCGATGCGTTGGCGCTGGCCGCCAGAGAGCTTGACGCCGCGTTCGCCGACCATGGTGTCATAGCCATCGGGGAGGTCTTTGATAAAATCGTCAGCGTGGGCGAGTTTGGCGGCTTGCTCGATTTCTTTTTTGGTGGCATTAGGGCGGCCGTAAGCGATATTATCGGATACGGAGCGGTGGAAGAGGGAAGATTCTTGAGGGACGTAAGCGATGGCGTCGCGGAGGGAGTTCTGAGTGACGTCGCGGATGTCTTGGCCGTCGATATAGATGGCGCCAGCGTTGACGTCGGCGAAGCGCAGGAGCAATTTGGTGAGGGTGGTCTTACCGGAACCAGAGACGCCGACAAGGCCGATGGTCTTACCGGCGGGGATTCTGAGAGTGAAATCAGAAAAGAGCGGGTGGGTTTGCTCGGCGTGTTGGAAGGAGATGTGCTCAAATTCGACGGTGGCATGACTGATCCCTAGTGGACGGTCGGTTTTGTCATCAATGAGATAGGGGAGGTCGAGAATTTCGACCATTTCCTTGGCGTTGCCGAGGGAACGGTTGATGCCACGAAGAATATGATTGAGACGCCAGATATTGCTGAGGAGGGAGCTGGAGATGGAATAGAGAAAGACCATATTGGCGACGTTGACGCCAAAAAGATTATGGCTGGCAATAATGAGAATAAGCACGGCGACAAAAGTGACGGCGCCGATGGAATTGAGAAGGAAATTGCGCCACATGGAGACTTTGGCAACACCGAAAGTGGCGCGCTTGGTGGCATCGGTGGTGCGATGGAAGCGCTGTTTCTCGTAGGCTTCGCGGGCGTAGGATTTGACACTGAGGACATTAGTGACGGCGTCGGCGAGCTGGCCGGTTTGTTTGTTTTCGGCGGAGGCGAGAGCGGCGTCGATATGACGAGTTTTGTAAAAGGTGATGGTGGCGACGGTAGAGTAAGCGACGGTGAAGATGAGCATGATGGCGCCGAAAGGAGGGCAGACGAGCCAGGTGGCAACGATGGAATAAATAACAATGAGGATAAGGGGGTAGATGTCCCAGACGAATTCGGACTTCAAAGCAATAAAGGCGTCGGGGAGCTTGTTGGCCTGGGAGGTAAGAGAACCAGAAAAATGGTTGCTATGGAAAGTCATAGATTGGTTGATAATGGCGTGAAAAGCGAGGTTGGAGAGGTATTGACCGCATTTGGCGTCTAGGGACCAGTCGAGCCAGTCGAGGACACGGACGAGGAAGAGGTTGTTGAAGAGGGTAGGGAGGAGAGTGAGGAGAAGAATGCCGGTGTAGTTACTTAGCTCAAAATCGCCGGTGGAGAGCTGACCGATAATGTCGCTAGTGCCACGAGGAAGCCAGATGTTGGAGATAAAGATATTGAGTGGGATGAGTAGGAGGAGGGCGAAGGTGCGAATTTTGTGGCGCATCAAGGCTTGCCAAAAATAGTAGATCGTGCGCCGGAGGTTGGTTGATTTTTGAGATTTGGTGTTTTGAGATCCCGTCATAAGGTTAATTATAGCATAGATCAGACAATGTATATATGGTATAATGGTGGTGGAGGTTGATTTTTGTACTTTACTGACACTGAGAAACCCAATGATCACACGGAGGTGATATTTGTGCAGAAGGAAAGAATCCAGTGTTTTTATGTTAGCCGAGATAACGGCGAGGAAGTGCTGAAACGGAAGATTGAGGCCTTAAAAAAAGAGGGCTACACGATACTGCCGTGCCAGAGTACTGATGAGCTGGCCTGCGACCATGTCGAGATTGAGTCCGGGTGGATCATCATTACGGCGCTTCGGCCGGAAATTCCGCTGGGGGCGCCTGGGCCCAGGGACTCGTCCAAAAAGGATTTGAAATAACAAACCAACCTCCCGCCCCGCTTTAAGAGCGGGGCTTTTCTATGCGCGCGTTAGGATTTATGGCGAAGACGCTTGGGGGATTTTTTATTGCTTTTGATAATTAGGTAATATATCTCGCTAAAAATGAAGGCAAAAATGACACCGCCGAGGACATCGGACCACCAGTGTTTGTTGGCGAGGATACGGCCGGTGCAAGTGAGGCCGATAAGAACCACCATGATGAGCTCGAGGATGAGGCAGAGGGTTTTGTTCTTGACATAGTGGGGGAGGATGAGGGTAATGAGGAAGAAGATGGTGGTGACGACCATGACGTGACTAGAGGGGAAGGACGGCTCGCCGGAGCCATCGGGGCGGGTATTTAAAATGAAAACTTTGTCGAAAAGGAAGTAGGTAATAACCATCAAAATAAGCGGAAGGGGGAGCCAGAGGAGCTGAGGGTCTACTTTACTGATCTTGCCACGCGTGATCCATTGGTAGAGCCCAAGTACGACAAAAACGCCTAGGGTTATAATTGATGCGATAAGTATGATATTGGTAATTAAATCCCACTGCATATTTTTATTATAGCATGTGCATAATAAATTAGTACGATTTTTAAAATTGTTATGCTTGGGGTTTTGGCAAAAACAGAGGTGGACAGGGGTGGAAAAATTGTCTATATTTTTTCTTGAAAATATGGTATAATAAATATGTCACCTGTAGGTGATGCTCATTTAATTTCTAGGTGGATGTCGAGATTAATCAAAACATCCACACTTGTGTTGGTTGGCCCTAAAGGCTAGCCAACAGAACCATTAGCACTCGTAGCTCAGTTGGATAGAGCGTTGGCTTGCGGAGCCAAAGGTCGCACGTTCGAATCGTGTCGAGTGTACCATTGACAAGATAATGATTATGTTGATTTGCTAAGTTCTTTGAATCGGCGTATAATAGAGGGAAGATTATAATCATAATAAGGGAACAACATGGCAAAAGCAGAATTATTCCAAAAAGATATCCCGGAAAATGAGCGGGTATTTTATTATGAAAGTGAAAAAGATGATCCTATTGAAACAGAAGAGCAGGAGAATAAGATCGAGGTCGGTTTGCCAAAAGACTACCAGTTTATTCCCAAGAATCCGTTTAAGAGATTGTATGGTTCGATCCTTTATCGTGGTTTTAAGCTGTTTGGGCAGTATTACGAACGAGGTTATTGGCAAGCGAAATTTTACGGTAGAGAGAAGCTAAAAAAGGCTGGTGGTAAGGGGTATGTTATTTACGCGAATCATACGAATCCGTTTCACGATGTGTTTGGGCCGGCCATTGCGGCGGATAGGCATATTTTTACGATAATAAATCCCGTGAATCTATTGGTACCTGGCATTGGTAAATACTTGCCGCTTATCGGTGGGCTACCACTCGGTAAGAGCAAGGAGGAGAAGGCCGCCTTTAACGAGGCCGTGGATAAAAGATTGGCTCAGAAAAACTGCTTGGTCGTTTATCCAGAGGCCCATGTCTGGCCATTTGCGACAAAGATACGTAAGTTTCCTGCTGGTGACCGCTCGTTTAAATATGCCGTGCGTAATAATCTGCCTGTTTTTACTATGACGACGACTTATCATAAGCGTAAAGATAAGAAAAATGGCGATTTGCCGAGAATGGATATTTATATCGACGGGCCGTTTTTGCCGGATCCAAAGAAAACTGAGGACGAGAATCGTGCTATGCTCGCAGAAAAAGCCTACAATAGCATGCAAAAAATGAGTAAGCATAACAGCTACGAGTATTTCAAATATATTAAGAAAGAGGAAAAGGCGTAAAGAGGGGCAGGAAAAAGGGGGCAGGGAGATTGAAAAAATAGGGGCAATATGGTAGAATAGTAAGTGGAAGCGTGGCCGAGTGGTTGAAGGCGCACGACTCGAAATCGTGTGGGCGGGTGACCGTCTCGGAGGTTCGAATCCTCTCGCTTCCGCCAGGTCTCTTATGGGACGTATTGGAAGATGGAGTTCGTATCTTGTTTTGTTTGAGGTGAGTTCTTTCGCTTCCGCCGGTTGGCAAAATGAAGGCCCGTTTGGGCTATTTTTTGGGCTTTTTGTGGGAGTGGGCGAGAAAGCCATATTTGCCGGTCAAGGGGTCTTTGAAGATGATTTGCTTGAGGGGCCTTAAGGTGAGAGTCATATAGGCACCGAAGAAGATAAAGGTGGCGAGGGTGGAGATGTAGGCGACGGCGAAGCCCTGGGGCGGGAGGTCCAAAATGGCGTAGAAAGCGAGCTGGCTGAGGATGATAGCGAGAAAGAATAGGGAGATGTCGATTGCCAGGATGGAGCGCTTGGCGATACGGCGGTAGGAGTAGAAAATAAAGGGGATGGTGAAAGTGGCGATGAGGAGGGAGGTAATTTTGGCGAGGAAGTAATTTTCATTGGTGCCGAAAAAGGCGCCGTCGAGGAGGCTCCAGAGGAAGGTGGGGGTGAGGGCGATTTTAATGTGCTCCCAGGTGGATTCGTTGACGGCAGCGAAGATGCCGACGGTCCTATTATGGTGGGCAAATTCGTAGACGAAATGGGCGAGTGTGCCGAGGATAGAGATGGCGATAATGCTGATCCACATGAATAGCGCTTGGTCCATAGGATTATTATAGCATAGGCGGTGTTGCCTTAAAAGAGGCTTGACTTTTGGTGAGAGGAGTATAATAGTAAGATGACCTATCCGAAGGCGTATATCGACAAGCTGGTCAAGGAGGCGGAAAACGGGGAGAAACCCTGAACAGGAAATCGCCCTACTTAAGGAGACAGCGAACTGAATCCCCGTAATAACGATAGTCACTATTGGCGTAACCCTCAGCGCTAGAACTGACGCTGAGGATATACATATTCGTGGTATTAGTACGAGTAGCTGACCAGAAGCTCCCGAAGCTACCCTGATAGCGCGCCGAGCCATTGTAGAAGTAGCCAGAAAGCGGCGTAGAGAGCGCATAGCGGAAAGCATCTTGGTTGGCCTTGTAGCCAGTATTGTAAAGGTAGTAGTAGCTACCAGCGGAGTTGCTGCTACCACCTACTGGCATCTTCCAGCCAGCAGGACAAATGTCACGGTCTGCAGAGCCGCTGTTTGAGTTAGAAGCAGTACAGATGCCACCAGCACTGGCAGCGCAGTAGTTATAATATACGCCTACATAGTTTCTACCTGGACCATAGCCAGTCTTGGTAGTAGTTTTAGACGCAGTATTAATGGCGGGGACAGTATAGCCTGTACCAGTAGTAGAGCCATCAGTACCAGTACATGAAGATGAGTAAAAACAGACGGTACCAGAAGCAGGGAGAGTGTAACGACCTACTGAGCTAGTGATATTAGTGTTAGAACTGGTGAGTGCGGTAGTAGATGTGCTACCTAGTCTTAAGTTCTCCAGCATCCAGCATTTGCCATCGGCGAGACGTTGGATATAGTAGACGGCATTATCACGAGTATCACGTACGGCTTTGGGGGCATGAGTACAAGTACTGGCAGAGAGGTTTTGCATAGCGGTGAGGCTAGTACTGGTAGTAGCAGTAGTAAGGGTAGTTGCGGAGATGGTAGCAGTATTAGTGACGCCATCTTTGACGGTATAGTAGTAATAACCATATCCACCGCTGGCACTAGTATCTGAGGTTGCAGTGCCGCCACTAGCAGACCAGCTACTAAAGGTATAGCCAGATTTATAGAGTGGGAGGAGATAGTACTTGGTGCTAGTAGAGGTGAGAGTAACGGTGCCACCAGAAGTAGTGACTACACCCATGGAATCACCTGTAAGACTACCGCTCTTTACCATTACGCCATAAATACCAGTGCCAAAATTAATTTTAAGAGTAGGGACGCTGCTCTTCCCCGTAGCGGTGAGAGTGCTGGTACCTGTGACGGTATAGGTGGTGGGGTTGGCGGACGTGGAGCCGAGGGTACCATTGGTGGCAGTAGCCCAGCTTACGAATTGATAACCACTGCTGAAGGTCATAGTGATAGTATAGGATACACCGTGTTTCAGGCTGGTAGTGCCACCACTAGTGGAGACGGTAGTAGCATTGCCGTAAGTGGAGTTGGTAAAGGTAACACTAGATACACCACTACCGGCGAAGTTTACGGTGACATTATAAGTCTTTAGGCTCCACATAGCATATAGGTGATAGGTATTAGTGTTTGCAGTCTGGTCTAGGTTTAAGTTACCACCAGCTGAGTAAGTAGTAGAGCTGCAGCTATCTACACCTGCGGAAGTAGTGATATTACTACTACTGGCTGTACCTAGACACCAACCAGTGAAGTTATAGCCAGTTCTAGTAGGAGTAGTGCTACTGAGTACTACAGTTTCAGCATAGGAGGAATCGTTTACATTAGCAGGAAGAGAGGATTGGTCACCACCATTTTCATAATAAGTAATGGTATATGGTGTAGCATTGGCAATAGCCGTAATAGTGAAGGTATTACTATATTCACCAATGGGAGTAGAGAGATTAGTTCTAGCGCCAATGGAGATGGTGTATTCATTATTGGCACTATTAGATGTAGAGGTTTGATCTATAATGTCACCAGTAGTAGTATTAGGGGATGGGAGATAGACGGCATTATCACCAGTATTGGTGATAAAGGTTTCATTTGTTGTATCGTAGTATTTACTGGGTTTATAACCCCATTGGTTATTATAGTCGCTAGAAGAAGAGAAGGTATCACCAGAAATAGCAGAACTAATGGTGGTAAGGTTATTACTGCCACTGACTAGATTGGTAGAGTTATTAGCAGTGATGCTGAGTTTGTAGCCAGTATTATTAGTAGTATTTACACCTACCGTAATATCACTGCTACTAGAAAACTCACCAGCAGTGGTAGTGGGTGTCATATTGAGGGAGATGGTGCTGTCACTGATAGATAAACTGAGGGAGGCGGAGGTGGCGGAAGTATCCTGCACTGTTACTAGACAGAACAACCCTGTCATTGTTACTCCAGACAGCAAAATAAGCGAGGTCACCCCGCCAACGGAAGAAGTGTTAGAACCGTTGGCGGGGGAACGCCGCTTATTGATGAGTTTTCGAATTGTGTTTGCGAGATTTGTCTTCATGGTTGTGACCTTTGCTGTTAAATTTATTACCTCCTGAGCGGATAGACTCTATCCGTACAGATTCCCCAGCGGGTCACTTCTTGTACCTTCTATTACAAAAATGGCACCGCTCGGGGGTGCAACAATCGAACATATCCATTAGCCTAGACCTCAGAACACGTTTGACTACCTTCACGGTGCCATTTTTGTGTTCTGTGAGCCTTACTCTAATAAAATATAGGCTATTTCCTAAATATGTTCAATTGTTGCAATTACCATTATAAGCCATCTTCCGCAAACTTGCAACGAGTTTTTTGGAAATAATTTGTGGTATGTGCATTTTTTGCACGTGTGGTATAATGGAGGTAGTTAAGAGAGGAGCTGCTGAGGTGACCGAGAAGAATGAGGAGAAAAGAATAGAGATATATCAGGGGGCGGAGGGGGAGGTGGTTTTTGATGTGGATACGGAGGGGGAGACGATTTGGGCGACGCAAGCACAAATGGCCAAACTTTTTGGGGTAGCACCACAAAATATTACATACCATATCAAAAATGTTTACAAGGAAGGTGAGCTCGAAGAAAACCCAATTATTAACAAGAAGTTGATGGGTAACAAAGGAGCCTGTTCCAAAATGGAACAAACTCAGAGTCGAACTTGTAAAGAAATTTTACAAGTTCAAAATGAGGGTAGCCGCGAGATCCGACGTAAGGTGAAGATGTATAATCTCGATATGATTATCTCGGTAGGGTATAGGGTGAATTCGAAAAAGGCGACGAAGTTCCGCGTATGGGCGACGTCGGTACTGAGGCAGTATTTGACTAATGGGGTGGCGGTGAATGAGCGGCGGCTCATCGCGATGCGAGAGAAGAAAGAGTTGAAGAAATTGCACGATGTAGAGGATATGATGACATTGGTGCGGCGACTGACGACACGAAATGAGTTAAACGCAGGAGAAGCAAACGGGGTGCTAGAGGTGATATCAAAGTATGCGGGGAGTTTTAAGACTTTGGAGGAATACGATGATGGGCATATCGATTTGTCGTTTATAGGGTCGAGACGGAAGAAGAGCAGGGAATTAACGGTAGAGATGTGTGAATCAGCGGTGGAGCAACTGAGGGGAAGCGTGGGAGGGTCGGATTTGTTTGGGAAGAGGAGGAATGATAGTTTTGAGGGGAGCCTGAATGCGATATTTCAGAGTTTTGACGGGCGAGAGCTATATCCGAGTGTGCCGGATAAAGCGGCGAATTTGCTATATTTTGTGATTAAAGACCACCCGTTTTATGATGGGAATAAACGAATTGGGTCGCTACTTTTTATACTGTTTTTGACTTTGAATGATTGCCATTTGACGGAGAGCGGGGAGACAAAGATTAGTGATAGGGCGCTGACGGCAATAGCGCTACTAATCGCAGAGAGTGAGCCGAGCGAGAAAGATTTGATTGTGTCGCTGGTGTGTAAATTGTTACAATAGATAGGAAATGTGGTATAATGAGGGTATTATGGCAATGAGGGAAAGAACTAAATCTAGCAAAAAGGGCGGCGTAAAGGCGGGAGTGCAAAAAGTTAAGGCGAAGCTTTTAAAATCGTATTACGGTAACCCGACGAAAGATATGAAACTGGTGGCGATTACAGGGACGACTGGGAAGACCATTGTGGCGCATTACGTGCATGAGATTTTGCGAGCAACGGGCGAACAGGTAGCGGTGCTAGCGAGTGACCAGCCGTTTAAGGTGGGGATGTTGCACAAATTCTTGTCTGATGCGTGGAAAGCGGGGGCGAACTATGTAATAGTAACGGTGCCGGCGGAGGGGCTGCGCGATAATGTGTTCCATGGATTGCCGGTATCGGTGGCGGCGATGACGAATTTTGTGACGGCGGGACTGAACGATATGACGCCAGATGAGTATTTGGAGAGCGAGAAGACTTTGTTTGATATGAAGCCGGAGATTGTGGTGCTCAATAGTGATGACTTGAACTATCCGGCGTTTGAGATGTTTAAGGGTAAGACGCAGACTTTGACTTATGGGCAGACGAGTGCGGATGTGAAAATCTTGAATTCTAAGTTGTATCCGAAGGGAACTGAGGCGACGCTGTCGGTGAGGTCGGATATTATGTCGGTGGCGACGTTTGTGGCAGGGGAGACAGCGGTGTCTTATATGGCGTGTGCGGCGGCGATTGCGAATAGCCTAGGTGTATCTGAGAAATATATTATTGAGGGGATCGCGAACTACGAGCCCTAGAGAAACCTATTTAGCTGCTTTTAAAAGCGCTTTTGCAACTTTGATATCCTCAAACTCGTGAGGGCCGTCGGCGCGGAGGATGGATTTTTCGTGGCCTTTGCCGAGGATGAGGACGAGGTCGCCCTTTTTGGCTTTGTCGAGGGCGAGTTTGATGGCTTTTTCGCGATCTAATTCTTTAAAGAGGTCTTTGCCAAGAATTTTGCCCTCCTTCTCGGCGCCTTTAATGAAGCCTTCGGCGATGGTTTCGGGGTCTTCGTCGCGGGAATCGTCTTCGGTGATGATGACGATATCGGAATATTTGGCGAGGATACGGCCACGAATGGGGCGGGTCGAGGGGTCGCGGCGACCGGCGCCACCGTGGACGGAAATGATTTTGCCTTTATGACCTTTGACGCTATCAAAAACCTTTTCGAGGGCGTCGGGAGCGTGGGCGTAATCTACTATCACGGTAAAAGGTTGGCCTTCGTCGATAATATTCATGCGGCCTTCGACGGAATCGAGAGATTTGATGCCGTCTACGATTTGCTCTTTAGTGAGGCCGAGCTTCTGTCCGACAAGGGCGGCGGCCATAGAATTATAGACATTGAATTCGCCGGGGATTTTCGTCTCTATATTTATATCACCGAGTGAATATTTGACGCCCGAAACGGATAATTTGATGGATTTGGCGCGATTTTCGCCGTGATTTATACCATATGTGATATATTCTTTCGAGAGGGATTTGTAATATTTGGTGGCGGGGTCGTCGGCGTTCAAGATACTAAATTTAGCTTTTTGGAATAATTTGCCCTTGGCTTTGCGGTAATTATCGAGAGTTTTGTGGTAATCGAGGTGGTCGTGGGTGAGATTGGTAAAAACGGCGATCTCGAAGGGAATACCGAGAGTACGAAACTCGGCGAGGGCGTGAGAGGTGACTTCGAGGACGAGAAATTCGGCGCCACTATCGGCGATTTCACGGATGCGACGGTTGAGAGTAAGAGCATCTACGGTGGTCATGTGACCGAGCTCGGGCTGGAGTTTATTTACGCCGTAGGCGACGGTGGTCATGAGGCCGGTTTTGTGGCCAGCTTGATTTAACATATGCCAGATCATGAAACAGGTGGTGGTTTTGCCATTGGTGCCAGTGACACCGATGACGCGAAGTTTCTTGGCGGGGTGACCATATTTAGTGGTGGCGATTAGCCCTTGCGCCCAGTGGTAGGGAAGGACGACTTGGTTGTAGAAGGGGAGTTTTTCGAGAAGTTTTTTCATGGCGATTAACGATAATGTTTAAGCGAGTCGATAGGGTTCTTGCTGGCGGCCTTGAGGGCAGGGTAGATGCCGAAGATAATGCCGACGCAGAGGGTAGTAAGGAAGGTGATGGCGACAATTTGCCAGCTGATAAACGGAGCAAACGGAGTGATCACAGAGAGAAGGAAGGCGAGTATATAGCCAAGGACCAGCCCAAATATGCCGCCGAGAACAGAGAGAATGAGGGCTTCGAAAAGGAACTGGATGAGAATATTGCGCGAGGAAGCACCGACGGCTTTGCGGATGCCAATCTCATGAGTGCGCTCGGCGACGGAGACGAGCATGATATTCATGACGCCGATGCCACCGACGACCAGTGAAATTGCGGCTACCGTAGCAAGCATACTAGAAACAATAGTAAAGAGAGAACTGGCCGGATGCGTGATTTCATCACCGTAAGCCACAGTAAAGTTATGGTCGCCGAGTTTTTGATTAAAGAGCTCGTTTTCTATATCATCGGAAATGGTGGCTAGCGAGTCGGTATTGGCTGCTTTGATATTGATCTGCTGGATTTGGGTGGAGCCGGTGATCTTGTCTAGAGCATTAATATCCATAATAAGAGCATTATCAAAATCTACATTGTCGAAATTGATAGACTTGTCGATCTCGTCGAGGACGCCGACAATCATGAATTTTTCGCCCATAATCGTGACGGTTTTGCCGACGGTGTTATTGATAGTATTAAACAACGCTAAAGACAGTGTGTGGCCAAGTACGACGGAGTTTTCTTCGTTGCCTTCATTGAGAAAGGCGCCATAACGCATAGGGAGAGGTTCTATCTTAATAAAATCAGTATTAGTACCGAGTACAGGTGTCGCATTAATGGAATTCTTCTCGGATCCTATCGTATTAGTAGAAATGGCAATTGGGGCGACGGCAGCAACGTTGTCAACTTTTGAGATGACATCGACGTCTTGAATTGACAGACTGGATTTTTGGAAAGAATTGGCAGAAGTGAGCTCCTCGACAACATTGGTAAGCTCATCCTTAGTGGAGCTAGGCCTTACCACTATAAGATCGGTGCCAATTCCATTGATTTCGTCGTGGACAAGATTAGTAATACTCCCCATGAGAGAAAGAATCAAAATGATACTAGCGACCCCAATAGCAATACCTAAACAGGTGAGGAAAGATCTGCCGCGATTTTCACGAATTGAGGTTTTAGCTAGCTTGTAATGAGTGCGTAGTAGTAATGCCATTAATGTCTCCTCCGTGATTTTTTATGTTTGCGGTGCTTCTGGGGCTGCGTATCGATAAGGGTCTCGAAATTGTCTTTGTGCTTTTTCTTGATTTTGACACTGATGGGCTGAGGGAGATTGGCGTCGGAAACGGTCTTGACGTCGGTGTCGATCTGGCCGTCGAGCATATTAATGACGCGGGTAGCATAAACGGTGAGGGCTGGGTTGTGTGTAACCATAATAATGGTGTTACCTTCCCCGTGGATGGATTTCAACTCCTCCATGACGGCGTGGGAGCTGCGGGAGTCGAGATTGCCGGTGGGTTCATCGGCAAGAATAATCTCGGGATTGCCGACGATAGCTCTCGCGATAGCAACGCGCTGCTGCTGGCCACCAGAAAGCTGGTAAGGAAGATAGTACTCTCTTTCCTGGAGATGAAAGCGCTTGAGAGTATTGGAAGCTTGCTTGAGACGGTGAGTCTTGCCGTAGCCGGTATAGACTAGTGGTAAAGCAACATTCTCGAGAATGGGCAGGTCTTGGATGAGGTTGAAATTCTGGAAAATGAAGCCGATTTTCTTGGCGCGGAGGCGGGCTTGGCGGCGCGCAGAGATACCAGCGACGTTTTCGCCATTTAAGATATATTCGCCTCTGGTGGCGCGGTCCAGCAAACCGATGATGTTTAATAATGTGGTCTTGCCACAACCGGACGGGCCCATAATCATAATAAACTCGCCGCGCTTGATGGTAAGGTCGAAATCTTTGAGGGCAAACGACTCGGTGTCGCCGTAGCCATACCGTTTCGTTAAACCTCTAAGTTCGATCAGAATGTTTTCGCTCACCTTTTGCTCCATGTAATTTTATTCTGGCGGAAGCGAGAGGATTCGAACCTCCGGTAGAGTTGCCCCTACACACGCTTTCCAAGCGTGCTCCTTAAACCACTCGGACACACTTCCGTCTTAGAACTAGTTTAGCATAAATGGGTGGTAAAATAAAGGGGGAATTTGGAACTTCAAACATAGACTTTCTTTGCCCGCTTCACTACAACTCCAACGCCACCCACCGAGGAACTGGACTTGTTATTCTTGTTAGTTTTTACAAAATCCGTCGACTAAAGTCGAACCTTCGGTGCAGATGTATAGCCCAACTCCAAGCTCAGCTATTCGCACGATTTCAGCCTAGTTGTCAGTTTTACAGAAAATTAGGCAAGTGCTCGTTCTTTAGCCTCAATACGTAGTTTTCTATAAATTACTCATAGTACACTAGCGCAAGCTACAATGGTATTATAGTATTACTCACGAGAACTTCGCACATTGTAATTTTTGTAAAACTCACAACGACTGAAATCGTTAAATTGCGAATAG
>JAFWNY010000019.1 GCA_017510075.1 Candidatus Saccharimonadota bacterium | reverse complement strand
TTCCTTTCAGCCTGCTCCTTCTGATGTGGGTGATACACTAGATATTACTAGTGCTGCAAATAATACAGCCAATACTTATACTCTAGCTATTGGTGCTAGGATAGATTCTTCTGTAAAGACTGGTGAATATTCTAATACTTATAATGTTGTCATGGTGGCCAATGCGATTCCTTATACCATCTCTTACGAAGGTAATGTAGCTACAAATATGCCAGCAAATACTAGTGGTACTACTGAGAGTAGCACCATCACCTTATCCAGTAATACTCCAGTCCGTAGTGGTTACGAATTTATTGGTTGGTGTGATGGTACTGTAACTACTACCAACAATGTAGACTCCTGCTCTGGCACTACTTATGCTGCGGGTGGGACTTATACACTAGATGGAACTACTACGAATAACATCTCACTTACGGCGATGTGGGAAAAACCCAAAGCAACAATCGCAACAGCCACCTATATGCAAGACGTAGAAGAATGCCCCAGCACCCTCACCACCGGTCAGGTCTACAGCCTCAAAGATTCCCGCGATGAACAAAGCTATAATGTAGCCAAGCTTGCGGATGGTAAATGCTGGCTCCTTGATAACCTTGCACTAGACCTTACTAGCTCTACAGTACTGAGTGCTATGGATAGCACTAATACCAACGCCTCAGATACCACTCTCGGCTATCTCAAGAATGGCGGCGGAACCACTTCAGATAAATATGCTACCGCTAAGGTTGCCAACTGGACATCTAGTTATAGCTACTCTGCTCCACTCGTAAGTATGAGCTACAAAAACACCATTCCAACTGATGCTACGAGTACTGCTGGAGGCTATAAGATTGGTGGCTATTATAACTACTGTGCCGCATCGGCTGGCTCCTACTGCTACGGTAACGGTACGAGCGCCGGTACATCCTCCGGTAACGCTACAGAAAGTATCTGCCCCAAAGGTTGGCGCCTACCTACTGGTAATACAAGTGGCGAATATCAGGCTCTCTACAATAACAGCAACTACAACACTTACGCAAACTATCGCGCCGCTCTCCACCTCCCCCTCTCGGGCTACTTCAGCAATGGCTCGCCGTACAATCAGGGTAGCGACGGCAACTTCTGGTCCTCTACCCGCCGCAGTTACAACAACATGTACACCCTCTACTTGCGTACGTCCAGTATCAACCAGGCGAACAGCGACAATCGCTTCGGGGTCTCCGTCCGCTGTGTCTATGGTAGCTAACAGGGATAAAACATGAATCAGAATCATTTATCACCACATAATAATTAATAGAAAGGCAACCACATGAAACACTCCACCAATATCAACCAAATCGTCGCTGGGGATTCCGGGGACGTCGGGGGCGTTAAGGGTACCAGCTATCGTATCAGAACCAGCCTATTTCACTCTGCCATCATAACGGCATTTGCGCCGCTTGCCATGGTTCTGTGTAGTATGATAAACACCACACCCACCAGCGCCGCCAACTATTCTTATAGTATTACTTATAACGATGGCATTATCTCTAATATGCCAGCCAACACCAGCGCATCGTCGTACGACGAGAACGTCCCGATCTCCAGCCAGACCCCGACGAGAGCTGGCTACACCTTCCTCGGCTGGTGCAATACTCTCCCCACTACCACTGACGGTACGGACTCCTGCTCTGGCACCACCTATTCCCCCGGCGGTAACTTCGTCATCAACCAAACCACCACCGCCAACTCCCTCAGCCTCTATACCATGTGGGAAAAAACACAACCAAAAACAATTGCTACAGCCACGTATCTCCAAGAAGTAGAAGAATGCCCCAGCACCCTCACCACCGGACAGGTCTACAGCCTCAAAGATTCTCGTGATGAACAAAGCTATAATGTAGCCAAGCTTGCGGATGGTAAATGTTGGATGATTACCAATCTTAACCTCGCCGGTGGTACAGTCCTCTCCTCCGATAAATCTGATGTACCAAGCGCTAACTATTACACTCTCCCTGCTTCCACCACCATTAGTAGTGGCACTTCTGTCCCGTCTGATCAGTTCTCAAGCGATACTACTGCCTATGTATTCAATACAGGCAATAACACTACCACCTGCAATAGTAGTACCCCGTGTAACTCCTACTATTCCTGGCTAGCTGCTACTGCAGGTGGTAAGAACTCTAGTGGCTCTTCCGTCACCACAAATGGCTACAATGCCGCTTACTCCATCTGCCCTAAAGGCTGGAGACTACCAACTTCTACTACTAGTAACGCAAGTGCTCAGTCCAACAATAACTGGAAAACTGGTGACTGGTACGCCCTTGCTACCGCCTATGGTGCTAACCTAGAAAGCAACTATTACCAAAATGCAGCTACGTTCTACAACAACGCTGGTCCTGGTACCACTCCTAACTTCCTGCTCGCCGGCTACTACAACAATGGCTCGTTCTACGATGGCGGCTCGTACGGCTACTACTGGTCGTCTACGGCGTACTCCAGTACGCGCGCCTACTACCTATACTTCAATTCAGGGTCCGTCAATTCGGCCAATAGCTACGATCGCAGGTACGGGCGCTCCGTCCGCTGCGTCTATGGCGATTAATATGGTCGAGTACATGTATTCGATAAAGCTGTGCTATGAATTACATACTGCGACGTGGTGCATTGAAGAATAAGGTGCAGGGGGCGGGAGAAGGGACAGATTGTGAGAAAAAAACGCAATAAATTAATGTTTTTATGCTATAATTAAGGTAATTATTATAAACCTTGAAAGGAGATAAAAGGTAAATGGACAAAACAGATGCGAAAAAGCCTAAAGCACCTGAAACAAAAGTTGAGCCCGTGGGTGAGAAGAAGACAGTCGCAGTGAAGGACGCTGCCTCTGCCAAAAAATCTACAGACAAGAAGCCGTTTTATACTACTTGGCAATTTTGGACTGTAATTGGTGCATTTGCTGTGGCTATTGTAATAATACTAGCCATCGTGATACCTATGATTGGTGGCTCTCCAGAGCAGAGTGGTAACGGAGATAGCAACGACGAGCCTACTGGTGACTGGATTTCCGCTTGCCAGAGCGGCGATAAGGATATGATCTCGGGCGGCGAGTGGATTATCGGCACGGATGTGGCAAGTGGTGATTATAAATTATCTTCGGATGGGTATTTCTATGCGTATGTTTACGAGAACGCAAATGCTTCCGATTATCTCAAGACGATTTCACTCGATTCGGATAGCAAAGGTACATTTTTCCACTTTACTGACGGGCAGAAAGTAAAGGTGAGCTCTGGCAGTGTAAATATGGTGTGCCAAGATTTCGGGGATATCGAGCTGGTGTCGGTGAGCAAAAATATGAGTGCGGGTAGTTATAATCTAGTTTCCGCTAGTAGCTATTTCTATGCTTATGTTTATGCAAACAAGGGCGATTCTAGTTACGAATCGACTATTTCGATCGACGAGCTTGGGAGCGATAAATCATTTAGGTTTAAAGACGGTCAGTACTTGAAGATTAGTAGTGGCAGTGCCTTCTTGATTGATGCAAATAGCTCAGATGCAGACACCTTGATGTCTAAGGCGGTCGAATTGGCAAATAGCCTAAAGAAGGATAGCGACGGAACTGAGGCCACGGAAACCAAGGAAGAGGAGAAGACCGAAACTACTAAGCCGAGCTCTACTAGCTCCACTGATTCGAGCAGTTCGACAAGTAGCAGCTCTAGTTCAACTAGCTCTAGCAGTTCCTCCAGTAGTTCATCCAACTGGAAGCAGCTATTGAAAGATTACGAGTCGTGGGTAGATGATTACGTATCATTTATGAGCAAGTACAAGAATGCTGATTCATCTCAGATGGCCAGTATGCTAAGTGATTATACTAAATTGCTTTCGGAGATGACTGAATGGTCAGAAAAAATGGATGAAATGGAGGACGATTTGTCGGGGAGTGATTTGACTGAATATATTAACACATTGAGCCGCATTACTCAAAAACTTAACTCGGCAAGTTAATAGTCTTCACTTCAAAAGCGCCCCTCGTGGGCGCTTTTTGGGATTTATGCTATAATGGTTGCATGGGCTATAGAAAAAAAGTTTTTTCATTGGAAGAATTATTTGATTTGCCCGCCGAGCAGATTATTGATAAGATTAAATATGAAAATTATTCTTTACTCGACAGTCTTGGGGCTAATGACTTACGTAAAGAGATGGTGAAGGTCGGCAAGATTTGTAATGCAGCGATTGATTACTTTTTCAAAACTACGGGGCCTAAAAGTAATCCAGTACAACACAACAAAGCCGCTAGGAAAAAACTAGTAAAAGTACTCTCTAGGCTCACGCCTGGCGCGTATGATGGCATGCCCAAAGACAGGAAGAACGGGCTGGTGGTAGGCTTTAACCATCCGTCGCTGGGGGAGATCCCTCGTATTTTGATGATGAAAATAGATATTATGGGCGATAAGCCTATGTATTTTCCGGTGAACTTGCCGTGGTACGAGGCGTTGGCGCCGAATTTTGATCGTATCAAGAAGCTCGGGATTGTTATCACCCCCACAATTACGCCATCTACATGGGAAAAGATGCACCTTAGACCTGGGACAAAACTCTACGAGGCCGGGGAACGTTTGCGGCACGAGTTTAGGGAAATATATACGGGGCTATGCAGTAAAGCCATGCGTGAAGGTGGAGTGATTTTTGTAGCGCCTTCCGCGACGAGGCAGGCGACAGTGTTTAGATCTGAGGAAACTTTCCTGGGCGAAGAGGATATTATCCCCACGATGTCGATGTTGGCGGTGAAGCTTTACTCTGACCCCGAGATAAAATGCGATTTTTTGCCTATGGCGGTGCTGCCTCCCGAAGATTACGAGCGGGGCTTGAATTTTCGTAAAAATTATCGTTTGATCCCTGGCGAAATAATGACAGCCGACTATATTCGTAAAAAATATTTTAAGGCCAAGAAGCCTAACCACTTGGTGGGTTTTGATCGGGATTTTCATCAACGAATTGCCGAAAAATTACCTAAACAATTTTGGTATTGATGTGTTATAATTAAGTATAAGCATGGAAGATGACGAGAAATATTTTTATCACCCGTTAGAAAATATTGAAGATGTAGATGTTTTTTATGACGCGGTGGAGCGGCATCGTTTAACTAAGGCAATTTCGCCAGATCGTCCGTATACTTATTGGACGATTGAGCTATATGACCAAAAGAATGGTATACGCGGTGGCGGCGGGCTGGGGGTACTGGCCGCAGATACGAGGCGCGTGGCAGAGAAAATGGGCGTACCATTTGTGCTAATTACGCCTTTTTATCCCTACGAGATGCGGCAGGTAATGGAAAATGGGCATTTGAGGGATGAGAGGCAGCGGGTGCTATATCAAGATTATGGCTTTTCCTTGGTAGACTCGGTGAATATTAGGTGTTCTGATGAACTATGTAGGTTGGATGTGATCGAGAAGCGTTTTGGGAATACGCGGATCGTGGCGATTACGGAGCCGAATTTTAGGGAGCTGTATGCCGACACTAGTGGCTCCGACCATCGGTTGTATCAGGAAGTCGCCTTGGGATTTGGTGGCTATGCGGCGCTAAAGCTGCTCGGATTGAAGCCGGCGATTATGCAGCTAAACGAAGTGGCGACGTTTTTTGCGGCCTTGGCGAGGCTGGACGAGTTAGCTTCTAACGGGATGGATTTCTATGAAGCGGTCGTCTATACCAGAAAGCATACTCTTTATACCAATCATACTTTAGTGCAGGCAGCTGAGGCGGAGTTTACATCCGAGCAATTTGAGCGCTTCGTGTACCCGAATCTAAAATCCTTGGCGGTCAAAAAATGGCTATCTGATAAATTCGTGCACGGCAGGATAAAACTGTCTTCGGTCACGATCGAGATTGCTGAGCTGCGCTCTGGCGTATCTAAATTGCACGCGAGGGTTGCAAACTATCACGATATCGCGGGCAACAAAGTTAAATTTAGAGCGGTGACAAATGGGATCGATATGGACACATGGGTGCTGCCTGAAATTATGAAGTTCTATGAAACTGGAGAGATACTTGATAAAATGGGTGCGCCTACTGTAAATTACCAAGATCGCTTAGTTGCGCTTTCTGAAGAAAGAATTCGTGAGTTTAAGAATATTGGGCGCCGTCAGCTGAATAGGATTTTAGAGAATCGCCCCGATCAAAATGGCAGGATATTGCACTTTGAGGACGATGATTTTATATTTGATTTTAAGCGGAGATTTGTGGATTATAAACGCCCTGATTTGCCGTTTCGTGACCCGATGAGGCTACGAAACATCTTGGAGTCGCGCGGGGCGCATTATATAATTTCGGGAAGGGTGCATAGTGGCGACCACGTAATGCTAGGGAAGCTAGAGCGCTTGCTTGAGCTAGTTGCGCGCGATGATTATCTGAGCCAGCATGTGCATTATTTGGCGAACTACGACGAAGAGTTGGCGTACGCGCTTTCGGTGGGGTCGAACGTAGCGGTAAACCTGCCGATTGTGGGGCTGGAGGCTTGTGGTACATCATGGATGAAAGATGTGGCAAATTTGAACTTATTGATTTCTACCCATGATGGCGGAGTGGCGGATGGCTCGGTGAATTCATATCTTAGCGTAACTGGTACCTCGGAGGATGAAGAGCTGGATATGCTTTATCAGCGGATGGAAGAGGCGACTGCCTGTTGGGGTAATGGTTTTGATTTGGAATATATGGTGCAGAAGCAGTTGGCGACATTTCTGCCAGTCATTTCGGGGGCAAGGATGATGCAGGAATATCTTGACTATTTGTTCCCGGTGTAGTAAAATATTGACAAGTCTGGTATCAGACTTTTTTGATATAATAAGGAGTAAGATGGCAAAAATCACAAGAATCAAGGCAAGTGACAGTTCCTCTCGGAAGGAGGAAATGGACGAGCCGGCAATTACTCGTAAAAAAGTCGTTGTAAAAGATAAAAAAAGTGAAAAAGAACGCCGCAAAGAGATGCGCGCAAAAGAAAAAGCCGTGAAGGGCGATGTGAAAAAAGTTGACAATAATGCCACTTCTGACAGAGGTAATTCAGGAAAAAGTGACAAAAAACCGTTCATACTGATTCGTCCATTTGTGGCACTGGGGAGGTATCTGCGTGATGCTTGGCGTGAGCTTCGGCAGGTGCGCTGGCCCAATCGCAAAGCCACTTGGAAGATGGTTTTGGCGGTGATTGTGTATACAGCTATCTTTGTGGCATTTATTTCGCTGCTGGATTTGTTTTTCTCGTGGCTGTTTAACTTAATACTTAATAAATAGAAAGGAACTAGAAATGGCAGTAAACAGATATGATGATACGCGGGCGTGGTATGCGATTTCGACATACAGCGGCTACGAGGATAAGGTAGCGGATTCGATTAATCAGCGGACTGACACCGCAGAAATGAAGGGGAAGATTTTTGAGGCGATTGTACCAAAGGAGAAGCAGATTGAGATAAAAAACGGTAAGCGGAAGATAGTCGATCGAAAAATTTTGCAGGGGTATGTGCTGGTGGAAATGCGACTTAGTGATGAGACTTGGTATATTATTCGGAATACGCCTGGGGTGACTGGATTTATTGGCACGGGGACCCAGCCGACGCCGGTGTCCGAAAAGGAGATCACCAAGATCAAGAAGCGTATGGGCGCAGATGATCCTAAGTTTTCGGTGAAATATGAGGTGGGCGAGGTCGTGTCGATTACGGATGGGCCTTTCAAGGGCTTTGACGGATCGATTTCAGAAATTGATGCGGCGAAGGGTAAGTTGAAGGTAATGGTGTCGATGTTTGGTCGAGAGACGCCCGTAGAGCTGGACGCATTGCAGGTCAAGCAGCTGAATTAGCTTTACTTTTTACCTATTTATTGGTATAATAATAATGTTACGCACTAGAAAGGGATTTTATGGCAGAAAAGAAAGTCATAGGAAATTTGAAACTCAGGATTCCAGCAGGACGAGCGACGGCTGGGCCTCCGGTAGGTTCGACGCTTGGTCAGTGGGGGCTAAATATGATGGATTTTATCAATCCGTTCAATGAAGCGACTAAGGATCTGATGGGCAAGAACGTAATTGTGCACATTAAGGTGTACGAAGATCGGACTTTTGACTGGAAGTCTCTTGGTCAGCCTGTAGATGATTTGATCCGCGAGGCGATCAAGATCGAGAAAGGTTCTGGCAAGCCGAATGTGGACAAGGTAGGAAAGATCACCAAGGCGCAGCTGCAAGAAATCGCAGAGAAGAAGATGAATCAGCTAAATGCCGTGGATATCGAAGGCGCGATTAAGGTGATTGCCGGTACAGCACGCTCGATGGGCGTGGAAGTGGTGGAATAAGCTTGTCTTCTGATACAAAGTGTGATATAATTGAAGGAGTTACCAAAGACAGTGGCGAGGTACTCCTTTAATTATGCCACCGAGGATATTCTTGTGATGTTTGGTGACGCTATTTAACAATTAGCCGAACTAGAAATAATTAATAACCAAAGGAACTTTTTATGGCAATTTCAAAAGATAAAAAGACTACATTGGTTGCTGATCTTACCGAGCTGCTTACGAACTCGAAAATGGTGGTCTACGCTAAGTACGAGGGGCTGACCGTGGCAGAGCTTCAGGAGCTACGTAAAATGGCGCGCGAATCTGGCGTAAAGATAAAAGTCGTGAAGAATCGCCTGGTAAAGGTGGCAATGAAAGAAATCGCTGCCTACAAGGACACTGATGCTTCGGGGCTTACTGGACAACTTCTTTATGCATTGGGCACCGATGAGGACTTCGACGCGGCAAAAGTTTTGACAAAATTCGCCAAAACTCATGCTAAAATGGAGCTCATTGGAGGCTTTAATGCGGAGGGCGAGAGCCTATCCAAAGAAGAGGTTACGACGCTTGGTTCGCTACCAACCAAAAACGAGCTTATTGCTCAGGTCGTGGATACATTGCTCTCTGGTATCAATGGTGTCGTGTCGGCACTCGAAAATAAGCCAGAGACAGTCGAGCCGAAATCTGCTGAAGCAGATAAACCTGCGGAAGACGCCGCTACGGCTGAAGCAGCAAAAGAGGAAGCAACCGCTTAATTTAATCCTAAGAAAGGAATTTACTATATGGCAACTGATATCAAGAAGTTGGCTGAAGAGTTGGTCAATATGACCGTACTCGAGGTCAATGAACTTAAAACTTTACTAAAAGATGAATATGGCATCGAGCCAGTCGCAGCTGTGGCTGTGGCGGGTGCCGCTGCTGACGGCGCTGCTGCGGATGAGGGCAAGTCTGAATACGACGTGGTCTTGAAAGACGCAGGCGCACAAAAGATCGCAGTCATTAAGGCTGTCAAGGAAGCTACTGGGCTTGGTCTTGGCGAGGCAAAAGCTATCGTCGATGGCGCTCCAGCTACCGTGAAGGAAAAGGTCGCAAAGGCTGACGCTGAGGCCATGAAGAAGGCTCTCGAAGAGGCTGGCGCTACCGTTGAGCTAGCGTAGATATAAAATCGGCTAATTGTTTATAAAAAAGACTCACCTATAAACGGTGAGTCTTTTGGTATATGCGTAGCAATATTAGCTAATGCGTTTGGTTGTGACAAATTGGAAAATAGAGCCAAGCGCCGTAATGCCGAGAACCATCGGCCAATAATAGGCGCCGAAGTCAAGATTGGTGGCGAGATTGAGAGTGGCGACCGTGAGGGCGTAGGCGCCAGCAGCGGCAGTGGCAACGATAATAGCTGGCTTCATCAGCATAATCGCTGCGCCTGCAGCAATGATACCAATAATGCCGCCTATGGCGAGCACCTGAATATCTGTGCCAAAATAACGCACAGTAATAACCATAACTAGCGCGAAGCAAATGCCGCCAACGCAGAGCTTCTCGATGGAGAAGCCGAGCAATGCGAGCAGTAGACCACCTGCAATTGGTAACAAAATTTGGTATAGGGAGCTGTCTGCCACTTGTGGTACGAGATTATTGATGGTCGGCATCAAGAAAGCCATCAAGTTATACCCAAGAATAAACCAGATAATGAAGAAGGCGATTTTCTTAATACGGTAGCCGAACAATAGCACGGCCAACCCTAGTCCTGCCATAATAAGCAGTTCTGGGGTGCCGAAGTTGCCTATATTGTCAAAATTAGTGATATTTTCTACATCCATATAATTATTTTAACATAAAATCTTTTTGTTGTTATAAAATAAAATGCGAATTGCGGCTACCCTGTGGCCGATGTTGTTGTGGGTTGCTGGTTGCGGCTTTGCCTTGATTTTTTGGCTAAAATTTGTTATAATGTAATGAGTTAATTAATTGTGGGAGAGTTTACTCGTTGTGACCACAGAAAGGATTCATATGGCCGAAGATGAGGTCAAAACTACAGGGGAAGAGATCGTAAAGGAAGAGGTCGTCGTTGAGGCGGAGCCTGAAACTTACGCGAAGTCTGGTAAGAAGTCTAAAAAACATGCTGAAGAGGTGAAGGCGGAAGAGGAGCGTCAAGCGCGCAAGGCGGAGCGTGCAGCTGCAGAAGCTGCTGGCGAAAAGCCTAAGGGTGCGACTCCAGTTACTCGCCCTCGGATTGAGCGACGTGGCAAAAAGTATCAAGAAGTTGCTAAGCTCGTGGAGAAGGGGAAGGTTTATAACTTGAGCGACGCAATTGATCTAGCCATCAAAACCAACCCGACCAAATTTGACGCTTCGGTAGAAGTGCATGCCCGTTTGGGGGTGGATCCGCGTCAAGCTGATCAAAATATCCGCACAACTCTAGTCTTGCCAAACGGCAATGGTAAGACCGTTCGCGTGGCGGTTTTTGCTCCGGTTGATGTTTGCAAGACTGCTAAAGCCGCTGGTGCAGATATTGCGGAGGACGAAGAGTTCCTAAAGCAACTTGAGAAGGGCAATATTGACTTTGATGTATTGATTTCTACTCCACAATATATGCCGAAGTTGGGTAAGTTTGCGCGGCTGCTTGGCCCCAAGGGTTTGATGCCAAATCCTAAGGCTGGTACTGTCACGGCAGACGTTGAAAAAGCCGTCAAGGAAGCCAAGGCCGGGAAGGTTGAATATCGCGTAGATAAGCAAGCGATTGTACATATTGGTGTAGGTAAGGTTTCGTTCGGGAAAGACAAACTCATTGAGAATGCCAATGCTTTCTTTGATTCTTTGAAAGCACAGAAGCCATCTTCGCTTAAGGGTGCCTATGTGAAGTCGGTTTACATCACTACCACCATGGGGCCATCTATCGCAATTGAGAATTTGTATAATTAGAACAACTTTGACGCGTTTGTTTTTAGGTAATTTTAAGTTTTTGCGGTATAATAATATATATGAAAGATTTTGATTATTTGGGAGCGGGGGAGGTATATTTAGACGGGGCGTGCCAGAGTTTGAGGCCGAGGGGGGTAATTGATGCGGTGGAGGGATATTACACCGAGCATAACTCATGCGGGGAGCGGGTGAAGTACAAGTGGGGGGTAGTGACCGATGAAAAGGTCGAGGCGACGCGCGAGAAAGTGTTGAAGTATCTGGGGCTGAAGCCTAAGAAATACACGGTGTCTTTTACTCTGAATACGACTTATGGGATAAATCTAATTTTGAACCAGCTGAAGCCGGAGTATTTTAGCAAGGTGATGACGAGCGAGATTGAGCACAATTCGCCCTTTCTCGCAACGATGGCGTTTAGCGAGCGGACAGGGATACCCCGTGAGGTGATGACGCGCGAGGAAAGTGGCTCGATCGATGTAAGCGCGTATGATTTTACCGATGCGGTGGTAGTGGTGAACTGCGCGGGGAATTTTGATGGGCGGAAACTGGAGAATATTGAGGAGGTGACGAAGGCCGTGCATAAGGCGGGTGGGATTATTATTATAGATGCGGCGCAGGCAATGGCACACTCGGCGGATGTTCTGCGGGGGGTGGAGGTGGATGCGATTTGTTTCTCGGCGCATAAGATGTATGCACCGTCGCTCGGGGTGATAGTGTGGCGAGATGAGCTAGACGAGAAGATGAGCGTAGGGTTCGTAGGAGGCGGAATGGTGGACGATGTGCAGCTGGATTCGTATTTGCTTTCCGCCGAAGGCAAGGAGCATCGATATACGCGGTTCGAGGCGGGGCTACAGGCCTGGGGCGAGATTGTGGGGCTTGGGGCGGCGATCGATTTTCTAAATGGCGTATCCAAGGCGGATTGGCGAGATTTTGAGCATAATTATAAGGATCTATATGAATTGTTGAGCGGCTCGGAAAAGGTACACTTAGTAAACCACGAGCCGAACCCGACGATGGCGTTTTATGTGGAAGGAATGGATTCGCATTTGCTCGGCGCAGCTTTGTCGCGCGAGAATATCATGGCGCGGACGGGGTATTTCTGCGCGCATTATTACTTGGATCACGTGCTAGGATTACCGCCGCTGGTGAGATTTTCGTTGGGACTACATAACCGACCGGAAGATATCGAAAAAGTCAAAAAAGTTATGGAAAAAGTGATTCGATAGTGTTACAATAGATATATTATGGTGTGTATAGCTGCTTTTATAATTTTGGCGATAATTGGGGTGTTTGTCGCGGCAATATCAATTTTTAAGCCCAAAATCGGGAAGGCATACCTGAAAGCACTGAAGAAGGCGTGGGGATGTCTGTGGAAGAAAGTGCGCCTGCAGAAATGCGAAACCGGGTTTAAGGACGACGTAAAGAATACGCTACTATCGCGCGTGATGCTGAAGCATCCGAAGTGGGTGAAGCCGCTGTCGATCATTATTGAGGTGCTGTCAGTTGTGATTGTGGTAGTGGCAGTGTGGGCGATTCTGACGGCGATTAAGTCCTTGCTGGCACTATGGGCGCTAGGGTCATGTAATGTAACAAAGCCGTCGGCGTGCTCTTTGGGCGCGGAGGTGTGCTCGATCGACGAATCGGAGCCGTCGAATGCACTTGAGGCGACAGGGCGGTGGTTTACGGAGTGGGGTGAGATATTTGAGGCGATTCCGGATAAATTCAAGACTTACAATGCGGAAGAATATAACTTCAATTACATTACAGTGGATGGGGCTGGTGCCGATAAGCCAGTAGCAGTGGATATATTTGACCCGGGGTGTTCGGTATGTATGATTTCGTACCGCAACCAGAAGGCGGCGGGGTTCTTTGACCAGTATGATGTGCGGCTGGTGCCGTTTGCGATTCAAGGAGCCGACGATTCGTATAAATTTGCTAATTCTGAGGTGATTGTGCGATATATGTTTGCGGCGGAGCAGTACCAGTCGGGGCTTGCCCTTAAGATAATTGATAAGATATTTACTGGTAAGAACAGTGAAGGTATTTCATATCAGAATAAGTTCAATGAGGATTACTCTGGGGCGGAAGCTGTCGCGAAACTGGAATTGTGGCTCAAAGAATTTGGACTGGATTCTGACGCAATAAAAGAAGTGCGCGAGATAACAGCATACCCTGAAATAACCGAAAAAATGAGCGAGAACCGAGATATTGTTGAAAATCAGCTGAGAGTAAAGGGGATCCCCACCACGGTATATGATGGCGGACGTCATACTGGGCTATGGAAAGCCGAAGAATAATTGTAAAATTTACAACATTTTGGGCGTGACCGATGTTAAAATGGTGGAAAACTTTAAAAAAATAATCTTGACTTTACGAGCAAAAAGATATAATATAATATTAATACTATATTTAGACAGGAATGCGAGGTGATGTCTGAAATACCAGAAAAACAAATAAAAAGATTACGAGGCCTTTTGAGTGAGGCAGAGACTAATTTGTCTGCTGCGAAGGAACTATTGATATCAATCCTTGGTGACGGGGGTACCATATCTGCACCGCGGGAGACGGTGGTTTCTGGCCCGGAGGGGAAGATTATTGAAGGGATTTTCGATGGACAGATCATGATTGGTCCGGACGGAAAGAATTACCCAGTGCCGGCGAATTATGCTTCAAAGTCGAAGTTGGTGGAGGGGGACATTATGAAGTTGACGATTACGGAGGACGGGAAGTTCTTATATAAGCAGATTGGTCCAGTGGAGCGCAAGACCGTAATTGGTACTCTGACGCATCATGATGATAAATATTTTGTAGAAGTGGCGGGGCGAGAATATCAAATTCTGTATGCTTCGGTGACTTATTTTCATTTGCGTGATGGGTCGCAAGTGTCGGTGACGATTCCGGCGGATAATACGGATGCTACCTGGGCCGCCGTCGAAGCCGCGCTATGAGAGCTTTGTATCGTAGATATCGGCCGATGAAGCTGAGCGAGGTGGTGGGGCAGCCGCAAGTGACGGAGCCGCTAATGAAGTCGCTGGAGGCTGGGAAGGTGGGACATGCGTATCTTTTTGTGGGACCGAGGGGGTGCGGGAAGACGAGCGTGGCAAGGATTTTGGCGCACGAGGTAAATGGATTTAAGTATGAGCTAGAGGATGATTATGTCGATATTATCGAAATAGATGGCGCGTCGAACCGTGGTATTGATAATATTCGGGAGCTGCGCGAGAAGGTGATGATTGCGCCGACGAGTGGCAAATATAAAGTATATATTATAGATGAAGTACATATGCTGACCAAGGAGGCGTTTAATGCACTGCTTAAAACTCTGGAGGAGCCGCCGGAGCACGTGATATTTATTATGGCGACAACGGATGCCTATAAGGTACCGGTGACGATTACTTCGCGGGCGCAAGTATATACCTTTAAGCTGGCGGATGCGCAGGTGATGTTTGATTTCTTAAAATCGGTGTGCGAGAAAGAGAAGATTAAGATTGCTGATGAGGCTTTGATGATAGTGGCGAAGCGAGGCGGAGGGTCATTTCGGGATTCGTTGAGCTTGCTTGATCAGATTTCGACATTATCGGATAAGGAAATTACGAAGGAATTGGTGGTGTCGGCAATGGGGCTGCCAGAAGATGAAAAGATTGGCGAATTGTTGGCTGCTTATGCCGGGGGTGATGTTGTAAAAATTACAACAGTCTTGAAAGATTTGTTGGCATCAGGAGTGAAAGCGGAGACGTTGACAGAAGAGTTAATTTCTGCGATTTTGGCGGAGCCTAAGGTTGAGTTGATGTCGCTACTTGCTAAATTGCCTGAGGTGAAAGCGCCGTATGCGGAGGCGAGGTTGCTGGTTGCACTAATGCCATCGGCGTCCGAACTTCATTTTTCGGGACCGGCAAGTCGACCCTCGACGTCATACACTGGTCCGCGGGCAGAACCGCCCCTACGGGGCGAACCTGTCCGGGACGGCAGGAATATACGTCTCGAGTCGCCTAACCGGAAAATGTCCCGAGAAAACGAAGTTTCGGACGCTAGCCCACAGCTGCCACCGGAAGATGTTTCACTGGTCACCCACGCCGTCGAGCCTAGTTCACTCAGCGGTACTCGTTTTGACTGGGGCGAGTTCGTGGGGAAGGTACAGGGATTAAGCGAGGCGGTGTATTCGCAGCTTGTGAAGACTAATCATGAGGTGATGGGAGGCGAATTGCATATTTATCCCACGAAGAAAATCGTGCAGACGATTTTGGCGCGGGATAATAATAAAAAGATTTTGGTGGAAGCGGCGGGTGGTGTAAAAATTACAATACACGAATATGGTGATATCCCTAGCGGTGCGGAGAAAGACGAAACTTTGGCGAAAATATCTGCTATAATGGGTGGTGAGGTACAAAATGATGGAGGAGGAAACCCGTTCTAAGAATAATGGTGGGCGCGTGCCACCGCAGGATGTGGTGGCGGAGAAATCTTTGCTCGGTGCGGTGATGCTGAGTAATGATGTGCTGCCGGAGATTTTGACGATTCTCAGGCCGCGAGATTTTTACGAAGAGCGCCATGCGACGATTTTTCAGGCAATTGTGGATTTGTATGACCAACACAAGCCGATCGATCTGCTGACTTTAACTTCGGAATTGAAGTCGACGAAAAAATTAAAAGAGATTGGCGGGGCGCCGTACTTGACAGAACTGTCGAACTTTGTGCCGGCGGCCTCGCACGCGAAGGCGTATGCGGAGATTGTCGAGAAGGCCTCGGTAAGGCGGCGGCTGATCAAGGCCGGTACCGAAATCGCCAACAAAGCTTACGAGGATGATGCGGACGCGGATGTTTTGATCGGTGCGGCGGAGCGAGATTTGTTTGAGGTGTCGGACAAGATCATTAAGAGTGACTATGTAGCCATGGATGAGTTGCTAGCTGATGCCTTTGACAGGATAGAGGAACTACATAAAAATAAGGGGGCTTTGCGCGGGCTTAAAACTGGCTTTCGTGACCTGGATAAGAAAACGGCGGGATTCCAGAAGGGCGACCTGGTGATTATTGGCGCGCGCCCAGCAATGGGTAAGACGACTTTTGCGCAAAACTTGGCGTATAATATTGCGAGCATTAATAAGAAGGGTGTGTTGTTTTTCTCGATGGAGATGGCGGCGAATGAAATTGTAGATCGGATGATTTCAGACGTATCGGGAGTAGATAACTGGAAGATGCGGACGGGGAATTTGTCGGATGAGGAGTTTTCGCGGATTGGGGATGCTTTAGGCGAGATGGATGAGATTCCGATTTACATTGACGATACGAGCTCGATGACGATTGTGGAGCTGCGCAATAAGGCACGGCGGGCGATGCATGACCACGATATCGGGATTGTAATTGTGGATTATCTGCAGTTGATTTCTGGCTCCGATAGGTACAAAGGGAACCGTGTGCAAGAGGTGACGGAGATTTCGCGCGGGCTAAAGATCTTGGCGCGCGAACTAGAGATTCCGGTAATTGCTTTGGCGCAGTTGTCGCGTAGCGTGACGGGGCGGGATGATCCGCGGCCGGTACTGTCGGATCTACGTGAATCTGGGTCGATTGAGCAAGATGCGGATCTAGTGATGTTTTTGCACCGGCCGGATTACTATCGGCAAAATGATGATAATTATGAGGAAACACATATCACCGAACTTTTGGTAGCGAAGCATCGGCACGGAGCGGTGGGGAAGATCGAGCTATACTTCCATCCGGAGCTGCTCAGGTTTATGTCGCTCGATAAAACACACGAATAGCGGTTTTACATTTTGGCGATTTGGGACTATGTGTGATATAATACTTATGTGAAGAAAACTCCAATTTCTAAATTGTTTTTGTACCGGTATAGGTTCGTGATTGGGTACACTGTGCTGGGCTTGGCTTTTGCGCTCCTGCTTATTGGATTGCCTTTTGTAGCGCAGAATGGCTTATCTCAAGCCGAGATAGACTCGGCGACGAGCTCTTATTACTTGGGCAAAGACGGAATACTGAACGGCGACTTGGTAGATCTGCCATATCGGGTGTTACAAAAATATTCAATCACATTTTTCGGATTATCTGCATACGCAATAAAATTGCCGAGCATTATCATCGGGCTACTGCTGGGATTTTTGCTGATATTACTGCTCAATCGCTGGTTCAAGAGTAATGTGTCTTTGCTTGCATCGTGCTTGATTGTGCTATCGACACCATTTTTGTTCTTGGCGGGGTCGGGGACGCCGCTGATTATGATTGTATTCTGGCCGACATTGTTGTTATGGCTGGGTTCTAAAATACAAGGTGAAAAACGCCCGAAGCCATCATATTCGTTGATATTTACCATTGCGATGCTTCTGTCTATTTTTACGCCGTATATGATATACTTTGCGGTTTTCTGTGTGCTTTTTGTTGCATTTCAGCCACATCTTAGATTTATCGTAAAAGATTTGCCAAAGTTGATGTTGGGGGTGATAGGGATTTTGACGATCTCCGGTATAGTCTTATTGGCAGTAAATATTTCGCACAATCCAGGCGCCATTATGGAGCTGTTGTTTGCAAAAGATTGGCAGATAGGCGATTTCTTTGGCAATATCGCTTCGGGGCTAGCGCCGGTATTTTCGTGGCATAACAGCCTAGAGAGTGTATTCTTGTCGCCGCTGGTGAGCCTGCCCACTTTTGCGCTTGCACTGATTGGCTTGCTTTCTACCACGAAAGGTTTTTTTGCGTCGCGTAATTCGATCGCTTCGATCTTACTAGTGTTTTGTGTGGTCATTACAGGATTTAATCCGTCGGCAGTGGTGTTTTTCATCTTGCCGTTCTCCATCCTGATGGCTCATGGATTAAAATACCTCCTGGAAAAGTGGTATGGTCTTTTCCCAGAAAACCCTTATGCGCGAATTTCTGCGCTGGTACCGCTTACGATACTATTTGGATTGATGATTGTACCTGGGTTGTTGCAATATGTAAATGGGTACAGATACAATCCAAACGTTGCAGGGCAGTTTAGTGATAAGCTGGAGGTCATTCGCAAAAATCTTAACGACGAGACACTACTGGTGACCGAGGATTATGATTTTTATAAAATCCTAGAAGCTTCTACCGGTATAAGTGTAATTAACCAAATTGACACCGATGTTAGCAAGATTGCTTCGCTGGGTAAATTAACGAACAGCATTGATAATTGTATACTGGATCGCATAATTACCTCGCCAATGCGAGATAATTCTGATATAATATATTTATATACATTTACTGAAAAATTGGAAGGAGAATAATATGGGTCAAACAATGGACCAAATGAAGCTACTTAATCAGCTACGCAAGGCGCAGAAAGAACTGAAAAACGAGATTGTTGAGGTCGAGGCCGGTGACGGCGCCGTAGTGGTGCAAATTAATGGCGAGCTGAAGGTGAAGAAGGTCAAGATCGACCCGGAGAGGGTGGATCTCGATGACATACATGAGCTGGAACGTTGGATCGAGAACTGTATGCGCGATGGTTTTGCTAAGGCACAAGAGATTGCGACTGACAAGATGAAACCTTTGATGGGTGGCTTGGGTAACCTCGGTATTGGTGGAATGTAACTTGGCTTATAGATATGTTGCCGCAAGCTTTAACTAATGCTATTGATGCGCTGGGCGCGTTACCTGGCGTAGGGTCTCGTACCGCTGAGAGGTATGCGTATTATTTGTTCAAATCTAATGCTAAGATTTCAGAAAATATTGCGGAGGCGCTGTCTGGATTGCACTCGGGCGTAAAGTCGTGCCCGGTGACTTTTGCGCTGATCGATGCGGATGAGGAATTGTCGCCATTCTACACCGATCCAGAGCGAGATAAAACGACAGTACTAGTAGTGGAAGAGCCACTAGACATTTACGCAATTGAGCAGACGCGGGGATATCACGGGACGTATCATGTGCTCGGTGGGGCGGTGTCGCCGATCGACGGGATTACGCCAGATCAGTTACATATCGGTGAATTGATCAAGCGCGTGAATGATGATAATGTGAAGGAAGTGATTATCGCAACGAATCCGTCGGTGGAGGGGGAGTCAACGGCGCTGCTGCTAGAAAAATTGCTACATGAACAAAACCCATCTTTGAAATTGACGAGGCTGGCACGGGGGCTGCCACTGGGGGTGGATTTGTCATATGCGGATCAAATTACCTTATCGGCGGCGCTCGAAAATCGAACCAAGTTATAATTTAGTGTTGCGGTGAAAATTTCCGTGCTATAATTTAAATATGAGTAGAAATTTTAAGGTTCGTTTGTGCGTAGGGCTGGGATTGCTGGTAATTGCGCTTCTGGGCTTATATACTTTTGACGGCGAACCATTTCGAATACTTTATGTACTGTTTAGTTTAGTTGCGGGGCTAGAGCTTTTAAGTTTTTTCAAGCGGCGTAATACTTTTGGGAATATATTGTTAGCAATAGCAGAAATTGGATTTTTGTATTGCGGGGCCCTATTTATATTGCAATCTGATTTGGTACATATTTGGTATGTGATACTCGGAGTGCCGGGGTATGATGTTTTTGCGTATTTGTTTGGGATAATGATTGGCGGCAAGGTATTTAAAGAATCGCGGCCGTTCCCGCATATTTCCAAAAACAAGACTTGGGAGGGAACTTTTTGCGGGTTGGTGATAGCGACGGCATTAGTGGCTGGGTTGATGGCGGCGCGGGGTGCGTTTGCGACTGACTGGGTATATTTACTGTGTGGGCCGCTGGCATTAATGGGGGATTTGTTTGAAAGTTTCCTAAAGCGGAAGTTTGACGTAAAAGATTCAAACGAGATTGTGATAAAAAATCCGGTGTTCCAATGGCTCGAGGTACTGGTGGGGGGCTCAAACGGGCACGGTGGATTTCTGGACAGAATAGATTCAATGGCGTTTGCGGGGACAGTGCTATTAATTGTGGTGAATCTAATGTAGTTTTATTCGGCCCTAGACGATGTCGCGGCGGTGGTCGACTTTCCAGGCGCGGATTTTGGCAAAGTGGGCAGCGAGGACGTCAGTAGACCATTTGTCGCCAAGCATCACGGTGTGCTCGGGCGGAGTCTTATACTCGTCCATGGCCTCAGTGAGTTTTTTGCTCATGGGTTTCTTGGCCCACCAAACGCAGGGAACTTGCAAGGGCTCGCAGAATTTTTGCATCATTTTCTTGCGGCCGTTGTTAGAGATAATGACAATCTGAACGCCAGCCTTGCGGCAATCTTCTATCCATTTGGCCAGGGAGTCAGTCGGTTCTTTTTCGGAATGAAGCCTTAAGGTATTATCAAGGTCACACAAAAGTAGCTTGACGTTGGCTTTTTTGAGGATCGCCGGGGTGACGTCTTCGAACTGGCGGAATTTTTTGTCTGCGCGCAAAATGCTCATAGAATTATTTTAGCATATTTTGGATTATTTTCCGCACAAATGCAGAAAAGTGTGATATGATGGTATTGTATTCATTCAATAATTAAAGATTCACCGAACATTTTAATTTATGCATGAAATGTTCAACCGTGAAAAATGGCATCGTGAGGTGTCCGCGGTTGAACTTCGGTGAGATTGTTGGATGAATACGCCCTCGCGGTGCCATTTTCGTTTCGTACGCTTTTATGGAAGTGGCGCCGCTAGGATTACATTAACAATGTGGTTTAGAGCTTCCTTGAAAGTTATTTTATTCGCTTTTTCGCCAACGCGCCAGGAATTAAAAATAATTTTAGGCAGGGCTGCGCCGAAATTTTCAAACGGAGTAGGCTGCATCATTTCTATATAGCCT
>JAFWNY010000018.1 GCA_017510075.1 Candidatus Saccharimonadota bacterium | reverse complement strand
TTGTTCGCCAAAATTTGATTGGTGTAATTAGCGACTTCAAGCGCTTTAACCAATACAGCGAGTCGTCCTTCTTTTCTTTTCTCGGCAGGCACAGTCATAATTCAATATCCTTATACTTATTTTATACCATGCCCCCCCCCCGCAGCGCAAGCGCTGTAGATGAACAATCTCCACGCAAGCGTGCGTGGAGATTGGGGGATTAGTGGATGATTGCACAAGCCGGAAGCAGGCGATACTGGGCGCTGGCGCGGTTGGTGTTGAGCGAGCCATCAGACTGCCCGTTTAACTCGTTGTTCGCGTTGGAATAATTCGCGGAACGCAGCCAATATTGCCCATTAGAGGTTTGTCCTAACTGTGCAAACTGACGATATGTAGAGCTATTATTATTGGCCGTAGGAATATTGGTAAGGTAATATTGGAACGGCTCACCTTCGGCTGTATTCTTAGCAACCGGACGGCCATCCCAGTCTGACGGTTTGAACTGCATTTGTCCAGCAGACGGAATCCAGAACAAGTCCTCAGTTTCGTAAACATCGCCATCAAAACAGCTATTGTTGTTCACGGTTGGAACCTTAATTTTACCTGCGACAGCCACCAATTCCGGAGGTATAAGTTGCAGGAAGCCTTTGCCGGTATAATCACAACGGTCAGTAATATGAACTGGTGTGTAGCTGGTAGAAACATTATCTGCATCCGAGTTCAAGATTGCTCGGAGTTGTGAGCCATCCCAACGGTTGATATATGCGTTGTTGAGTGCAGTAAAGCCCTTTGTCATATTCAAACCGGTCTTATAAATAGCTGTGTAGTCACTATATGGCAAAGCGTCGCCAACTTCCACGTTTAATTTCGTATAAGTGGAGCCATTATACCCGTAATAATACGTATCTGCCAAAGCTACCGGTTCCGTAGCGGAATCACACGCAGTTTTGGACTCGGTAGAATATCGACGAGTGAACGGTAACGCGTGGTCCATCATGATAATCGTGGCTTTAGCGCTCGTTCCATCCGGCAAGGTTACATCGTAGTTCGCGTCCACAACAATCCAGTTCGGAGTATATGTGGTGTTGTTGTAGGTAAGCGTACTTGGTAGGATGGAGCCAACACCGTAATTCTGCCAGTTCTGCTTCACGTCGGTCCAGTCCGTAGTGTCCGGAGTTGCAGCCACCTCGATATTCACCGTAATAGTTTTCTCTAGCGCAGGACTGTAAGCCGAAATCGTAGCCGAGCCGGTGCCATTCGCAGTTACCAAGCCGTTTTGGTCCACGACAATATCTTGGTGCGAACTTGACCATGTGATGCGCTGGTCCGTAGCTGTGGAGGGCTTGAACATCACATTGAGCTGACGAGTGCCTCCTTCTGCAACAGAAAGTGAAGTGTAGGCAAACGAGATATCTTCTAGTGCCTGGTTAATTGTAACCGTCATGGTGTCAGAGATGGTACCGGAATAATCCTTTACTGTCACCGTACAGGTACCGCCTTTAAGGATATGTAGGCTATGTGTTCCATCACCATTATCTAGTACGTGAATCATACTTGAGTCGGACACTAGCACCTGCGTCCATTGTGGCGCATTGGCTGGTAAAACCGTCACTGCTAGCGGGATTGTTAGATAAGTGCCAGAAAATGAGAGATTCTCAAAGGCAGATTTATTTGTAATAGCTACCGATTCCACATCAGAAATACCAGTTGGTAAAGCTGTAATTGCCCCTGCCATCTGCGCAGGCGTATAAGTATTTTGTGTGCCATTTTTATCGCGGATTGCATCTGCGATATCATCAAGGCTTGCTTTATTAACTAAGACGTTTCCCATAAACCTCCTTAATATGATATGTTATTACCATCTGCAAAGGTAAAGTTGAATACGAAATCAAAAACGGCAGCAGAAGAGGTGCCAGAGTTAGTGATAGATACAGAGTCGGTGGTTTGCCCAAAGTTGACGGTGGTAGTCCCAGCCGCAACAGTGGCGGCTTGTCCTGGATTACCTTGAATCCCTTGTGGACCCTGTGGACCAGTATCACCGTCGTCACCTTTCTCACCTTGTGGCCCTTGCTCTCCAGCATCGCCTTTGTCACCTTTGTCGCCTTTATCACCTTTGGAGCCGGTATCACCCTTTTCTCCTTGTTCACCCTTAGGGCCCTGCTCACCGGTTTCGCCTTTCGCACCAGTATCACCTTTGTCCCCCTTATCTCCTTTGTCACCCTGCGGTCCTTGTGGTCCTGTAGCGCCGGTATCACCTTTTTCACCCTGCTCTCCCTGTGGCCCTTGTTCTCCGGTGTCCCCCTTATCACCTTTGTCGCCTTTATCTCCCTTGTCGCCTTTTGGACCATCAAAATACCCACTGTCGCGTTTTTCTTCAAGGTCAGCAACAGCATCATCAATTTCTTTTAATCCATCGTTGAGTTTTTGCTCATAAATCTCAAATTGTGTAGGTGTGACCTCGCCTGGATTTTTGACATCTGGGTTATAAGAACCTGGATTAACTTTGGCTCGTGATGGAATAGGAGAATAGCGTAACTTTAGGTCTTCGCCATCTACTTCGTATCCATAAACGCCAATTTTGATGTCGCCTTTATGGCGTAATACCTCTACCGGTATATTACATTTATCGTCGAGAATTGGCATTTCATAAGCATCCCCCGTCTCCAAGTCTGTAAAAACAGCCTTTTTAACGAGGTCATCAAACAAGTTGCTGAACTCGAACTCGCACACAGTCACATTGTATTCGCCCTGGTTCACAGAGCTAGGCTGTATGATTTCTACTTTTGTAGTTGTAACACTTAGTCTCATTAAAACCTCGTCTTTCTGTTCTAGGTGGAAACAAAAATCACACCCATCATTTAGATGCGTGCGATTGTGTCTTATTGAAATTATACCATATTTACAATCGTTTTTGGGCAGGTAAGGCGTCCAGAACCTGCAACTCTATTATAGCATAACCAATTCACATTTGCATGGTGTGTCCGCTGGGATTCGAACCCAGATGTACCAGTGCCACAAACTGGCGCTTTAGCCATTTAAGCTACAGACACCATATTGGAGAGCCGTGGCGGATTTTAACCACCCTCCTCTGCTTTGCGAACAGCCGCCTAGTCACTCGGCCAACGGCTCATGTGGTTGCCACGCTACGATTCGAACGTAGATTGAACGGCTCAAAACCGTTAGTCCTACCATTAGACGACACGGCAGTGGTAGGGGGTGAAAGAATCGGACTTTCGTCGGACGTGTATAAGACGTCTGCTCTGCCATTGAGCTAACCCCCTTGGTTGCCACGCTTGGACTCGAACCAAGTTCTTCTGTTCCAGAGACAGACGTTCTACCATTAAACTACACGGCAATGGCGCCCTGGGCGCGACTCGAACACGCACGACAACGTCCGTAGCGTTGTGGTCTATCCATTAGCCTACCAGGGCTGGCACTCCCACTAGGATTTGCACCCAGACTAAATGCTTAGAACACACTTGTGCTATCTATTACACTATGGGAGTAAATGGTGCTGGTTCAGAGTATCGCACTCTGCGGAAGCGTTAGCTTGGGAGCTTTACAGGCTCCACCATCTCTTTAGTGGGCTAAACCAGCGTGGTGGCACCTAGAGGAGTTGAACCTCTCTAAAACGGCTTAAAAGGCCGCTGCACAATCCGCTATGCCAAGGTGCCGGACGCCTCGCCAGGGGCTCGAACCCTGGATTACGCCCTTTCCTTTGCAAACT
This sequence comes from Candidatus Saccharimonadota bacterium, assembly GCA_017510075.1. Lineage (GTDB taxonomy): Bacteria > Patescibacteriota > Saccharimonadia > Saccharimonadales > Saccharimonadaceae > Nanosyncoccus. The sequence continues at coordinate 86,872 of JAFWNY010000018.1, read as the reverse complement.
ATTTCTACTCAGACGTAACGTTTCCGCCCTACTTCTTTACCGCTTGCAAGTCGATGCAGTTTCGGGGTCTAATTTCCACGAGGCACATTGTTAATGGTGCCCCCTCTGAGATTCGAACTCAGGACACCCTGCTTAAGAGGCAGGTGCTACTAACCACTGAGCTAAAGGGGCATTGGCGCAGGGATTAGGATTTGAACCCAAACAGACGGCTTTGGAGACCGTAGTGCTACCGTTACACTATCCCTACTGGTGACCGCAGTGGGATTTGAACCCACGAATGCAGGGCTGAAAACCCTGTGACTTAAGCCACTTGTCTATACGGCCTTTTTAAGGAGCGAGGGGACGGAGTTGCACCGTTCTAGCCCAAATGGGCACAAGTTAGGGTGGGATAACTTGGCAGGGTCAACCGCGCCTCTGAATGGCGCCCTCGCATGTTTGGCGGAGGGATAGGGACTCGAACCCGTAAAGGCTTTTACACCCGCTTGTTTTCAAGACAAGTTCCTCATCCAGCCGGATTCCCTCCATATTTGGCGGAAGACGGAGTTCCCGACACTCATAGCTTTCACTACCATCCGCTTAGCAAGCGGTGCTGAATCCCATTCAGTTCATCTTCCTTATGGCTGGCACGGTGGGGCTCGAACCCACGACTCTCGCTTTAACAGAGCGGCACTCTACCAGCTGAGTTACATGCCACCAGGAGAACGGGACGGCTGGAGTGCACCCCAGCTGGTTGCAGAAAGGTCATACACTAACACAACATTGGACGTCCCGATATTGGCGCTCGCAACGGGATTTGAACCCGTGGTCTCCACCGTGACAAGGTGGTGCCTTAGACCCCTAGGCTATACGAGCGTACAGAGCTTGGAGCCCGCTGTCAGAATTGAACTGACCTCACTCACTTACAAGGAGAGTGCATCGCCACAATGCTTAGCAGGCACAGATTGTTAATGGTCAGGGTAATAGGATTTGAACCTATGACCTCTTCGTCCCAGGCGAAGCGCTCTAATCCAGGCTGAGCTACACCCTGTGGTGTCGCCCCCTGGAGTCGGACCAGGTACGCCCGCTTCTTCGGAGCGGCGCTCTACCGTTGAGCTAGGGCAACGTATTGGTGGAGACATAGAGAATCGAACTCTACGCAGTATCCTTGCAAAGGATTCTCGCCACCTTGGAACATGTGTCCCCGTTTGGTCTCTCCTCTCTGATTCGAACAGAGGACTTCCCACTTGTAAGGAGGGCGCTCTAGCCACTGAGCTAAGGAGAGTGGTATCCGCACCCAGACTCGAACTGGGATTATTGCCGTGAGAGGGCAGTTTCCTAGCCAGTTAGAAGATACGGACTGGTACCCCGCCTCAGATTCGAACTGAGAACATTTTGCTCCTAAGGCAAACGCCTCTACCAATTGGGCTAACGGGGCTGGTGCAAGTTGAGAGAATCGAACTCTCATCCTCTGCTTGGAAGGCAGACATAATAATCCATTATACGAAACTTGCTTATGGTAGGTGCAGGCAGATTCGAACTGCCACTTTACGAGGTTTGAGCTCGTCCTCTCTACCAGTTGGAGTATGCACCCATGGTGAGAGCGGTGAGATTCGAACTCACACTGAGGCGATTTTAAGTCGCGTTCCTCTACCGGTTGGGATACGCTCCCTGGTTGGGGCTACTGGTAACGCTCCAATGTCCTCCGCGTATCGGACGGATGCTCTACTTTTGAGCTAAGCCCCAATATGGTTGCTGGGTCGGGAGTTGCACCCGACATAAGGCGCTTATGAGACGTCTCAGTCCACTGGGACTTTCCCAGCAACAGATTGTAAGTAATGAGTCAATACCTTAATTATACCACAAAAAAGAGCCTTTCCTTGTAGAGAGCAGGCTCAAACTCTCACCTAATAGCGTCGCTACACTAACTAAAGAGGTTTTACCGCGAACTAACTCCTAGTAGCTCGGACATTCGGAGCTTCGTATTTTAATAGCGGCGGACTCTACCGTACGTGTTCAAGTCCTTAGGGATATTATAACATGATTACGCTTATTTGGATAGTGAGAAAGGGTATATTTTTGTGCTGAATATGTTATAATAGGTTTAAGCTAAAAGGAAAATAAACATGGCAAAGAAAAAAACAAAACAATCAAAGAAAAAGGTTTATACTATAGTCGGTATTATTGCCGGCATCGTAGCGATTGTACTCGTAATAGCCATAGTGTGTGGTTTGTCATCTGATAAAAAATACAAGCTTGATTCGTCACAAAGTCTTTATGTCAAATTGATGAAAACCGCTGTTGCAATGGATAAAGTTAATGGCAGTGGCGAAATTGATACCAAAACATGTAGAGTATTCAAGGATTTGGCAAAAGCTTATATTGAAAACACCGACTGGTTTTCGACTAGCTATTGCCGGAGCATTATTTATGCAGACTATACAGACACAGAAAAAACTTCTACCGTTTATTTATACGATGATAGCCATGCGGCCATTTATACCTTTGATAAAAACATTGACTACTTAACAGATTATAAGTTCATAGAAAGCACCGAGAAAGGTAGAAGTATAATAATCAAAGATTAAACATTTACTACTGCCCGATTACTTATGTAGCTTAAATCGTTGATGCCAGTTACGACTTTATCGATGAGCGTATCCTCACCGACATTGACCGTTACATGGACTGGGTCGTTGTCGTTGTTAGAGTTTTCTAACATGTCCATAGCGTCTGTTTTTCCGTTTGCGATTGGGAAATCTACCGATAGGTCTGTTAGCGGGGTAAGTGCGTCTATTGCTGTTTCCGCTAACAGCTCCGCAGCTCTCTCTACCGGTGTCATTTCGTCTTCCAAGCCGAGCACAAGACCCTCACCGACATAACCACCAATCTCTCTAGCAGCCTTTGATGGTGATTTTACTACAGCACCGGCACGGATACCGCTAATACCACTTGAGCCAATGCCATATCCGGCGTTCCATGCGGCTTGGTTTTGGCTATTTAATCCATTTATGTAACCTTGCCCAGTATCCCTACCAGCACGCTGCGCATCTGGAACTTTGCAGGTTAGCCCATCGCTGAGCCCATCACCAATTTTCATACCGGCCTGACGCGCTTCTTCAGACCAATTCCGCATCTCGCCAACGTTCTTACCAGTTTTCTTTATTTCTTCTTGGATGTTTTTTAATTTTTCAGATTGGGTATCAAATTCATCATTAACAAACCCTTGTTCTGATACCAAATCTAATAATTCTTGGCCAAGACGGTCATACTCTTCCTTTAATTGGTTTGCCTGTGACTGCGCTTCGCCCTGTGCGGTTGTATATTTTTCCTGAGCTTCATTAACCTTGTAATTCGCCTGCTCCACGTCAATAACCGCCAATTTCAAATCATCAAGTGCTTCACCTTGTGCAAGCTCGGACAAACGTCCCTCGCGATGCATTCTGATTAACTCATCAGCAGTCACATTATATTTTGTGACATACTCTTGGAGCTTCTTCATCGTTTCAATTTGGCTGCGTTCGGCTTGGATTAAATCTTCCTCTGCCGAGTTTTCTTCATTGATACACTTATTCAAATAGACCACACGCTCAGCATAATCAAGCGCACCGTCTCCATTTTTATCATATTGTTGCTCCACCTCAGATAGTGACTTTTTATACTCCTTGTTAGCATCAGTGTTATCGTTGGTAATTCCGAGCAAATCAAACAGCCAACCAAATACCCCCTCAAGAAGCCCAGTAATAATGCCGAGCACAAAGTTAATAGCTGCAACACCCTCTTTTATTAGCTCAAGAGGTAATTCTAGTAGTGCTACAACAATGTTCATAATAAATTCAAGAATTGGCGACAGAGCATTCAGCACGACAGATAATAACTCTGCTAGTATGTTTATAGTGCCGATAACAGGAGTTAATACGGCTGAGAGTAGATTTACGAGTACATCGAAAATTGGTTGCAACACGCTCATTATAGAGCTGAGTAGGTTCATAATAGGAGTCAATACGGAATCTAGAAGATTTTTTAGGGCATTTCGCAAATCTTCGTTGGTAAGCATCAATGCACCAATGACTGCGATAATCGTAATAATAGGGTGATTCGTTATTATGCTCCATAGCTTGCTAAAGCCGTTTTGGAGGAATGTTAGTGGCCCTTGAGCCAGTGATGCCATTATGCTCGTCAAACCAGTCGTCTGGCTTGCTACAGCGCCCATAGCTGTACCCACGCCAAGCCCAGCATCCCAAACTTTCGTAAATATAGCGACACCCTTGCCAAATTCAGTAAAGAATTCTGCAACTTTAATGCCAGCCATCGCTAAACCGAGAGAGTGAATGCCTGCTGCAATGATATTGACCACATCTTCTCTCTGAGAAAGATATCGCAAACCATCACCAATTTCATTTAGTATTTTAACAATCTTGCCGCCAGTCCATTTCGCAATAGGCACAAGAAAATCATCTATAAATGGCTTTAAATATTTATTCCAATACTTTTTCAAGGTTTTACCGACTAGCGCCAAAGCCCCACCTATTGCATTTAGTGCAGCAGGCAATAATGAATTTCCGGCCCACGTTAGCATTGGTTTGATATAGTCATTCCAGACATCTCTAATAATCTGTATTACTGGGTCTAGGAATACTTGCGCATCTGCAACGAATTGAGCGAATGCGTCTTTAAGTGCATCTATATCAAAAATGCCGGCAAGCGCCGCTTTAATTTTTTCTGCAAGCGCTGCAATCTTATCTGCTGCCGATTCAAATACTCCCGAATCCCAATCGAAATTATATGAACCACCGCCACCGCCCGAACCGCTAGACCCACTACCACTAGAGGTTTGCTCTTGCAGCGTGTTCATCTCGTCAAATGCGGCGAGCTGTTTATTTAGCTTCTTGGCGGATTTAGCAGCATCATCAAAACCATCAGCTGTATCGGAAGCACCAGATGCCATTGATGCAGCGTTCGAGGCCGCTTCTCCAGTTTCTGTCACTATATCGGCGGTTGAGCCAGAGCCACCAAACAAAGCATGCACCCACGCAAAAGCCTCCTTTAAGACACGCACAAACGCCGCTACGTAAGTACCAGCCTTGTATATGGCGTCACCAACGTTATTAACAAAGGTATAGATATTTTTCCAGCCAATCTCGCTAGCAACAACAGCCACAGCTTTACCGATGTTGGTTTTTAGACGGATGAGAGCGGTATCAATACCAGCTACCGAGTTTCGAGCCCGTGTAGCCCAGCTTTCAAGTCCACCAACGCCATTCTCATCCAAGTACACCATGGCATCTACCATATCGTAGACTGTTACAGTGCCATTTTTGAGTGCTGACCATAAATCGTTAAAGTTTTTGCCGGTACCAAGCAATTTTTCGGAGATTTCATTGACTGCTTTGGCATTTGCTACTACCATAGCATTGAATTCACGTTCAATATCAAATGAGCCACGGACGATAGCTTGAGACCACTGATAGAGGGCTGTGCTTTGCACATCTGCCGTCTGAGCACCAGAAACGATAGCATCGTTTAGGGCTTCAAAAATCTTAATTGATTGCCACACATTACCCGTCGCAGAAGTAAAGTATTGTACCTTTTCTGCGGCGTCATTTAGGGTTGTTGGCAATCCTAAAGTATATTCAGCCAAACTATTGATGGCGTTTGTGGCCTCGGTAGCACTAATACCAAGGTTCTCCATGACGATGGGGAAACGATTTAGAGAATCAAGACGTTTTACTGCATAATCAATGTTTTGGGTAACAACCGACACTGTTTTTTCGATGGCCTTAGAGATTAGATTGCCAGCAGTAACAGCCATCGTAGCTACGCCACCACTAATACTCTTAAAACTATTTGAAAAGTTAGTAAGCTGTTTTTGGGTCTTGTTTAGCTCCTTCTGAAATTCATCAGTTTTTGCGCTAATCAATACCTGTAGCTCATCAACGGTAACTGCCATTATTTTGCTCCTTTTTTCGCCATCGCCATGATATACGCATCGAGTGCGCTATCAGTCGTAAAACCTTTGTTCTTTTCTTCGTCTTTCGCGAGAAGAGGTTTTTTAGGATATGGGTTTTTCTTACTTGCGTTCACGCCCATTGCCACATATTGCCCCAAGATATGGTTTAAGCTATCACGAATTCGTATCTCCGTATCAATACGCTCTTTATAGCCGTCTAAGCAGTCGTAGAAATCACCAAGCGTCAATTCCCAAAAATCTTTAAGCTGGATTCCTATTCGGAAGGCTACTTTTTGGTTGCTTCGCCAGAGTTCAGTGAAGTTTTTGTATTGGACACTGCTTTGCCCATCGTCTCGTGCATTTGAGTTTTCAAAGCTTCTATGTCCATTTTCTCGCTCCCTAAAAAACCGGCAGCGTTGATGCCCTCCAAAATTGCTACCATCATATTCTCTGTACCAGATGCAAATAAGGCGTCAAAATCGTCATCGGTGCCTCCGCCAGCTAATACAAGAAAACGTAAATCAGCAAAACTGACACGCTTGCTCAAGCCGGCAAAACTGTCAATAAAACTTTTGCCAGTAACTTCTTCCGCCTTGGCGATGTTGCTAGCTTTGTAATTTAGGGTGATTTTCTTGTCTTCCATTGGATTTTTCCTCGCTTAAATTGATAAGGTGTGGGGAGATACCCTCTCCCCAAGGGTTTAGCTCTCGCTACCAGCAGGAGTGAAAGTCACATCACCGCTGACGCGTAGAGTCATGCTGTAGGTATCGATACCATCAACAGTCTTCTCTCCATATTCAAAGGTTTGGATAAACGCGTTGAATGAGATTGTGTGGCCAGCAGGAGTTGTGATAATCCAGCTTCTAGTCTCTTTAGAGTCAAAGATTGAGCGTAGCGCAGCAATCTGAGCGCCATCAACAACGTTACCGGCGATGTCAATTGTGCCCCAGTCTACAGCGCCCTGGATGTACTCTTTTGCTCCGTTAGGAGAATCGAGAGTAGTAACATCAATCTCTTCGCCCTCACCAGATACAGAACCGATTGAGGTAAGAGCCTTAATCACTGTATCCGCAGGTTCGGAACTAGCCTTAACCATTGTTAGGGTTGACCCCATTGTAAGCTTTCCAGCCATGTTAATTCCTTTCTATGAATTAGATTCTTTTATCGCTCCAAATCTCATTTGGATGTGATATAAGCTGCCCTCGGTTTCCAAATCTGGTGGAATATCCGCGCAGTAAGTTAGCAGATAATCTATCCCTAGCATTGCGGCCTCTGCTTCGCCCGCAACGCGACTCACAACAGCACTTTCATTACCCCAAACATCAACGACTATCTCTACGTCATACACACTAGGAGTTTTGTCTAGTTCATAACGACCAGTTTTATTTCCGAGGGTAAAGGTAATTGCGGGAAGTTTATCTTTCTCAAACACTGCCTGGCGGCCTTGTGAGCAGGAATAACCTAGAGCCTTTAGCGTTTCATATACTTCGGGTTTTGGGTTATACATTCTTCACGCTCCTTTCCACGGCGGAAATAATAATTCGCTTGATGTTGGCTTCGTTCCACTTCAATGCTCGATACATAAACGGTTGAGCTACATAACCCCTTGTACGATAGAAAGTTTTGCCACCGTCTGGGGTATAAGTCCATGGGTAATTAGCATACGATAAGCCAAGTTTTTTAGCTCTGGGGTGATTCGACAATTCGCCGATGATACCAGTACCAAATTCAACGTACATAGCATACTCGCAAGCCGTAAATACTCGCCCAATGATTTCCTCGCGTTCTGCTCGCACATCCATACGGATAGTGCTGCGCAAATTGCCAGTATCTACTGGGCAGAGGTCTTTTGCAGTTGCCTCTGTTATGCCCGTTGCTTGGGTTACCGCACTCTTTACCTCATCGTTTAGATGAGCCACACGGTTTAGGTGTTTTAATACCTCACCTAAACCCTCCACTCTGATACTTACTTGAGCCATTTGTGCCCCACAATCGTAAGGTGTGAGTCGCTAGGCAGAACATTATCGGCGACATAGACGACATCTTTGTATTCTAAAAGGTCATCTACAGCCACGCTTACGGACGTGTCGCAAGTAATTGCGATGTCGATAGATTCTGTAAGTCCCAGCTCGGTTTGTAATTCTCCAAGTGAAGTGAAGCGGACATTACCTTTGAATGTGCTAGCGACGGTTCCGGCCTTTTTTACTACTCCGCCCTCAGCATCCGTTTCCACGACTTTGTTCAAGACGCTAATAACCTTGTCCCGAAAGACCTTATCAAAAGCTTCTCTAGCGGAATCTGGATATTGCATGGACTTTCCTATAGGGTTGTAGTAATTTGGTGAAACCACCGAACACCTCGCCATCCTCTGAAGATGCAAGATAATTTTTTACCTTGTCTCCATAAGTGATGGATTGACCATTGTCGGTCATAGAAACAATTTGGGTGTCGTCCTTGTCTCCGTTTTCATTGACCTTGGTCTGGGTAAAGATGCGGCCTACAATGCGCGCTGCTACCTTAACAATCCGCTCATCGAACAAATAATCATTATCCGGTGTGGGTTGTAGTCTAAGGTATAGGGAAATTCGGTCTGTTACCTCCTCAGCCACATACTGTAGAAGATTTGGGTCTTCCTCAGTTGCGCGGTTGATTACTGGGGCAGCTTTCTTTACTTCCTCAACGAACTCATTGTAGGCCAATAACATCTTTATCCTTTCTCTCAATCGGGGTTATCGATTAAGACTCGCCACCACCGTTACCAGCGGCAACCTTTAGTCCACGTAGAGCAGCAGCAGCTTTGCTTGTCTTTACGGCTAGTGATGAGATAAACTCAACTTCACCTTTCTTGACAGCACCAGGAGTGCTTAGGTCTGGAGCATAGACGGAAACGATGTTGCTTCCATCTGGGCTTACAGCGTGAACACCATCAAGACCACGACGGATAGCATATAGAGTTGTGATTCCATCTGCATCAGTCTTAATGATTGGGTTGGTAGAACCAGCCTTATCACCCATCTTGATTAGATTTACGTTGCCAAAGTGACCAATTTCGTTTCCTAGCTCGTCACGAGTATAGTAAACGTTCTTGGTGATATCGGCGACTGTCTGGAATACAGTCCACAAATCAGAGTTGATTAGGAAATCTGTAGTTCCGTCCATAGCAGCTTGAACCTTACGTAGGAAGTATAGGAACTGTGCGTAGTTGGCCTGGATTTTCTCCATTGTGGATAGGTCAATTACAGCGTCCTCACCTGCGTTGATTTCAGTTGCAGTTCCGGTAACCATCTTGTCGATACCATTAAAGGCATTCTCGTCAATTGAAGTATTACCGTTGATTACAAGGTCGTTGAATAGAGCAATCGCAGCCTTTGCTTTTTGGGCAGTCTGGAACTCTACTTGGTTCACAACCTGTTTTTCGTGCTTAGCAAGCACACGGTCGATATTGAACGCACCACCTAGAATAGATAGGTTCACCGCTACCTGCTCAGTGATAGTCTCTTGTGGGACATACTCAGTATTGATGGCACGAGTGGCAGCTGTTGCCTGTGTCTTAATACGGTTGTACACATAAGTAAGGCTATCTCCGCCTTGTGGTTTAACAGTGTCGTCAAACTGTAGGGCAGAAAGCAAAGGAGAGGTTTGGAATTCGTCAATAACGATGTTTGTCAGCTTATCCTGAGATAGCTGCTTGGCATCTGCTAATGTTAAAGCCATAACTTAATCCTTTCTCAAAGTTTATTTCCCATAGAGAAGCTCGTGCGTGCTCTTAATCTTGTCTCCGCCTGATGGCCTTGGGGCTGACGCTGGGTCAACCGGAGTTTGTTTTGCTAGTTTCTTCGTCACATTGGCTTCCACTGATTTATCGAAAGATTTGGCAAATGCCTCTACTCTCTTTTTAGTCTCAGCTTCGTCCTCGGTAACTACGAAATCTAGGATTTCAGAGCTTTCGTCGATACCTTTCTCTTGGAGAAGTTCGCGAGCTGTCGCTCGGTTTTCACGAAGAGCTACTTCGCGTTTCGCTTTCTCGACTTCCTTGCGCTGCTCGTCGAGTTCCGCCTGGGCCTTTTCATCCGCAGTCATTTTCGCCTTGCGGTCATAATCCTCAAGGGCGTCCTTGATTGCAGTCTTGGTTGCTTCCTCGTTTTTAGCGTTGAGCTCATTCACACGCTTGCTAACGATTGCATCAACCTCTTCCTGTGTAAAGGTCTTTTTGGCGTCACCTTTTGGTTCGCTCCCTTGCGCTGGTTCGGCAGGTGTTCCGTTTCCAGCGGGATTTGTGGCGTTAGAGTTGTCGTTTGTACCATTGATTGGCTGTGGCATTTCTAATCTTCCTTTCGATTTACGCTTCTCAGCTTAGTATTACGAACAACAAAAATGCGACCATCTAGGCCGCAAAGAAAAAATCGCTAAACCTATGAGGTCGCGATTGTCCTAAAACAATTATATCATAAGTGTTTATCTTTCGCTAATAATTTTGCCTAACTTTACTAAAATGGGTATTTATGCTACAATATGGTTATGTAACCCCTACCTCTGCGGTATTGAAATAACATACGGAAAGCGGAGGCGAGGGGTTATTTTTTGAGCTTTATCACTATCTCTTTGCCACGACTCCAGACATGGAGACGGCGGATTTTGGTGCCATGGACTAGATTGTAATTTGAGAGCTTTTCTTCAAGCGCCTTAGTTAAGCGACGACTGCCGAGATTTATCATAAAGTTCTTCTTGTAGCCACTCTTGGCAGCTCTGCTAATTGAACTAGAAATCGAAGAGTATTTGAGCTTTTTGCTTGGTGTTTTAAGCTCCCACATTGTGCGCCCCACTTTGTAGTCGTTGGTTTCTAGTGGTACACCAGTATCTGGGTCTTTTCGCGAGAGTTTATCAATCCATGCAATATCGTGTTCTTGACCATAAGTCCTAGCAAATGACCTTTCACCAGGTTCCATGTTATTTCGCCAGTATTCGGGTGTTACGCCTATGTTGGACATGATTTGCGAATCAACTAACCTACCGGTCATCGTAGGCCCGCTAGTAACGCTCGTGGCGCCCGTAGCGGCCATCGTTTGGACTTCTTTGAACCACGAATTATATGGTTGGTTAGCAGTTAGGTAATTCTCGCCTTTGGCATTTCTGGCAATACGATATTTAGATTCATATTCTTCGCCAAAATAAGGTTTAATTGCGCTTCGGCAATTCGGATGGAGTGGCGGCACATTATCGCCTTGTTTAGCCTCTTTCACCAAATACACCTTGTGGTCGTGTTCTCTGCAAATATCAGAGGTTCGTTCGTCCAGCGTGGCAATAAATTGGTAGCGTTCGATATCTAGCTCTTCATAAGCTTCCAGTTCTGCCTGATTTTCAAAATAATTAGTCTCAGTCCGTACCAACCGCGCTGCCTCATATTGTTTAACACCAAATCGTTCCATTACCTCTTGGATAGTTTTTGCCGGTGCTTGGCCAGTTGCGATAGCTTTACCTAGTATCTCGTGGAGTGAACCAGCCAATTTGTCAGTGCTTCGCCATACTCTCTCGGAATATCGTGAGCCATAAAATTTGGTCTGCAACACTTTTTCAACGATTCTGGTATCTAGCACCGAAAAAGCGTTTGGCATCTTTGTTCCACGTATGGTATCGTAGACGGAGCGATAATAAGAGTTCGAGAACGTCTTGCGATATGATTTGCCAGAAATTTCTATCTCTTTTTTAGCCGCCTTATTGATTTCACCCCACATCTGCGCGTGCATCATTTCTAGTCGGCTCATTTTACCTTTGTAATTGTCCGGCAAACGAGTATCCAATCCCGCATTGGCCATATCTTTCAAGAATTTTTTGATATCACCGTTTGTAGCCACCTTATCGAGCGCAACACTATCAAAGCCCTCTCTCGCATAGTAGGCAGCGTACATTTCTTTCACCTGTTCTACGGTGCGTTTGGCGGCAAGTTTATAGACTTGTTGAATCTCCCGCATATATGGCAGAGACCGTCTTTCTGCTTCCGTCAAACGCTCTAGCGAACGCTCACTCCAGTACTTATCACTAGGTAGAGTCATAAACTACTCCAAATCATCTAGCGATTCATTACTTTTTGGCTTTCCGTCCTCATTTTCCTCATTCGGGTCGCTAGTACCGTAGTTGCCAGCACCACGTTGTAATTCTTTTTCATCTTCCTCGGCTGCCAATCTGACCTCTTCCTCCGCATCACGCACGTAAGAAATCTGAGCAGATTGAGTAGTTTTGCTAACAAGGCCGAGACCAGCGTAGTTAGCGGCAATCTGTGACATCTCAAGGTCATTCTTTGGCAATCCACGAGTAAAGATAACGTCAACCTCCGATGTCGCTACGGTTTCCATCTTATTTTTTAGATGTAAGAAATTATTGTAGATAATGAACCGCTGGCGTAGTCCACGCTCGAAATAGCGCTCTTTACGCTGGGTGCGTTCCTCGAACGGCAATAGCTTATATCCCAGAGCTACACCAGTTGAATTACCGGCAAATTTCTCATCACTCATATCTGGTACCATTGCGAATTTATGGATGTCACTAGCGATAGTTTTACGAAGTACGTCCGCATCGGCCTCATTGATGTTCTTAATGATATACTCAGCACGCGAATCTGGTGGAAGACCAATGACACGATGTTCTTTTACCTCTTCCATCGTCTTTTCGTCCATATCTACGCCCTCAAATGCTAGAATTGCATCTACCAGCGCCTCACGGTCTATCACGCGGTCTGATTGCAAAATGTTGTAAGCGTCAATTAGCGCAATTACCGCCTCGAAATCACCACGAAAACGACGGTTATTTACATATTCTACCACCGGAACAGCACCCATTTCGTGAGGAGTCGGTGCCTGTAATTCCTCCCAACTTTCGCCTTTTATGCGATATTTGGCTGTATTGACTTCATCTAATACTGTTATATCAAATACGTCTTGTATAATCTCACCGTTCTCATTTAGTACTGGCATAAAATACACCGCATACATCATATCGTGACGAAAAGTATTGTCACGAATTACGATAGTATTGCGCACATCAAGCTTAGCCGAAAGAATGTTGGCTTCCTCATCGGCATAAATCATTTCATAAGCTTTACCGTAGATTGAACAGTCCTCGGCTAGTTCCGAGTCGAGGTCGGAGATGCTTTGCTGTAAGTAGGCATCAGTGATAGCACTGATATCGACATTTTTACTCGCTTGGTATTGCACTGGCTCGCCTACCAAATATGATGAGCTGAGAGTAGTAATGTAGCCAGCAAAATCGTTTACCACGAGCAATGGGTTTGGTGCAATACGCTCCATCTCTGGTAAATCACCATCAAGGTAAGATTCAAGACGGTTGAATTGCTTGATATCTTCTTTGTGAATCTCCATAAACTTTTTCAAAATCTGTGGAGTTAATTCTGTTCCTACTGGAAGAGTGAAAAGATGCCTGCGCTCGGTGTGAGGAGTCTTAACATTCTTGTTCCACCCAGTAGGTTGTAATGCTTCTTTGTTCATATTCGCTCCTTTCATAGCATCCTTAGAACTCTATCTCTTGTATCCTCGCCTGGTGGTCGGTCGAGGAATTTAATCTTGCGGTCATTCGTCACTGCTTCGTAGATGGCCGCAAGTACATCTACCGCGTCGTCATGTTCATTCTTGCCTTTGCGTTGGTATTTCATGACCTGCTTATAGAACTCAGGGAACCTGATGCGCCAACCCTTTGGCATATAGACGTGGTTCTGCACCCATGCAGACGAAGCGAGGATGCGAGATTCCTTATTTCTCGTCTGGGCTTGCGGAGTAATTATCGTGCGATTTGATTGATATTTTTGTTTTAGAATTGTGCCAACATTACGCGCAAAACCACGCCCGCCATTATTGCTCTCAATTACCGCCTTGTTCACGTTGCCGGAGAAGAGCAGGTCGGCAACTTCTGGTTCAGTTTTTTCCATAGCTTCATCGGTGAATACAACACCGGTAACATAAACCTCTTTGTCAAACACTACGTAATTGATAGAGCAGAGGAAATCAGTGCCGGTATCGGCGGTATCTGTGTAGTTTTGTACTGGACCGTCTGGAGCGATTTCGTACTCTTTGAAATCTTTATAGAGACGACCTTGCACATCGATTGGCTTCTGATTATAGTTGGCCTCCACAATATCTGCATTCATTTCCTGCGTGATAAGGTCGTAGGCTTCTTTTGACAAAATGCCGTCACAGAGCATTTTCCCGTTGTCATGGACGGCTTTATATGTGATAGACCGGACTTTATCGCCAAACGCATCAAACGCTCGTCCTGCAAGGTCTCCGTTCGCCCAACGAGTCATAATGATAATGGTCTTACGTGGCTCTTCGAGACGAGATAGCATAGTATTAGTGAACCAAGACCAGTGACCGTCCAATACATTTTCATTGTAAGCTTCTTCTGCCTCTTTGATAATGTCATCAATAATCAAGAAATGGCAACCAAACCCAGTGGCAGTACCAGACGGAGATGTGGCTAGATAATTTGGCTGATTGCTACCCTCAAGCGACCACATTGCCGCCGCTGCTTCACCATATTTGACGGCTGTATCTGGAAAGATATCAGAGTAGACGATATTATCGCCCACCTTTTCGGTCATAATCATATTACGGACAGTGCGAGCGAATAGGCCAGAAAGACGTTCATTATATGAGCCGGTCATAACGCGATAGTTGGTGCTAAGTCCAAATAGCCACGCAGTTAGGCATTGGGCGATAAGCGATTTACCATGGCGTGGTGGGGCATTAACAATAAGAAAGTGCTCTTCATCGTTAAACACAAACTCTTGAACGCTGTCGCAAATTTCACGGAGATACTTGCGGTCATCTGTGAAAAATTTGGGGAACATTAGCTGACAAAAATGCCAAAAGCTGATTCTAGCACGCTCTAGTTTCAACTCTAGGATGGTATCGTTGTCTAGCTTTGTTGTCATTTCTTTTCTTCCAATAATTTATTGATTTGTTCAAGGGTTAATCCCTTGTAAACGCGTTCGTGCTTGTGCTGCGTTACATCTTTGGTCTCAGTTGGGTCGTATCCACCAACCATTTTGATGATTTTATCGGCAGCGTTCGTGCATTGTGGATGAGTTGGGTCAGAAGCAATTTTGTATAAGTTTTTAAGTACGCTTTGGAGTAGTTCTGGGTCTTCGGCGGCCATAATCTTTGCTTGCATTCTTGCAGACATAAGTTCTGGCCTACGACCACCGCCAGCATTTCCTTTTTTGAAAGTGCCATTGGCATTTCGTTGGCTTTTTGTAATCCGTTTTCGTGCCGTTTTTTTAGCAGCAGAAACAGAGGTTTTCGGAGCAACCTTTGGAGTTGTCTTTTTTGCCTCTTTTTCTACTGCTTTTCCCATTTCTCCATCTCCTCATACAACGAATCTGCCCACGAATTCGGCGTGTGGCCGTCAATAATGATTGACTTGTAGGCTTCGTGTAATTCACATACCAGAAGCCACGTTTTTTGAGGTAATACTTTCTTATCTTTGTATCGCTGATAGATATCTTCCAGTTTCGCTCTGGCTGTCGCTACGGTGAGCCGACTATTGCCAGCTACATCTGCTTTGACTCCAGCAACGGCTTTGAGAATATCATCGCGTGATTCATTATTGGCGGCCCTAACTTCATTTTTCACTTTTACCATTAACGGAAGCCCAACGGTAATCAGTGCTACAATTATGCTACCCACAGTGGTAATAACCACACCCACTATATCCATCGTTTATTCTCCCTCGGTAGTATCATCTTGGTCGCTATCTTCCTGTACTGGTTCAGCGTCGTTGACCTCATCGGACTCGACAGCGGGTTCCTCCTCTAGGGTTTCTTCAACTTTCTTGGATTTGCGAGTGGCTCTCTTGGTGGTCTTTTTTGCTTTCTTGGCTTCACATTCGACTACATAATCTTTGCCAAATGCTTTGATTTCGGCTTGGCCATTCTCATCAAACATACTGTCGTCTATCTCCATTTCTTTACCATAAAGTTTGATGATGACGCGCCCACTTTCATTAGGCTCTACGTTGATAGTTTCGCTCATTTTGATTCCTTTCTGTAAATGGTCGGCGCGGACCGCGCGGAACTGCGGCGGCCTCAACCAATTTAATAAAGTTTTCGTTAGGGGAAATTATTTCCTTACGATTGACCAACACAATGCGAGGACGAATACATTTGCCGTCTGATTGGCGGTCGCTCACAATACCCACTTCGCAGACCAGACGTTTTGTCACGCTGTGGAGCAGATAGAGCCGCTTGGAGTATTTATTTTTGATTGCCCAAATTTCTCCCAGCCCGTATTCTCGCAGTAGCGGGTTCAAAGCAAAAAGTGTGCTTTGCACTAGCTCTTCGTAATGAAACTCCTCTCTCACCTTGCCGTGCATTTGGAGTCTATCCAATAAAACACGCGTGGTGATTACACTGTTAAACTCTCGAACTGTTAGCTCTTTGTTCATGTCATCTCCTAACGATGTTATTTGGCACAACAAAAAAGCGTCTGTAGCCTGCGCTACGGACGCGATTGTGTCTTACCTTTATTATATCATAATCGGTATTCTTTGGCGGTTCTGGGTGGACAAAATGCCCCTAATTTGGTATAATCAAATAGACACGAATTTCAATTAAACCTCACATTTGACCGCAGTCTTTTGTGAGGTTTTGTCATTGTCACCTCAAAATGTAAGCGAGGTAAGAATATCAATGGCGGAATTGAAATATCTAAAGGTCAGAACAGACCTCATAGGAAAGATGAGAGGCGATGCGGTCATCCTCTATGGTTATTTGCGGTACATTGAAAAACGTAGAAAGCCAGATGACCATGGGTATTTCACCCTCGATAGCAACTATGTGGAGCGTGGGCTGCACTTTGACCGTTTTAGATTGAACCGTGCTAGAGGAGAATTAAAAAAGCTGGGTCTCATAGACTACTTGGCTGGGCAAAACCAGAATAGGAAGCCGAGATACAAGATATTGTAATTTTCACAACAAAAATGCACTTGCAGGGGCTTCCGCCCCTGTTTTTCGTGTCAAGACCTTGCTTGTGGAAAACTTGTGTAAAACTATGCCATTTTTGGTGGAAAAGTCTGTGGATAAGCCGTTTTCGCTGTGCGTATTCGCACACCGGCTTTCAGATGGCGCTGTGCGTATTCGCACACCCATATCAAATATATAAAAAATAATAGTAGGGTAGGCAAAAAATCTTTAATTTTATTTTAGAAAGGACTTAAATTATGAAAAAACGAAATAACTATTTGGAGCAGGTGGAGGAATACCTAGATTGGTGTTCCAGCACCCGCGGGATGAGCCCAGTGACGATAATGGAGAAGAGGTGGACTTTTAATAGGTTTTATTACGACACCGGTATAAAAGACCTCCGCAACCTTACCAATGCTCTCCTAAGCAGCTGGCTAAAGGAAAGAGCAGAACACGGCGCTGGGCCAGTATCTCTCAATCGTAGCATATCGAATGTTCGCTGCATCGTTGCATACCACCGAGAGATGGGTTTGATTATACCAATAAAGTTGTCTCTTGTAAAAAGGATGAAAGAGCCAGCTAATAAGCAAGTCTTCTACACCCGAAAGCAAATAATGGCGGCCGCGCGTGCTGGCGACCAAACCGCCGAGCTAATGATTCGAATTGCTTTTGATACTGGAATGCGTGCCGGTGAATTGACGAAGCTACGGCTCAGTGAAATCCATGGACAACAGCTAAATTTCATCGCAAAAGGTCGGATAAAGCGAGAAACTTACATTTCCCGTGAGACCGCTAGACTGCTTGAAAATTACGTCGACGACTACCACATCACTGACTACCTGTGGCCTGGTAGATTTGGCGAGGGTCCAATGGCTTACAATACCATCCGGCGTAAAATTGAGGAACCTTTCCACAGAATCGGCTTGCTGGATTTTCATCCACACGCTATCCGTCATTCGTATGTTGCAGATTTGGAAGAGCGTGGCGCATCCGTTGATGAAATCTTTGCGCTCATTGGCCACAGCAACATTAAGTCCACGCAAATCTATCTCCACCGAATAAGGCAAAGCAAAGTCCTCGTAGAATTGCACAAAAAATACCGGAAGTGGTAAAAATCGTCCGGCTTTTTTGCAATGTTGAAAAATTTTGTGGTATAATTGGAGTAGCTAGGAGTAGCGCAATTAAAACTCGGAACTTGAAAAACTCTAAGCAAAAATCGGCCTAAAACCGAAAGCGGTTTTACCCCCGTTAGAGTTATATGTCATCCAGATATTACCGTCTGCAAGTTTAGCTACGGTGTATTCCTTGCCATCTCTTGTATCTACGGCGGTAACTTCGTCACCAGTACTAAGTGTACTGCCCCAAGTCGCCACATCTTGCATGGCGAGAACTGAGCTGGCAGACGGATTCTCCCATACGGCATACATATTTATTGTCACCGTCCCACCCTGGCTGGCAGCGGGGATGATGTAGATTCTACCAGGGTCATAAGTATCACCAGAGCAAGTAGTTGGATCACTGGAGTTATTAGTATCGCACCAGCCTTTAAAGACATAATCCGTTCTCGTAGGAGTAGTATCAGATAACGTAACCACCCCATCATTAGTAGTCTGACCAGATAAGCTAACTGGTAATCCCGTTCCTTCACCACTAGCATCTACGTAATTAAGGCTATAAGTAGTAGTGACCACATTCCCTACACCAATGAAGTTAATAGTATTAGTATAAGTACCAGATACTTGAGTAGAAGCTGCTTTGGCCCCGATCTTAAATTGCAGGCTGGTTTCACTGGCACTGCTGGTGCTAGCTAATATCACACCAGAGGCATTATTGCTGGAGTTGTATAGTGGGAGTCCATTGTAACCACTTGATGTACTACCAGCATTACCACTCACCCATGAAGAACCAGAATCCGTAGAATAACTATAGCCCCAAGTATTGTCGCTGAAGTTAGAGAGGGTAGCCTTATTACTGCTCAGGTTTGTGAAGACATTGGTGGTATTGCTACTGCTAAGTCTAAGATCTGTATAGTTATTAGTGCTACTACCTACTGTGCCGTATAATTTATAGCCATGGGCATCATTACTACCTGCCGTTATCGTGATAATGTTACTATCGCTACTACTACCTGGAGCGAGGTCTGGAATAATGAGGTCACCAGAGACTGCAATTTGGACAGTGGGGTTGAAGGTGAATTGCATATCTACAGAGCTCTGATAAGTTAAAGCGGAAACAGAATGTGGAGGGAGCAACGACAATGACGACGAGAGTATGTTTATTAAACTTAATAGTGTAACTACAGAACTAAAGATTATGATTTTATGCGCCCCTGTTAAATGGCGACTTATGTTTGCAAAGTTTGATGTTATGTTTTTGCGACCTTGTATTATGTTATGTTTGACCTGCATGCTACCTCACTTATTGCTTAATTTGTTAGCTTTTGGTGGTACTACCGGACATATGCGGGTCAGCCATGCCGGTAATACCTATTCCGGCGGTGACATTTTCCTAAAAGCGTACGAACGAAAAATGGCACCGCGTGGTGCTACAATCAAATATGCTTCACAACCTGGTTGCTTAGCGTAATTGACTCCTCACGGTGCCATTTTTCTTACGCTATACAACTGGGTATTAAATATCCCGGTTGTCTTTGAAACATATTTAATTGTAGCAAGTCCATTATATCATGGTTTTGGTGGTTTGTGCGGAAAAATGTGCAATTTTAAGCAGGGCGGTTTTTATTATAAGCAATTGCGGGATGGGTGAAAAGGGGAATTTTTTGGTGTTGGCGATGATAAGTGTGCAGAACCAACAGCGGTGGTGGCGTGGGGGTTGAAATTTTTGGCGGTTTGTGCCTATAATGTGGCATTAAAATTAAAATGGAGATAGTATGCCAAAAAAGCAAAGTGAGTCGGTGGGCGAATTATCAACCATGACGATTAGAGGGGAAATGCTGCGAAATAAAATATATACAATTCGTGGGCAAAGGGTGATGCTGGATTATGATTTGGCAGAGATATATGGGTATGAGACGAAGTCATTTAATCGACAAGTGAAGAATAACATTGAGAAGTTTGAGGGGGAGGAGTTTATGTTTCAACTAACAAGAGAAGAAGTTGCCAATCTCGTGAGATCAAATTCTTTGACCTCACGGATGCAGGAAGTTGATTTCGTGAGGTGCAAAAAATGCACCTCACGGACGGAGGAAGTTGGCTCCGTGAAGTGCCAAAATGGCACTTCACGGGCAGAGGGATTTTTTACGGGTCAGGATGGTGGAACTAGGTATTTACCCTATGCGTTTACGGAGCAGGGGATTTATATGTTGATGACGGTGCTCCGGGGGCCTTTGGCGGTGCGGCAGAGCCGGGCGCTAGTGATACTATTTAAGAATATGAAAGATTATATATTGGAAAATCATGGCGGTGTTGGAAAATACGAAGAAAGTGGTGAAAATTGAAGGAGATATGGCTGCTGTGAATAAAAGATTGGCAGTAGTGGAGGAACATATGGGGGAGATGGTGGTGCGGTCGGAAATTTCGCCGATATTATTGGATTTCAATAAGGTCGCGGAACAGAGGGAATATATTTTTCTAAACGGGCAGCCAATGCGAGCGAGTGAGTTATATATAGATATTTATGCGAAAGCAAAGCGAAATATCGTGATAATCGATGATTACATTAGTATCAAAACTTTGCGGCATTTGCAAAAAGTAAAGCCGAGCGTGAGGGTGACGATTTTTAGTGATAATAAAGGGAGCTATTTACACAAGAGTGACTATGCGGATTTTGTAAAAGAGCGCCCTGGGGTGAAAATTGATTTTGTGCGAACAGAGGGGCTGGTGCATGATAGATTTATTGTGGTGGATTATGAGGAGGATAGCGAGACGATTTATCATTGTGGCGCATCGGCAAAAGATGCGGGCGGTAAGGTTACGGCTGTGGGCAAATTTGAGGATACATTGGTGAAGAAAGCGATGAATGAGGTGATAGAGAGGTTGAAAGTGAATCGAAAGTTGGTGTTGAAATAAGTGGATGGTGTCGGGTGTTTTTAATAATTTGGCAAAGAGTGATATAATGTTATTTGTATGTTTGAATCGGATATCTATCAGGAAATTGTTAATTCGCCGAAGTATCAGAGGCTGAAGAAGTTTCGGCAGCACGGGAAGTACTCGGTTTATGAGCATTCGATTAGTGTCTGTCGGGCTTGTTTTAAGATTGCCAAGAGGTTGCATTTGAAGGTTGATGAAAACGCACTGATTAGGGGTGCGCTCTTGCATGATTATTTTCTGTATGATTGGCATGATAAGGATTGTCCGAAGCACCATTTTACGAAGCATCCGGCGCTGGCGGCGAAGAATGCGAAGCGGGATTTCGGGTTGAGTGCTAAGGAGGAGAAGATAATCTTGTCACATATGTTTCCAGCAGGGCTGAAGGTGCCTAGTAGTAAGGAGGCTTGGATTTTGACTATTGCGGATAAATATTGTACGGTGAAGGAATTTTTTGAGCGTAAGAAGAAGTGACGGCTATTTGAGGCTGCGGATGAGGGATTGGAACTTGGCGCCGCGGTCGTAAACGTTGTCGAACATATCGAAGCTGGCGGCGGCGGGGGACATGAGGACGATGGTGTCGTGTTTTGAGTAGCCAACGGCGGCGAGGATTTCGGCTTCTTGCTGGGCGGCGGCGACGGCCTCCTCGAGTGATTCAGTTAGCATGTATTTGGGTTCGTGAAAATCGGTGTAGAGTTTGTGACCCGATTCGCCGATGAGGATGACGCGGGAGATGTTGAGGGGACTGATGAGCTTGTGGAGCTCGGGGAGGTCTTGGTAGTCGGTCTTGTCGCGGCCGCCGAGAATGAGGACGATACTGTCATCTGGGAAGGCATTGACGGCGACTTTGGTGGAGCTAAGATTGGTGGAAAAGTTGTCGTCGTAGTATTTGACGCCGTTTAATTCGCGGAGGAATTCGAGGCGATGGGGGAGGCCTTTGAAGTTGTGTAGCCCTTCGATGATTTCGGATTTTTTGTCTCTTAAATATTCGTCTGGTGATATATTGTAGTAGCTGGCGACGGCGGCGACGGCGGCGAGGGCGTTGCTACGGTTGTGGTCGCCTGGGAGGGTGATGGCCTGCTTGATGTCGTCGGGAATATCGAAGGGGTAGGGGATTTGGTGGGCTGGACTTAGCTTAGCGAGTTTGACGGAATCGGGGTTATTAGTATAATAGATGCAGTAATCGTCGGGGGATTGATGGCGGCAAATGTTAGACTTGGCGCTTAGGTAATCATCGTAATCTTTGTGGACATTGAGGTGGTCTGGTTCGAGCTGACCGATGATAGCGATGTGGGGGGACTTATCGAGATCCCAGAGTTGGAAACTGGACATTTCGTAGACCACGACGGAATCGGCGGTGAGGCTGTCGAGGATGTCGATGGCTGGGGCGCCGATGTTGCCGACGAGATATGCTCTTTCGTGGTGAGCGTCGAGGAGGGATTTGATGAAGGAACAGGTGGTGCCTTTGCCTTTGGTGGCGGTGACGCCGATAATCGGGCAAGGGCAGTGGTCGAAAAAGTATTTGGTGACGGAGGATTCATTTGGCAGGCGTAAGGGTGGGACGCTAGGGCTTCTTAAAATTATATCATAAGGTGAATAATCTCTCTGTTTTGCTTCCTCGGGGGTGAAGTTTTCAAAAATATCAATCTCGACATCCTCAAGGTGAGATTTGAAGTATTTTTCGGCGGATTTGCCTTCTTTGCCGTAGCCTAATAGTGCGATTTTCATAATAATTTCCTTAATATGGGGTTGACTTTTATTGAAGTGCGCGGTAGAATAGTTACAGAGTTATGTTATTATTTCCGCTTTGTATGGGCGGAAATAATTTTTATTTTGATTAAACCAAAGATTAGGTCTAGTTCAAAAGCCATAACACCTCCTTTCTCCCCGCTCTTATTATTAAAGTGTCAACCCCATATATTTATGCTAGCACATCGAAAAATATAATTCAAGATAGAAAAGCCCCCCGAGGGGGGCTAATTCTATTGTGTGAGATGCCAGGAGAGGTCGCGCGAGTTGAACTCGAGCGTCATTTGCTCCCGACCGACCAGAATGTCGAAAAGGTGGACGGCCACCCCGCCGATGAAGCGAATCTGGGTGCGGAGTAACTCCGTGACCTCAGTCTCGCTTTCTCCCCGTCGCCGGAAAGTCAGCGGTTGGCACGGCGTCATTTCGTATCCGAAAAGCGCCATGACCTCGACTTGTTCTGTTTTGTTGTTTTTGTTAAAGTTTTTCATAAAAGACTCCTTAATTATGGTTAATTTTAGAGTCATTTATGTGAGCCGCTGTTTTATTGGCTCATAGTTACGGGTCAAATGACAAATCCCCGCAACCGTAAACTTTTCTCATTGCCAGGGACCGAAGTTTAGCATGAGTAATTTAATTATACCACAAATCGAGGACTTTGCGGGCTTCGGGGACGGAGTGGGTGTCCATGAGTTTAGCGCGTAAGTCTGCTGCCCCAGGGAAATTGTTGATGTAGATTTTGAAGAAATGCTTTAGAGGTTCGTATGGGAGAACTCGTGAATGGGTCTTTTCGTATAAATTTAGGTGCATTTTTAAGAGCTCCATCAGCTCCTCACGGGTGGGTTGGTGGTCGGTGAAACAGTAAGGGTTTTGGAAGACGCCGCGGCCGATCATAAAGCCGTCGACCTCGGGATATTTGGTATGGAGTGCGAGGGCGTGGGCTTTGTCTTTGATGTCGCCATTGACGATAAGCTTGGTGTCGGGGCTGATTTGGTCGCGAAGTTTGATAATATCGGGGATGAGTTCGTGGTGGGCGGGGACTTTGGACATTTCTTTACGGGTGCGGAGGTGAACAGTGAGGGCGGCGGGTGATTGTTCTAGCAGAGTTTTCAGCCAGATTTGATATTCTGCTGGAGCAGACCAGCCGAGGCGGGTTTTGACGGAAACGGGGAGGTCGGTGGAGTTTTGGGCGTTTTTGAGACAGGCGATGGCGAGGTCAGGGGTCCTAATCATGGCGGCGCCACCGCCAGTTTTGTTGACGTTTTTGTCGGGGCAGCCGAAGTTGAGGTCGACGCCTGCGAAACCTAAGTGTTTGAGGGCGCTGGTGGTTTTGGCGAAATGTGCGGGGTCTTTGCCCCAAATTTGGGCGATGATGGGGTGGTCAGTGGGGGCGATTTCGAGGCGCTCTAAGGCGTTGGCGCGGCCTTTGTCGGAGGCGTAGCTGGAAACATTGGTAAATTCCGTGAAAAATAAATCTGGCCGGCCGGCGTGAGCGATGACTTGACGAAATATGATGTCCGTGACGCCTTCCATGGGGGCTAGAATTAAAAAAGGTTTGGGTAAAGTATTCCAAATATTTGACATATGCGTTATAATAAAAGTGGGGGTTGACTTTCGAAAGTTTGTGTGGTAGGATTGTATTAAAGGTTTATGAATTACTTCTGTTTCTTAGCAGGAGTAATTTTTAGTTTGATCGTGACGTTTATGTCTTTGACTTCTACTTCCATAAAACCTCCTTTCCTGACCAGACTTATTTGTTAACGTTTCAACCCCCACTGGGATTTAGTTTAGCATATCTGCCTCTGATATTCAAGACGTGATATAATGATTTTATGCGTGATTATAAGATGTCGCAACATTTCCTGCGGTCGCCGAGGTTGGCGCTCGTATTGATTGGGCATTCGAATTTGAAGAAGCGAGATTTGGTGGTAGAGATTGGGGCGGGGTCAGGGGTGATTACTTCGGCACTGGCGCATCGGGTGCGACGAGTGATTGCGATAGAGCCAGAGCCGGCGACAGCGGCTAAGTTGATGGAGAATTTGGCGAAGCGGGGAATTGAGAATGTAACAGTGGTGGAGCAGGACTTTCGGGAGTTTGAGCTGCCAAAAGAGGAATATAAGGTGTTTTCGAACCCGCCGTTTCATATGAGTTCGGAAATTTTGCATAAATTGATTGAGGCGGAGGTGTCGCCCAGCGCGATATATCTAATTTTGCAAAAACAGTTTGTGTTGAAACTGCTGAATAATACGAGGCATTATACGTCGAAGCTGGGGTATCAGCTGACGACGGAGTATGCGACGAAGATACGGCTACCATTAAAGTCGTCGGATTTTACGCCGCCACCTGCGGTACCGTGTGTGTTGTTTGAGGCGAAGCGGGTGGATGGTGGGTTAGTGGAATAGCTTGGCACTACCTTGGGGGGGGGTGAAGTGACCAAAAGCTAGCTGGTGAGGGCATAGAGAGCGATGCCAGTGGCGACGGAGACGTTGAAAGATTCTTTTTGGCCCCGCATGGGGATTTCGAGGAACAGGTCAATTATATCATGGAGCGAATTATCGATGCCGTGAACTTCTTCGCCGAGGATGAGGGCGGCAGGGCTTTGGAGGTGGGATTTGAGGGCGGGGTCGTTTATTCTATAGAGGTGAGGGGTGGTGATATTGTTCTCGAGGCCGAGGATTTGGTGCCCCCTTGCTTTGAGCTTGCGGAGGTCGGAAATTATATCATCAGATGAATAAATATCGAGCATATCTTCGGCACCGAGGGCGGTTTTGTGGATTTCGCGGTCAAGCTTGGCGCGGAGGTGGGGGAGGAGATTTGGGTCGTGTGGTCTAGGAGTGTAGCCAGAGAGGATGACTTTGGAGACGCCAAAACCCTCGGCGGTGCGCAGAATGGCGCCGACATTGTAAGTGGAGCGGATGTTATCGAGGATAAGAATGAGGTTCATAGGGGTAATTATAGCACAATTTTGTGTGGTATAATAGGTGTATGCAGGATTTGATGAAGAGATTGACAGTGCTTGAGGGGGAGTTTTTGAAGAGTTATGAGAAGCTTGAGATTGCGGAGAAAGTTGAGCAGGTCGCAGAGTTGGAGCGTGAGGTGGCAGAGCCGGAGATTTGGCGAGATGTGAAGGCGGCGACTGAGAAGAATCAAGAGTTGGCACGGCTGAACGAGGAAGTGGAGCCGTGGGAGATTTTGAGGACACAGATTGAGGATTTGAAGGAATTGATGGAAATTGGGGGAGAGGATCTGAAGGATGAGATTACTGGGCAGATTGAGGCGATGGAGAGGCAGTATGATGAGCTAAAGAAAGCGCTTAGATTTACTGGAAAATATGATGGAGACGATGCGATTCTTAGGATAACTTCGGGGGCTGGAGGAGTTGAGGCAATGGATTGGGCAGGAATGTTGGAGCGGATGTATTTGAGGTTTTGTGAAAAGAAGGGGTTTAGAGCTGTTCGGATTGAGCGAGTGGAGGGGGAAGAAGCTGGAATTAAAACGGCGGTGTATGAAATCTCTGGTACTAATGCTTATGGGTGGTTGAAGTCGGAGCATGGGGTACATCGATTGGTAAGGTTATCGCCGTTTAATGCGGATCAGAAACGGCAGACGTCTTTTGCGCTGGTGGAGGTGTTGCCGGTGATCTCTGCGCCGGACGAGGTGGTGATTGATGATAAAGATTTACGGATAGATGTGTATCATAGCGGTGGGCACGGGGGGCAAGGGGTGAATACGACGGATTCGGCGGTGCGAATTACGCATTTGCCGACTGGGATTGCGGTGGCGATTCAGAATGAGCGCTCGCAACATCAGAATAAGGAGAAGGCGATGGAAATATTGCGTGGGAAATTAGCGCAGATGCAAATGGAACAGCATGCGGCGAGCTTGGTGGATTTGCGTGCTGGTGAATCGGCAGGATGGGGGCAACAGATACGGAATTATGTGATGCAGCCGTATAAATTAGTGAAGGATACGCGGACTGGATATGAGACTAGTGATGTGGATGGGGTGCTGGATGGGAAGATTGAAGGGTTTATGGAGGCGTGGTTGGATAAGTATACGTGTGTATGATAATTATGCTTGCGTAGATGAAAAAATATGTAAAAAGTATTGACTTTTTGATAATGTGTGTTATATATAATATAGGGTAGTTGCAGTTTTATAAATTATCTCTGTACATTAAGAAGGAGGCAAGAATGTTGAAGCGTACTTTGGTTTTCCTTTACTTCGTTATCTTCATTGAGATGGCTCTGTACGTTTACTTGACTTTGGTTGGCGTTCAGAACATGTTCGTATTGGTAGCTGGTGTTGAGTTGATCGTCCAGCTGTTAGTGGTCATGGGTGTCACTAGGTATTACTGGCGAAGAAAAGACCTTATGAAGAAAGGGGGTGTGTGAAATGTTGAACGACATCATCACTAAAATCAATGATGCCTACCGAGGTATCCCGACTCCTTGTGAGAGGATTTTCGACTTGCTCAAGCAATTGCTTGAGGTTTCTGGTTATTCTCCGTATGTCAGTGGGGAAAGTAAGAAGATCACTAAGCTCATCAAGCGAACTAATATTGACATCGTCAAGATTGAACATCGCTGGGATTACGAGTTCGGTAGCGCGATGATGACTTATGTAACTTTCTCGTCTTGGAGCGAGGACAAGGAGTGGGGTGTGGTATGCTTCGAATATTGTTGGGGGTGAATCCTATTGGCGGTCGAAAGACCGCCTCTTTCTTTTGTTTGACAAAATATAGAAAAATATATATAGTATTGACTTTTTTGATAATGTGTGTTAAAATTAAAGCATAAGTTTTTATTCTGTGGGGGAGGTGAAGGCTTTGAAGCTTTACACGATTCAGTCCTTGAATATATTGAACCAGTTGGCGTTGGGAAGGTATGTTTGCGATGCGAAAAAGTCTGGCTTTATTCAAGAGTGGGGATTTAAGGATGCCTATGATTGGATGGTCGAGCAGATGATTAGTCGTGTTGGGGTTCCGCCTGAGAAGATAGAGTATCCTGTGTGGGCTTTTGCCGATATTGATAATCCTAATTGGATGTCTGGGGGATTTGGTGTACCTGGTGATGTGATGATAAGGGTTGATGTCGAAATTGATGAATCCCGTGTAGTAATGTCGGACTTTGATGGCTGGCATTCGGTTTTAAATGATTACCCGTTTTTCGATACCTATGAGGAATATGATTCCTTTGAAGAAATGGATAGCGAATGTCAAGAGAAGGTGAAACTTGACTCTTGGCAGAGGATTTTTCGAGAGCATTCAGATGAAGGATGTCAGATTACGTTTTGGGAGCTGAGGCTTGAAGACGTGATTGGTGTTACCTTGTTTGTTGTGCCAGAACAGGAAGAACATTTTGGTGAGGAGGAGTGTAAATGAAATACGTAAATTACCCTGTTCTCATCGAGAAAGATAAGGATGTTTATAATGTATTCTTTCTCGATTTCCCATTTCTCAGGTATAAGGCTACTGAGTTCGATGAGGCTATTGAAAGAGCCGAGTCGGTTTTGGCATCGTACATCTTTGATAGGTGTTCGAAGACCAAAAGATGGGATCCGAAAGTCGTGATCCCTGCCCCAACTTCCGCCGATACAGCGGCCCGTATGATGGCAGGTATGCGTAATTGCTGTCTGCACTTCGTGCCGGTTAGTGAATGTCTTATCAACGGGGATAGCCGTCTCGTCAAGAAGACGCTGACGATCCCTAAAAAAGTAAACGAAATTGGCGCCGAAGCTGGCGTTAATTTCAGCCGGTTGCTGACCGAGGCGCTGGTTAAGGAAGCTTGTGCCAGTAACGGTGGTGATTACGTCAGGAAGACGATTACCATCCCTGACTGGGCCAACGAGATCGGCATTAAGGCTGGCGTTAACTTCAGCCGGTTGCTGACCGATGCCGTGGTGAAGGCAGTGAATTTGAAGTAATATTATGAGGACTGAAAGGAAGTGATAAACCCCGCTACGGCGGGGTTTGTTTTATTTGGTGAAAATTTGGG
Organism: Candidatus Saccharimonadota bacterium; assembly: GCA_017510075.1. GTDB lineage: Bacteria > Patescibacteriota > Saccharimonadia > Saccharimonadales > Saccharimonadaceae > Nanosyncoccus. Next base: position 58,189 of record JAFWNY010000018.1, on the reverse strand, counting down.
AGAAGAGGTTGTAGAGCTTGGTGGGGGGTTGATTTTTTTGGCGATTATGTTACAATAGAAATATCCCTTTGTGGATGAGAAAATGAAAAGGGGTGAACCTTAAATGGATTTAAGTAAAGAAATCGGCATGTATGACGTGTTGAAAAAACGAGGAAGTGAAGCGTGCCCTAGTTTTGATGCTTGGGCTGATAATGGTGTACACTCTGAGCGGCTTAAAATTATTGTTGCTCCGGAAGATTTATGGGTTGTCGAGGCTAATAACCTGAAGCTTTATTGGACCCGAGATGAATTCGAGGCGTTTAAGATGCCTAGAGTGTCTAAAGACGAAAGTGGTGACTATGATCCGCTCGGAGGCTGGCGCTTGCCAACTGACGACGAGTGGCATATGTTGCTAGAGGAGTTCGGAACGGAGGATGGCGATACCGATCATAGAATCTTGATGGCTAAATTGGGGTTGGTCTATGGTGGGTATGTGCAGGAAGATGATGTTAGCAATTATAACTGGCATCCTCATGACCCCAGCTTTATCCATAATGTCGGAAATAGTGGTTGCTATGCTTCTAGTTGTGGAGTGAACGACGATTCTCGGGATCCCACTGCGCTTAACCGTTATTTTTACTTTCTGAAGGAAAAAGATAGGGTGTATGGGTGCGAGTATGTTGGTACTTGTGGTTCTGCCGCGCGTGAAGCATATCGTGTGCGCCTTGTCAGAGATAAGTAACTTAAATTCAGTGACCCCCCGGTCCGTGGTGACCGGGGGATTTTATGCTAGTTGTATAGTTTGTTGTATGATAATCATACTGTTTTTATATTGACAAAAATAAGTATTTGTGCTATAATGTTTATTAAGGGTAAAAACAAGGGCAAGTAGAACATTAAAATTTTTAAGAAAGGAAAAGTTTTCTGTTCAAGTAAAATGTATACCAAGGAGGTAGATGATTTTGGCAAAAGCTTTTTGTTTGGTGGACAAGTTGAACTTGTCTTCACTTACTCGAACCTATTTGAAGAAACATTTCGATTCCGATGAGGAGGTTATTCAGTGTGGCAGATCTGTCGCATATGAGGATAACCTTCCGAAGTGGAAAGCGGAGCTCGTCTCCGCGCTCAATCAGGCTGGCTTTATTCGTCCTGAGACGGATTTTGTCATGTCTTTTCGAGTAAGAGATGTTTATATGGCTGTCTTCCTGAGGAGACGGGAGAGTCTCGCGGATTACCTTTATAAGTTTTCCAGCGATGAGTATGAAAACTTTGTCGGGATTAGTGATGATGATCTTGAGAGTGTGAAGCTTTCTCTTCGGGATCGTCTTTCTGACAAGGAGTACGAAGTCCTTAGCAGACGTTTCGGCCTTGATTACGAGGTTTGTCAGAGCCTTGACTATGTCGGGCGTTCTCTCGGTGTTACTGCAGAGTATGCTCGTCAGCTTGAGGCTAGAGCCATTAGAAAACTGAGGCTGAGAAACAACCTCCCCGTTATAAACTTCGTTGCTTCGAAGGAGCTTAACGAGGCCATCGTTGAGTTTGCTGATTTGCAGAAGAACCGAATGGGAGGGCTTGCTGAGCTCAACCTTACTGTTGGGGCGTATAATGCTCTGAGACGTGCCGGAATCGACACGATTTCGGACGTTGTCAATCGCCCTCAGGAGTCTTGGAGTGGTTTGAGAGGCATTGGCCCTTTCGAGGTAGCAGAAATCAATGACAAGATGAAGAAGATCGGATACGATTTCAGCATCGGTCACTGAGTATCTTTCTAAAATAAAAAGCCCCCGCACAGCCAGTGCGGGGGACTTTAATTTCTAAAAATACTTTGATAAAATAGGGGTTCACAAGGTGGGGAAAGTGTGCTATAATTGAGGGGTTACATCTAGGCATAAGACAAGGTCCCGAATTAGGGAAACCGGTCAAAAGTCTAGTTTTAAACGTGCAGTTTTGCCTGTGGAGGGTGAGAACTGTGTTATAGAGGTAATTTTACTTGGTGTACAGAGGTAAAATTACGTCTGGAATAGTCTACTAGAGGTAGGCGGAAATAATAAAAGTGGTTTTGCCTGATGATCAGAGGCAAAACTCTATAAATAAAGGAAAGGAATAGGATGCAAGTCATTCTCGGCACCAAAATTGGTATGACCCAGATTATCGGCGAAGACGGTGTAGTTACCCCGGTGACTATCCTCCAAGCTGGTCCGTGTGCAGTGACTCAGATAAAGACTGTCGATACCGATGGTTATAATGCTGTGCAAGTGGGCTACGGTCAGGGTAAGAATCTGAGCAAGTCGGTTGCTGGCCACGTTAAGAAGGCTGGTGAAAATATTAATCCTAAAGTCCTGAAGGAATTCCGCGTAGAGGTGATTCCTGAAGGAATGAAGCTGGGGGATTCCCTCACGGTCGAGAGCTTTAAGCTAGGTGATAAGGTGACGGTGACCGGTACGAGTAAAGGCAAAGGCTATGCTGGTACGGTGAAGCGTCACAATTTTAATGAATCGCGCAATACGCACGGGTTTAAGGGCGACATTCGTAAGGTTGGTTCAATTGGTTCGATGTACCCGCAGAAGGTTTGGAAAGGCAAAAAGATGCCGGGCCGGATGGGGCATGATCAAGTAACCGTGAAGAACCTTGTTGTCGCTTATATTGACGCAGAGAACAACCTCATTGGTCTTAAGGGTGCTGTGCCTGGTCCACGTAAGGGAATTGTAAGCGTGGAGGGAAAGGAGTAATATGGCAACTTTGAATAAAGATATATTCGGTCTGACCGTAGAAAATCATGAACTCGTCAAGCTTGCTTACGATGCATATCTGGCCAACTCGCGCAGTTCGCATGCGAAAACTTTGAAGCGGGGTGAAGTTCGCGGTGGTGGCAAGAAACCATGGAAGCAGAAAGGAACTGGTCGGGCACGGTTTGGCTCTACGCGTAACCCGATTTGGCGTCATGGTGGTGTGGCGTTTGGTCGCACGGGCAATGAGAACTTCACCAAGAAGATTTCGAAGAGCAGCAAACAATTGGCAGTACGTCAGGCTCTTAGCATGAAAAATGCAGATAAGGCAGTATTTGTACTGGCTAAGGATGTGAAATTGACTGGTAAAACTAAGGATGCTGCGAAGGTTTTGAAGGATATGAAGCTAGATGGCAAGAACGTGCTGGCGGTAGCCGCAGAGAAGACGCCAGAAGTAATGCGCTCAACAAATAATTTACCGAATGTGAAGCTGGTGCGCGCGACGTATCTTAATGTGTTTGATATTATGAATGCAGATGCGATCGTGTTTAGCGAGCAGGCATTGAAGGCGGTCGAAGCTTGGTTAATCGGAGAGGAGAAGTAAAATGGCAGAGAATACAACTGAAAAAGTGAATTTGCAGCTTCATCTCTTGGAGCCGCGGGCGACCGAGAAAAGTTATCTCGAGCAAACTAATCGGACTTATGTGTTCCCAGTGAAGCGGGCGATGAGCAAGCAAGAGATCGCAAAGTTGGTCGAAAAAGAGTTTAACGTGACGGTAACTGATGTACGGACTCTGATTCGTAACGGCAAGAAGACTAAGTACAGCAAGGGTAAGCATGCTTATCCGGGGATTACACATCGTCAGGATAAGAAGTACGCTTATGTACGTTTGAAGAAAGGCGATTCAATTAAGGTATTTGATGAGCCTGAAGAGAATAATAAAACCAGCGCAAAGGAAGCCAAAAAGGCCGAGAAAGAGGCCAAGAAGGCGGACAAGAATGCAGGGAAGGAGAATAAGTAATGGCTATTAAAGCATATCGCCCGATTACGCCGGCGCAGCGTCAAAAGACGACGCAGGATTTCGATCAGATTACGACGCGAAAGCCGCTGAAATCGTTGACAAGAGCGAAGAAACAACAAGCGGGTAAAAATAACCAAGGTCGGATTACGGTGCGACACCGTGGTGGCGGGGTGAAGCGACATTATCGGATCATGACTTACAATCTACCTAAGGGTTTAACTTTGACGGTAGAGGAAATTGAGTATGATCCGAATCGTTCAGCTCGAATCGCACGGGTGAAAGACCAGAACGGTGTGTATTATTATGTGCTCGCGGATACCAAGATGACGAAGGGTACTACCTTTAAGACTGGGGCGGAGATTGAAGTAGAAGAAAGCAACCGGATGCCGCTCGAGAATATCCCAGTGGGCACCTTTGTGTATGCAGTGGAGCTTACTCCTGGTAAGGGCGCCCAGATGGTGCGCGCGGCAGGTGCTTCGGCTCAGTTGATGGCAAAGGAGAATGGTTACGCTACGCTCAAGATGCCATCTGGTGAAGTGCGTAAGGTGCTCGTAGGGTGTGAAGCTTCGATCGGTACTGTATCCAACTTGCAGCATCAGAATGTGAAAATCGGTGCGGCTGGTCGGAAGCGCCGCAAGGGTATTCGCCCAACCGTACGTGGTGTCGTGATGAACGCAACGGATCACCCACATGGTGGTGGTGACGGTGGTCGTCATGGCTCAGGTAAGGCACCGAGGACGCCGTGGGGTCAGCTCACTTTGGGTTATCGTACCCGTCACAATAAGAAAACTAATAAAATGATCGTGCGCAGTCGCCACGAAGGAAAGAGGAGATAATGTCGAGGAGCCTAAAGAAAGGTCCATTTGTGGACTACAAACTCGCAAAGAAGGTGGCAGCCCTCTCCAGCGAAGACCGCACCGTGATTAAGACTTGGGCGCGCCAGTCCACGATTTCGCCAGAGATGGTGGGGCGGACGATTGCTGTGCATAACGGCAAGGTGCACGTACCGGTGTTTATTTCGGAAAACATGGTTGGTCATAAGCTCGGTGAATTTGCGCCAACTCGTAAATTTAAGCGCCATGGTGGCAAGAAAGCTGCAGAAGCTGCAGCCGCGAAAGGAAAATAAATTATGGCGGACACATATTTTGCACATGCATATGAGAAAGGAATTGACTCGCAGCCGAGGAAGACCAACATTGTGGCTTCACTCGTACGTGACCGCTATGTAGCGGATGCGGTGGTGATTTTGGAACATACACCACGGCGGGCAGCGCGAGCAGTTTTGAAAGCGGTGGAGTCGGCAAATGCGAATTTGCTGAATAATTCCGGGAAGTCGATTGACCCGAAGACGGTAAGAATTGCGCGGATTTTCGTGACCTCAGGGACACGGATGCGTCGTTATGTACCAGCTTCTAGGGGCCGAGCGCTTCCATATGAGAAGATTAGTAGTAATATATTCGTCGAGGTCGCCGGCGAAGAGAAAGTTAAAAAAGCTGCGCCAAAGGCGGAAAAGGCTGAAAAGCCAGTGAAGTCTGAGAAAGCAGCGGCGAAAAAGGAGAAAAAGTAATATGGGTCAGAAGGTTAATCCCATCTCTTACCGTCTCCAGATCAGCAAGGACTGGTCCTCGAAGTGGTTTACCCGCAAGAGCGATTTCCGGCGCTGGCTCGTGGAAGACGACAAAATTCGCAAGACGATCGAGGAGCGATTTAAGGCTCGTCCGACGATTGCGCGAATTAATATAGAACGCTCCGCCAATCTTACTACGATTACGATTTTGACAGCGAAGGCTGGTGCCGTAATTGGTAAGCAGGGCGCGGGGATCAATGAGCTGAAGAAACAGCTCGAGAAAATCGTCGAGGGTCCGATTCGGATCAACGTCGAGGAAGTGAAGAAACCGGAGCTCAATGCGAAATTGGTCGCAGAGAACATTGGTTTCCAGCTTGGGAAGCGGATGAACTTCCGCCGAGCCGTCAAGATGGCTTTGCAGTCGACGATGAACGCGGGCGCGAAGGGCGTACGTATCGAAGTGTCTGGGCGTCTGAATGGCGCTGAGATGTCGCGTCGTGAGAAGTTTATTGAGGGGTCGGTGCCGCTACATACGTTGCGCGCGGATATTGACTTTTATTGTCATCACGCACCGACGATTGCCGGTATCGTAGGGGTAAAGGTCTGGATTTATAAGGGGGAGAAATAAAATGGCTATTTTACTTCCAAGAAAAACCGCACACCGCAAGGTGCGCAAAGGCAAGAACGAAGGCGTGGCAACACGTTGCAATACGGTAGCGTTTGGTGAGTTTGGGTTGATGTCGCTTGATAACGAGCGGATTAACTCGCGCCAGATTGAGGCGGCTCGCCAGGCGATTACGCGTTATATTAAACGTGGTGGTAAGATTTGGATTCGGATTTTCCCACATACGCCAGTGACGAAGAAACCTCTAGACGTAAAAATGGGTTCGGGGAAGGGTGAGCCGCAGTTTTACGTAGCGAAGGTGAAGGCTGGTACGGTGATGTTTGAAATCGCCGATGTGACCGAGGAGCAGGCGCGTGAAGCCCTGAGACTCGCTTCACACAAATTGCCGGTGAAATGTAAAATAATTAAGAAAGAGGAGTTTTAAGATGGCACACACTTTGATTGGGGTCGTAACTTCCGACAAGCGCGATAAGACCATTACCGTCTCGATCGTGTCACGGGAAACTCATCCGCTGTACCGTAAGCAGTACACCAAGACTCGCAAATACACGGCACATGATGAGAAAAATGAAGCTCACGTGGGGGATCGTGTGGAGATTGCGATGACACGTCCGATTTCTAAGACCAAGGCTTATACTTTGGTGAAGGTAATTGAGAAGTCGCGTGGTACCGTGGAGCTGAAAGAAGGCGTGACGGAAGTCGTGCATGAGAAGAAAGTTGGCGCGGATGAAATCGCGAAGGCCGAGAAGGCTACTGCTGAAGCTACTGAGGTGGCCGAGGCTGAAGCCGAGACGGCCGCGGAAGGGGAGGACAAATAATGATACAGCAAGAAACTAGATTAAAGGTAGCCGATAACTCAGGTGCGAAAGAGCTTGGGGTGATTCGGGTACTTGGTGGGACGCGGGCGAGGTATGCACGGGTAGGTGACATTGTGACCTGCTCGGTGAAGGAAGCTTCGCCGACGGGCAACGTGAAGAAGAAAGCGGTCGTACGTGCGGTAATCGTGCGGACGGTGGCGCCGATTCGCCGGCCAGATGGTTCGACCATTCGGTTCGATGAGAATGCGGCAGTGCTCGTAAATGATGACAAGACACCGAAGGGTACACGTGTGTTTGGCCCGATTCCTAGGGAGCTGCGTGACCTCGGATTTAGCAAGATTATTAGTTTAGCACCGGAGGTATTGTAAGATGAGTAAGAGTTTGAAGATAAATGATAAGGTGAAGATTATCAGCGGTGCGAATAAAGGCGTAGAAGCGAAGATCGTACGAATCGACCGGAAGGCTGGCAAAGCTTGCCTAGAGGGGATCGGCATGGTCGAGCGGCACATGAAAAAGACTTATTATAATCCAGCGGGCGGTAAGAAAACTATCCACGTAGGGATCGATATGTCGAATTTGAAGTTGGTCGAGGCGGCGGAGTTTAAGGCTGCTGGCAAGACCGACAAAAAAGCTAAGTCAAAGAAAGGAGCTAAGTAATGGCGGAAAAGAAAACGGCTGCTAAGGCTGCGGTGAAGCCGGCTGCAAAGACAGCTAAGGCTGCGGCTAAAGCACAACCACGCCTCAAGGCTCTCTACAACAACGAGCTAAAGGCGAAATTACAAAAAGAGCTGGGCCTCGAGAATATCAATCAGGTGCCGGAGCTCAAGAAAGTGGTCGTTTCTTCTGGTGTGGGGAAGAAGCGCGAAGACAAGCGGTTTACCGAGACGGTGGAGCTGACACTGGCCAAGATTACGGGTCAGGCGCCAACTTCGAGGCTGGCGAAAAAATCGATTGCGACCTTTAAGATTCGGAAAGGGATGGGTGCACCGGTTGGCTACCTCACGACTTTGCGAGGTGCCAAGATGTACGAATTTGTAGATCGGTTGATCAATATCGCTTTGCCACACGTGCGCGATTTTCACGGCGTGTCGAGAAATGCGTTTGACGTGCAGGGGAATTACAACTTGGGCCTGAAGGAGCAGACGGTGTTCCCAGAGATTACCTTTGAGGATGCGGCGGTTTTGCACGGGCTTGAAGTGACGTTTATTATTAAAAATGGTTCGAAGGAAGGAAGCTATAAATTGCTAGAACTCTTTGGGATGCCGTTTGAAAAGGAGGCGAAGTAGTATGGCGAAGAAATCTGCAGTACTGCGCGACGCCAAGCGGCAGAAAATGTACGATAAATATAAAGCTAAACGGGCTGAGCTGAAGGCGGCAGGCGATTTGGAGGGCTTGCAGAAGCTTCCACGTAACGCTTCGCCGACACGGCTCAAGAACCGCGATATGCTCGATGGGCGACCGCGGGGGTATATGCGCCGGTTTGGTCTAAGTCGTATTAATTTCCGGGAGAAGGCAAGTAAGGGCGAAATTCCGGGTGTAACTAAGAGTAGTTGGTAGGAGAAAGGAGAAATATGTCATTACAATCTACTGATCAAATTGCAGACCTCTTGACACGTATTCGTAATGCGGTATTGGTCGGCAAAAATGAAATCCTCGTTCCTACTTCGAAATTGAAGGTGGGGGTGGTCGAGGTACTGGCAAAGAATGGCTATGTGTCGTCTTATGAAGTGGTGGAGGGGGAGCCGCGAGGGATGCTCCACGTAGTAATTAACGAGCCGGGCACGATTGCCAAGATTAACGAGATTACTAAAGTTTCAAAGCCGGGACGGCGGGTGTATTCCGCGGCGGAGGATTTGCCAACGATTAAGTCTGGACGTGGAATGATCATCGTTTCAACGTCTAAAGGCTTGATGACGGGTCGTGAAGCGAAGAAAAATCGCTTGGGCGGCGAAATCTTAGTGAAAGTTTGGTAAACATATATATAATATATGGTGGCTCACCTCTGTTTGACAGGGGTGAGTTTTTTGTGAAAAATGGTTTTTTTTGGGGGGGTTGGGATGCTTTTGGGATGCTTTTGGGATGTTTTTTGGGATGTTTTTTGGGATGTTTTTAGGGGTCGGGACTGGGTTTTGAAGGATTTTGGGATTTTTTAAGTTTGTTTTAAGCTTATGCTTGCGTTTGGAATTAAGATGCGGTATGATGGAAACATAATTAATAGAGGAGAGGAGTCAATGAGACTTAAAAGATTTCTTTGTGCATTATTTGCACTGATGCTGGTGGGTGTAAGTATTACTAATGCGGCTGCGACGTTTGCTGAAGAACCGACTGGCGACGGGGATGCGGCAGAAGTTGCTGGCACTGCTGGCGCCGAGAGTGGGGATGAGGCTAGTGGGGAGGAGACCAGTGAAGGTGGAGAGGTCGAAGGTGAAGCGAATAATAATGAAGTGAATGGCAACGAAGCCAATGATGACGAAGTGGCAGGTGGGGCCGAGGGTGAGGAAGTAGCTGAGCCGGCTACAGTGGAGAATGAGTCTAGCCAGCCAGTAGCTGGGACTACTGCAGTGAATCTACGAGGCGTCAATGATAATGTGGCCTTGGTTAATGACGGGGCGGTTTCGCTTTTGGCAGCAGAGCCGACTATCGAAGACCCAACTTACGAAATGGAGCTTACCGATGGCTCGAAGAATTTCAATGTCGATGGGTGGGATAGTTTCCGATATAGGTATAATTGTAGCGTAGCAGAAGACAGTGGTTTGACCTGTGAAACAACCAATAGTGGTATTAGGGTGACTGCTAGTAAGGCTGGCGAGTACACTGTAAATATTAGACGGAGAGGGTATAACCCGGGTTCGCAATATCGTGATTGGAGAACTGTGACGGTAGCAGTTTATAATTTGGATGTGACATTTCCTGATGGTTTATTCTATGCTCCAGGCGATACCGTAGAATATTCGATTAGTGATGATACTTTCGGTAAGATTCATACTACCGTTTCAATAGATGGTGAGGTGGTTGATGAGGCTGATGGTTTTGAAGCTATCGCGATCGACACATCTAGTGAAGGTGTATATTCTATTGAAGTCGTGAACACATCATATCCGACTGAAACTTTGAGCACTACTTTCTTTGTGGTAAATATGACTCAAGAAAGTATTGCAATAGCTCGAGGTGAAACAGCCACTATCAACAGCGAGAGTGCCTTCGACGTGGATTTTGCGTTTGACCTGCGTGCAGGTGAGCCAATTGAAGTGGTTGATGGTGCAGTTACGATTGATACAACTGAGATGGAGTTAGGCATCCACCCTATCGAGTTTTTACATGTATTTGATGGCGGTCTTATTAGTAAATTGAAATATGCGTTTGTCGTGATTTATGATATTAATGCAATTGACGGCGAATATCCAGATGAGGATTATGCCGCTACTGCGGATACCTTAAAGAACCTTCTTGATGAATATTTGGCTGCAGATACCGAAGAAACATGGGAAGAGTTTTTGAAGAAAGCCGAAGAGGTCTTTGGTGAGACTTATGATGCTGACGCTGTAATTGATGAAGAAGAATATGAAGAGTCGGCTATTAATATGTTCCTTGAATGCGTGTATTATGGCTGCGAGATGACTACTGGGGCTAGCGTAGAAGAGCTTGATGAGGCGGATGTAGATGAAGCATTGGTAGCTAAAATGGCAGAACTCGGTGCTACGAACGTAAAGTATTATGACATTACAGCTTGGGCAGAGGCGATGTATGAGGACGAGCTGGTGTGGTCTGGCCAGTTGCACCAATTGGATGATAAGATCATTGTAGCAGTGCCTTATGATACCACTGGTACTCCTGCAGATGGCTATGTACGTACCTATTACGTAGTCCGTTATCACAACGGCGAGGTTGAGGAGCTTGTGGAAGGCGAAGATTTCTATATCAAAGACGGCGTGATTTACGTTCGCGCTGACAAGTTCTCGGCTTACGGTGTTGGTTATGTTGACACTTTGGCTCCGGTGGTAACAGTAACCACTTCCGTGACTTCGCCAAATACTGGTGCTGCAACAAGCGAAGGTGCTTCGGCAAGCTCTAATATGGCTGTGGCTGGAGCGGTAGCTATGGCGACGGTAGCATTGGCCGGTGCAGCGGTGGTGGCAAAGCGTAAGTAACAGGGGTAATCTTGACAAAAACAAGAAAGTGTGCTATAATGGACTTATAGTATAAGTGAAATCCTCCAGAAATGGGGGATTTTGCTTGCATATAGGGGTGAAGTGTGGTATAATTAGGGGTAATATTAACTAAAAGGAAAAGATATGAGTCGTATCGGAAAACAACCCATCGAGATTCCGGCGGGAGTGACAATTACGGTCGGCGAGAGTGAGATTACTGTCGCTGGGCCGAAGGGTCAGCTCATCGTTCCGGTTCAGCCGAAGACTAAGGTTACGGTCGAAGGCACTCAGGCTACGGTCACTCGCGAGGATGACGAGCCAAAATCTCGAGCTTGGCACGGTTTGCAAAGGGCATTACTTAATAATGCCGTGCAGGGCGTGACTAAAGGCTACGAGAAAAAACTAGAAATTAATGGTGTAGGTTTTCGTCTATCAGGTGGTGGACAGGAAATCGAAATGGCACTTGGGTTTTCACATCCAGTGAAATACAAGGCGCCAGAGGGCGTACAGCTCGCCACCAATAAAATGGAAATCACCGTTTCGGGCATCGATAAGCAGAAAGTTGGTCAGGTGGCCGCGGAGATTCGCGCTTTGAAGAAGCCGGAGCCTTACAAGGGTAAAGGCATCAAGTACGTGGACGAGGTGATTATCCGCAAGGCTGGAAAGGCAGGTAAGAAGTAATGAAAAGCGAATTTAGAGCAAAGCGCACGCGCGCGAAGATTCACGGGACGGCGGAACGGCCGCGGCTTACAGTGCATTTTTCGAACCAGCACATTATAGCGCAGATTATCGATGATGACAAGAAAACCACGTTATGCTATGTGACGACGGTTGGTGGTAAACTAACTGGGTCGAAGTCGGAAAAAGCAGCAGAAATCGGTACGGAGATTGCGAAAAAGGCAAAAGCCGCGAAGATTTCGAAGGTTGTATTTGACCGTGGTGCTAAATTATATGCGGGGCGGATGTCGGCATTAGCTGATGCGGCTCGCAAAGAAGGATTGGAGTTTTAATTATGGCTGACAATACTGAGAAGAAAGCCCCAAGAGTAATTAATAAATCTGGTACGCTGAAGATGGACGACAAGACGGCGGCGACGCGCCAGACTCGGGATATTTCGGGTAAGCGGATGGATCGTCGGAATCGTCGTGACCGCGTGCGTGCAGATGCGGGGCCGAAGGAATTTGACGAGATTACGATTGCGGTAGACCGCGTGTCGCGTACGGTGGCCGGTGGTCGTAGGATGCGATTTAAGGCATTGGTGGCGATTGGTGATCATAAGAACAGAGTTGGTATCGGCGTAGCTAAGGGTAACGACGTGACGACGGCGGTAAGCAAGGCCTCACGTAAGGCGAAGAAGTCGATGATCACCTTTAACATGAATGGTGAGACGATTTGTCATGAGAGCCGAACTAAGGTGACTGGTGCAGATGTACTGATGAAGCCAGCGGCACCTGGTACTGGTATTATCGCTGGTGGTACAGTGCGATCGATTATGGGTCTGACTGGCGTGAAGAATTTGATTTCGAAGTCGCTTGGTTCGACCAATAAAGTCAACATTGCCTACGCGGTGATTGAGGGCTTGAAGGCGCAGGTGCCGAGGAGCGAGTGGGTTGGTACGAAGGCGGAGAAGGCTGGAGTGAAGGTTAAAAAGGCTGAAACTAAGGCGGAGAAGCCGGCTGCGAAGAAGGCTACGGCTAAGACTGCTGAGGCTGCTGCTGAGAAGAAACCAGCCACTAAGAAGACTACGGCGAAAAAGTCCACCGCTAAAAAGGAGACTAAGTAATGAAATACAATGATTTGACTGTAGAGAAGAATACTCGCCCGAGTCGCAAGGGTCGTGGTACTGCGGCGGGGCAGGGTAAGACTGCCGGCCGTGGTACTAAAGGCCAGAAGGCTCGTACCGGTCATCGCAAGATGCCGGCAGGCTTCATGGGCGGCCAGCGTGCGATTATGCAGGCGGTGCCGAAACTAAAGGGCTTTAAGTCGTTCCATCCGAAGGCTGAGGTGGTATATACTGATCGTTTGAATGAATTGTCTGGCAAGGTTGACAATTATAAGTTGGCTGAAGCTGCGTTAATTTCTTCGCCGTTTGTGAAGGTGAAGGTAATTACGCGCGGTGAGTTGACAGCAAAAATCGATCTCGAAACGCAGTTTGCATCAAAAACTGCCGTGGAAGCGATTAAGAAGGCTGGTGGCTCGTTCAAACAGGTTGCGCTCTTAAAAAGACCTGAGAAAAAGGCAGAATAACAAAAATAACCCCCTGAGGGGGTTATTTTTGTGTTATAATAGGGTGAAATAGGAGTTATTATGGAAGAAAAAGAATTAAAAACTAGTATGAAGCAGCGAATTTTTATTGGGGTGATTGCGATATTGATGCTGGGGTCGATGATTGCGGGGTATGCTTTGATTGTGGCGGGGGGATCGAGCTCGAGTGCTAGTACTGGTGAGGAATCACAAATTAGCGAAGAGAAGGCGCAGCAGTATGCGGACGAATATGAGGAAAAGGTAGCGGAATTTAAGGAAAAGACGAAGGGCGACTACGATAAATTCATCCAGTATAAGTCGGAGATCAAGGCATATAATGAAACTACAGCAAATGAAGGTGGCGTGCAGGTGAAGGACTTGAAGGAAGGATCGGGAAAGGCACTAACGACTGAGGACTCGGATTATCTGGCATATTATGTGGGATGGTGTGCGGACGAGACAGTGTTTGACTCATCGTTTGACGACAATAGCAACCCGACGGCGTTTGCGAAGGTGCTGGATGCTTCGCTAGGGATGATTGAAGGGTGGGTACAAGGTGTGGACGGTATGAAACTAGGCGGTGTGCGACGAATTACGGTGCCAGGAGAATTAGCTTATGGAGAATCAATGGAGATATGCGGTGGTTATAATAAGCCGCTGAGGTTCTTGGTGATGGCGGTAGCGAAGGAAGACCCGTTAAAGACATTGGCACAGGAGCTCGATACGGCCTATATGAAGGTACAGTATGCGCAGTACGGGATTGATTATGATGAGATGATGAGCCAGCAATAGTCTGGCGGTGTCGTTAGTTGTGGAAAAGTGTGGAAAATTAAAAATGTGGTTGCGTGGGCGATAGTGGTTGTGCTATAATGGGGGTATGAAAAGGCGTACGAAAAGAATATCAACATTTTTATTAATGTTAATGGCAATGGGGGCGGTTGTTGGTGGCTCCGTGGGGGTGGCGGAGCTTTTTGGTGGGGAGGCGAGTGCGCTGACCTATCAGTCTCAGGTAGACATGCAATTCACCTTCAACCCTACTGTTAGTATTAATGTCACAGGAGACTTAATCATCCCAGATTTAGCACCAGGTAGTAGTAGTGATAGCAATATCATTACAGTCACAGCTGGCAGTAATGACACACATGGTTATACACTATATAGTACAGTAGGTAGTAGCACTAATAACTATACAGATTTAAGGATCACTAGTTCCAATACTACCAATGTCTTCACTAACCTATCCTCTAACGTAACAGAACTCTCTAACTTCAATGACAATACTTGGGGCTATAGTTACTGTCTTACTACTAACGATTGTGACACAGACAATACTTACTGGGTTAGTGGTAATAGTGGCAGTACAGCAAATGGCTATAATGGTCTACCACAATACAATGCTAGTAGTAACACTACTGGCGTAATGCTGGCAAATACCACTACTCCTAGCGAAACAGAACTCAAGTTCAAAATCGGAGCCAAAGCCTCACTTAATCAAATAGCAGGTACTTACACCAACACCATCAACTTCATTGGTGTAGGCAAAGTAGTAACTACTACTTATAATCTAAACTACATAGATACTACCAATGAAGGGACTGGACTACCATCTAGTCTGCCTAGCCAAACCACTAATGATGGCATAGTCAATATATCCACGACTGCCCCAACGAGGGACGGGTATGTATTCAAGGGTTGGTGCGACACTAATAACTCAAGTGATCCAACTACTTGCCCTGGCACTACTTACGAACCGGGCAGAATCTACATCATCCCAGCCGCAAGCCAAGGAAGTGGAAGTACGGTTAATGTGAATATGTATGCTACATGGAGAAGCCCAGCTCCTTCCGTCCTCGCCATGCAAGACGTAACCACATGGGGCAGTACACTCAGCACCGGTGATGAGATAACCGCCGTGGACACAAGAGATAATAAAGAATACACGGTAGCTAAACTCGCAGATGGTAATATCTGGATGACACAAAATCTAGACCATGACATTGTCACAGACGGGAGCGTGACTTATGATTCTACCACTACAGATGTATCTTCGGCTTGGGTGCCGAGCAATGCCACAACCACTACTACCACTTGGGATACTTCTGCTACGGGAAGGACTACCCCACGCTCTTATGATCCGGGCGACCTCTGCTGGAACGGGATGTTAGACGAGAACTGGGGAACAACTCTTAGCAACGGTACGACGACTTGCGGTGACGATAAACACTATCATATCGGCAACTATTACAACTGGACTGCAGCCGTCGCCATGAACGATTCTAGCAGCTACACCACCCAGAATACCGATGTAAACCAATCCATCTGCCCAGCAGGTTGGCGACTTCCAATTAGTGGCACTACTAATACTGGTTCCAAATCATTCCAGTACTTAGTAAATCAACTGAGCCTCACTTCTGGAACAAGTGGTAATATACAAAACTCGCCTGTGTATTTCGTGTTTGGCGGGTACTGGGGCGGGTCGTCGTACGGCGTTGGCTCCGGCGGCGGCTACTGGTCGTCGGTGGTCTACTCGTCCGGCGGCGCGTACGGCCTCGACTTCGCTGTTGATGGCTACCTCTACCCCCAGAGCTGCCTCAGTCGCAACTACGGCTACTCGGTGCGCTGCGTGGCTCGGTAGCCGTAGGCATTCCGTGTTTAGCGCTTTCGCGCTTCCCGCCTTTCCGGAACCCCAAAGGAACTTTCATTGCTCAATTTGCGCCGTTTAGTATTTCATGATAAAATCAGCCTAGGCATTTCTGGACGAGAAAGGAGTAGGGGTTGGGGTTTTGAACCCGTTAGGTAGCCGCTCGCTTAGACTTGGACTTAAGCGGGCGGTTTTTGGATTCTCTAGAAATGGTGATTTTTGGGGGATGCGGTTGATGTTAAAAGCCCCCGAATGTGTAATTCGGGGGCTTGAGAGTGTCAGCACCGGCGCATGCCTTTGCCGGTGCTGACCCGGTTGGTGTGGTGGTTGACCTTATGCCGCTTGGCTTGGGCTTTGCGACGTTGCTCCGAGATGCGGCGGAGCTTCTTGATGAGACTCCGCTTACGGAATGTTGCGATGGCTTCGCTGAGAATTATCAGTGCGAACCCAAACATTCCGCCGAATACCATTGCGGTTGGGCCTAAAAGCAGACCTGACAGTAATGGCGATTCGTTGCCGCGCAGGGCATTATCCAGAAGCTGGATAATGCCGGCATGCGATTCGACTACGAGTAGTACGCTAATCGTCAGTGCGGCTGCTGCACCGAGCAGAAAATAGGGCGTATCGCCAAAATTCTTGACGAGGCGGCTGTTTCTGATGCCGTATTGGTTCACGGCGATGACAATGGCTACGATGATGAATACCGCAGCTATTATCGTCCACCAGTTGCCGGTGAGCATGTCTAAAATGCTCATTTTGTGATAAAAAGTATTCATTTCCGATTCCCCCTGTTTTTTTATCACCGGCTGTGCCGGGTTACTCTCTTAAGGTTCTTATTGGGTTGGTATAGCCAACTCAATGTTTTTATTATACCACAAGCGGTATAAAATGTCAAGAGGGGAGGCTACCTCTGTTATTCGGTGAGCCTACCTCTGTTATGAGATTGGGGTGTTAAAAACGGGTGTTTTAAGATATAATAGAGGTATGGAGAAGACGTTTTTCTTTTATGATCTGGAGACTTCGGGGCTGAAGGCGCGGGAGGATAGGATAATGCAGTTTGCGGGGCAGAGGACTTCGATGGAGCTTGAGCCGATAGGGGAGCCGGTGAATATATTGGTGAAAATGACGGATGATGCCTTGCCGAGCCCGGGGGCGATTAATGTGACGGGGATTACACCGCAGGCTACCTTAATGGATGGGGTGAGCGAGGCGGAGTTTTGTCGATTTGTGACGGAGGAAGTGTTTGTGCCGGGCACGGTGGCGGTGGGATATAATACGGTGAGATTTGATGATGAGTTTATGCGGGCTTGCTTGTGGCGGAATTTCTATGATCCGTATGAGTGGGAGTGGAAGGATGGTAGAAGCCGCTGGGATATGCTGGATGTGGTGCGGCTGACACGGGCGCTTCGGCCGGAGGGGATAGAGTGGCCGTTTACGGAGGACGGGAAGCCGACGAACCGACTAGAACTGCTGACTAAGCTAAATGGGGTGGAGCATGAGCATGCACATGATGCTTTGTCTGATGTGTATGCGACGATTGCGGTGGCGCGGCTAATACGAGAGAAGCAGCCGAAATTGTTTGATTACTTGTATCGGATGCGGGAGAAGCGGGAAGTGCAGAAGTTGGTGAACCTGCAGGACCCGAAGCCGGTGGTATATGCTTCGGGGAGGTATGCGAATGAATTTAATAAAACTACCGTGGTGGTGCCAATTGCGCCTGGGCGGAATGGGAATGTGCTAGTATATGACCTCCGGTATAATTTGAATGAAATTGACGAGGAAAAAACTTACCCGATCGTGAAGGAGCTGTGCTATAATAAGTGCCCGGCGGTGGCGCCGTTGGCGGTATTGGATAGTGGTGATGGGTGGAGGAAGATTGGCTTGGATAAGGCGACGGTAGAGGAGAATTTGCGGGTTTTGATGGCTCATCCAGAGTTTGCGGAGCGAATGCGGACGGAACATGAGGAGCGGCCAGAGTTTCCGCCTAGTCTGGAGCCGGAGGCAGCACTGTATGATGGTTTTTTGAATGATTCGGATAGGATTAAGGTGGCGGCGGTGCGGAATGCGGACGCGTCAAGATTGGCGGATTTTCATCCGGATTTTCATGATCCGAGGTTGCCGGAACTATTGTTGCACTATAAAGGGCGGAATTTCCCGCAATCGTTAAGTGAGTCGGAGGCCACTAAATATGAAGAATACCGACGGGCGAGACTAGAGCGACAATTGCCGAAGTTTATGGAGGAGCTTAAGAAAGTGACAGATGACTTCGTGCGGGAAGAGCTGCTGTTATATCTGCAATCGCTTAGTATTTGACAGATTTAATGGCAGATTTCAGGGCGTTAATGGACTTTTGGAGTTCGACGCCTTCATGCTCGGAGATCTTGAGGTCGAGGCGGCGGATGATGCCTTCGCGCCCGACGACGGTAGGCCAACCGAAGGAAGTGTCGGAGAAGTGGTCGTAAGAGGAGACGGGGAGGACGCGCATTTCGTCATTGAAGATACAATTCAGGATGCTGACGACGCAGGTGGCGATGCCGTAGTAGGTGGCGCCTTTTTTCTCGATGATATCGTAGGCTTCGTTCTTGACGAAATCGGAGATGCCGGTGCGAAGGTCTTTCGCTAGGAATTCGGTGACTTTCTGCCCGCCGACGTCGGCGAGAGACCACAACGTTAGCTCGGTGTCGCCATGTTCGCCAACCTGATAGGCGTGGATGGACTTGGGATTGACGTGGAGGTAGCTGGAAATGCGGGCGCGGAGACGGGCGGAGTCGAGGACGGTGCCAGAGCCGATGATTTTCTCGGAGGGGAGGCCGGAAAACTTCATGGCATAATAGGTGAGGACATCCATAGGGTTAGTAACGATAAGGAAGATGCCGTTAAAGCCGCTGTCCATGATCTGCTCGATCATACCTTTCAGAATATTGGCATTCTTCTTGAGGAGATCCATACGGGTCTCGCCGGGCTTCTGGGCGGCGCCGGCGGTGATGACGACGACATCGCAATCTTTGGCGTCTTTGTAGGTGCCGTTACTTATTTTGACGTAGCTGGGGGCGACGGCAAGGGCGTCGCGAAGGTCCATGGCTTCGCCCTCGGCGTCTTTAGCGATAATATCTGTTAAAACGATTTCGTTGACGGCGGTGCGCTGGTTCATGATGGCAAAAGCAATGCTAGCTCCTACGTTACCAGTCCCGACGATCATGATTTTATTATTGTCCATATAATTATTATAGCATAAGCATAACGATTGTGACTTGATATTTTTAAAAATGTCGAGATGTATGATATAATGGATTTAATAAGTTAAAGCATAATAATTTTAATGTAAGGAAAAAAGATGGATCCAATGAATAATCCTACTCCAACGCCCAATCCGGTAGGCACACCTAGTCCGGAAGTAAATCCAAATCCGGTGCCTCCGGTAGTAAATCCGTCGTCGGCCGCCCCGGTGGTGCCAGCCAGTCCAGTGGCATCGGCTAATCCGGCGGCGTCAGCTCCGACAATGTCGGCGGCTCCGATGGCGCCAGTGAATCCGGCACCAGTCGGCCCAGCTCCGGTGGGTCCTGCGCCGGTAAATCCGGTATTCCAGCCGAGCAATAACAATGTAACGGTAGCGGCTACGGATCCGATTATGATGCCTGAGCCTGCGCCGAAGCCGGATCCGATTGAGGAAGAGTTGAAGGCTCCAATGAAGGCGGCGGGGCCAGTGCCAGGGTCGATTGGCTCGGCGGTATCGGTACCGGCGGAAGGGGTGGTAAATGGAGCAGTGAGCCCGGCTGAAAACCCTTTCAACAATAAGCCCAAGGAAGTTACGCCGAGCGTGCCGTTTAATGACCCGGCTGCTTTGCCAGCAGATAATTCAATGGTAGGAGGAGCAGCAAAGCCGGCTGGTAAAAAACAGAATAAAACTACTTTGATTGTCTTGATTGCGGTGGCCTCGGTTGTTGTAGTGGCGCTGATTGTTATATTGATCATGCAGTTTATAGCTCCGGGCGGGAATGCCAGTGGTGGCTCATCAACTGCTAGTAGTGATGCTAGCAGCAGCAATAGTGCAACTACCGACAATAGCAGCACTGTTTCTAGTGCGACTGATAATAATACTAGTAGCTCGACTAATAGTGCTGCGGCTGGCGGCACTATGACCGGCGAAGCAACGAGTTTGAGCTGTGTGCGCAATATGACGGCGGAAGAGATTGCGGCGCTTGATCCTACTGCGGTATTTGGCACGATTAGTGTGGTGGCTGATTTTAATAGCAGCGACATATTGTCTAATATCGCAATGACAAAGGCGCTTTATGATACGGCAGAGGTCACTGAAGAGGTGAAGCCTACATCTACCACGGCGCAGTCTGCTACGATCAATGATCTAAATGGTGAAAGTGCCTTGCTATATGAATTACCGGTAAATGAAAACGGTAAGTTGCTTTCTGCTTTGGATAATGTGCAGATGAACTATGAGGTGCTTGATTATACCTGCGAAGTATTGTAAAATATATTTATGAATAAAGTATATTTGACGACGGCGATACCGTATGTGAACGGTAAGCCGCATATTGGTCATGCTATAGATTATTGCCAGGCGGACGTTTGTGCGAGGTACTATATATTGCTAGGTGATGAGGTGCGATTGCAGGCTGGTACGGACGAGCATGGGACGAAGATCTATCAGAAGGCCGAGGCGGCGGGGGTGCCGGTGCAGCAATATGTGGACGGAAATGTAAAAGAGTTTAAGGACTTTATTGCTAAGCTGGGCGTGTCGTATACGGATTTTGTGCGGACGACTGGCCCAGACCACGAGCGTCGAGTACAGGAAATCTGGCAAAAACTTCGTGACCATATATATATGGGTAAGTATGAGGGGTGGTATTGTGCTGGGTGTGAGCGATATATAACACAAAAGGAATATGACGAGAATAATGGAATATGCCCAGATCATCAGAAGCCTTATGAAAAGCTAGAGGAGGAGAATTATTATTTCAGGATAAGTGATTTTAAAGAGCAGATAAAAGCCGCGATAGAAAATGGCGAGATGCGAATACTGCCGGAGTTTCGGCGAAAGGAAATATTGAGGCTGCTTCAGGATTCGCCAGATGTGTCGGTGTCGCGTCCGCGTGAGCAATTAAGCTGGGGTGTAGATGTCCCAGATGATCCATCGCAGGTGATGTATGTGTGGATCGATGCGTTGTCTAATTACTTGACGGTGCTGGGGTATCCGGATGAGGATGTGAGTGAATGGTGGCCGCCAGTGGCGCAATTTGTGGGAAAGGATATCTTGCGGTTCCATGCGATTATTTGGCCGGCGATGTTGTCGGGGCTCGGGCTACCGCTACCAAGAAACATAGTGGCGCATGGATTTATATTGTCGGATGGGCAGAAGATGTCAAAATCACTCGGGAATGTAGTAGATCCGGTAGAAGTGTTGGATAGACATGGACCGGACGCGTTTCGTTATTATTTCTTGAGACATATAGATACATTTAATGATTCGGATTTTACTTGGGAGAAGTATGAGAATGCGTATAATAATGAACTAGCGAATGATTTGGGGAATTTGGTGCAAAGATTGGCGACATTGGCGGCGAAAAATGATGTCAAAATCGGAAATGACACAAATGTTGCAAAACTTCCAGATGAATATGCGGAATTGATGAATAACTATGAATTAGGGAAGTGTTTTGATTATGTGTGGGGGAAATTGCAAGAGTTGAATCGGCGTATTGATGAAGAAAAGCCTTGGAGTTTGGCTAAAAATGGCGAAAAGGAAAAACTTGATAAATGTCTGAAAAGCTTAATGCGGGATTTGTTGGAGGCAAATTATTTGCTGAGTCCGTTTCTGCCTGATACGGCCGAAAAGATAAAAGGGATTTTTGCGGATCCGATTGCTCCACCCGAGACGCCGTTGTTCCCGAAAGATTAAAAAATAATCCCCTTAATTTAAGGGGATTATTTAATTGCGGCTGTAATTTATTCTTCGCCGGATAGCTTAGCGGTGAAATCGGACAAGTAGAAGCCGATAACGCCACCAATCATTGGGATGATTGCGTAGGCGCTGAGAGCTTGGCAAATACCACCGAGAATTTCGCCGAAGCTTTCGCCTGATTGCGGGAAGATCTGCATCATCATAGCTGCGGCTGGGTTGAAGATGAAGTTGCTATTTAGGCCTAAGAAGGCAGCTGAGACAACGTATCCTACAATTACAGCTAAGGCAATGCCGCCTGCGATAACGGCAGCGAAGGTAAAGACGCTGCGCTTGTACTTGAGTGCGCGGGCAAAAGCAAATGCGATAATTGCTGCGCCTAGGAGCTCAACGAATGCCACCGTCCAGAAACCGCCCTCACCGATTGCTGACATTGCAGGGATGTCGTAGGCAGTTTCGCCGCCAGCTAGGTGGAATGCGTTGAAGATGAGCCAGCCGAGCCAGGCACCGATGACTTCGGCGATGATGTACATGATGCCGCGGATAACCGACATACGGCGAGATGCCATCATGCCTACGGTGACAATTGGATTAAGGCAGGCGCCCGAAAAGGCGTAGACTGCGATAAGTACTGCTATGACGGCGAAGCCGTAGGTAGCAATATTAGCAATGCCCATGAGCGATAGGGAGAATAAAAGCAATGCAATTAGCATGGTGCCGATAATCTCGCCTAGCAATGCGCCGTAGAATTTGTGGTTTTTGAATACGGTGAGAATGCTCTCTTTCTCTTCGTATTTGCGAGCGAAGAATCCGCTAAGGCAGGATTTCTTGCTGCTGGAGGAAACCGGCCGGGTCTTTTCAACTGTCTCGGTTTCTTCTACTATTGTGGTGTCAACTGCTTCGAGCTCTACTTTCTCGATAGGCTTGTCTGCAGTTTTGGGTTTGGTCGATTTAGTCTTGTTGGACTTGTTCGATGATTTCGACTTTTTGGTCGCCATTTTAACCTCCATTAAGTTATATTTATATTATTATAGCACGATTTTTGTGATATAATGAAAAAAAGTAATAATTTATTTAGGAAAAAGATGGGTATAATAGTTAAAAAAGAAAATAACAATGATGAACTTTCGCGGAGGATTAATGCTGATCTCAGGGCGAAGGCGCTGGAAACTGTAAATATTGACAGCGATAATGCGGATCCGGATTTTGCGGAAGGGTCTGAATATGTAAAAGAATTCCAGAAAACTGGTCGATTTGGCTGGGTGTGGGTTATTCTGATTGTGCTGGCAATTGCGTCGATATTGGCGATTGCGTTTATGTAGTTGATTGTGATTTGGCGGTTATTTTTGCACGAAAGCATTAGTTACTATATAATATATAGGATGTTTTGGCGGGTTTTTGGTAAAAAATACCATTAATGAGGTATAATATATTATATATGGTAGAGATAGAGAAGTTAAAACAAGAATTGAAGGATCTGAATGCTAAGGCGGCGGGGATTCGTGATTTGCCGGTGGAGCAGAGGGCTGAGTTTGGGCGGAAGATTAATCTGGAGCGGCAGGATTTGCTGGGTAAGATTGCTGCAGCTGAGAAAGCATTGCTTGATGTGGAAGTGCAGCCGATCGATGTGACGGCATGGTCGGGCGTGAATGAAAAGATGCCGGAGTTTTATACTACGGAGATGGGGACTTGCCATCCCTTGATGGCTGAGATGGATAGGGTGGTCGAGATTTATCAGCTGATGGGTTTCGATGTGATGGAATCTAGGCAGCTGGATGATGAGTATCACATGTTTGATACTTTGAATTTTCCGAAGGAGCATCCGGCGCGGGATGGATATGATACGTTTCGGACGGAAGAGGGGCTGATACCGCCGGCACATACTTCGACGATGCAGCATCGAGTATTGAAGAAGTATCGGAAGCAGCTAGAAGAGAGGGGGCGGCTGGCAGTGGTGGTGCCAGGAAGGGTGTTTAGGAACGAAGATGTGGATGCGACACACGAGCATACTTTCTATCAATGTGAAGGAGTGTACGTATCGCAAGATTGTAGTATGGGGCAGATGTTGGGGATTTTGCGCGAGTTTTTTGAGAAGTACTATGAGCAGAAGTTGAATATCCGGACGCAGCCAGGGTATTTCCCGTTTACGGAGCCGAGCTTAGAGTTTATGATTGAGAAGCCGGAATCTTTGGGAGGTAAAAAGGGTGACTATCTGGAAATGCTTGGATGTGGAATGATCCATCCGAACGTGCTTAAACAGGCAGGGATTGATCCGGAGAAATATCATGGGTTTGCCTGGGGCGGGGGGATTGATAGATTGGTGATGCTGAGGTATGGGCTAAATGATGTACGGATGTTTGAGTCGGGCAATCTTAATTTCTTAAGGGAGTTTTAATATGAAAATAAGTCTGAATTGGTTGAAAAAATACGTAGAAGTGCCAGTGAGTGATGATGAGTTGATCCGCTTGATAGGATCGCGGTTGGTGGAGGTCGAGGGGGTGATAGATGAAACCCATAAATACGATAATATATATATAGTGCGAGTGGAGCGGGCCGAGCGTATTCCTGACACACATTTGACACTTTGTCAAATAAATGTTGGGGACCGTTTGGTTCAGGTAGTGTGTGGGGCGCCGAACGTGCGTGAGGGGATGCTGGCGGTATGGATTGCACCTGGGGCGGTTGTGCCGGCGTCGGTACATGAAGACGTACCGTTTGTGATTGGTAAGCGAAAAATGCAAGGATATGAATCTTGTGGAATGCTTGCCGGGGCGGATGAATTGGATTTTGGTGATGACCATTCGGGGATTGTGGAAATTGATCCAGACGTGGCTGCCCCAGGGGATTTACTTGCGGATGTGTTTGAGCTGTCGGATTTGGTGCTGGAAATTGAAAACAAGTCGTTGACGCATCGGCCGGATTGTTTTGGGATAATTGGGTTTGCGCGGGAAGTGGCGGGGATACTTGGCGCTAGATTCAATGAACCTAATTTTTCTTCATCTGGACTTGGACTTTCGAAAATGTCATACGCTGGGACGCGGGCAGAACCGTCCCTACGGGACGAACCTGTCCGGTCCGGCAGGAATATACATTTCCAAAAGTCCAAATCATATTATGATTCAGAAAATTTAGGTTCATTGAATATCGACATCAAAGACCCCTCCATCTGTCAGCGGTATACCGCAATTATTTTAGAGAAGCACGGGGAGATGAAGAAGAAGTATCTGACATGGATGGATACGGTGCTTAGCAAGTCGGGGATGAGGCCGGTGGACAGGATTGTGGACGCGACGAATTATTTGATGCTGCTCACTGGGCAGCCGCTGCATGCGTTTGATTATGATAAGTTCGTGACAGTGGGGGGCGGAGATGAGGTGGAAATTAAAGTGCGGTTGGCGCGAGCGGGTGAGAAATTGACATTGCTTGATGATAAGGAAATCGAACTGAACGAAAATGACATTGTGATTTGTTCGGGCGAGGTGCCGGTGGCGCTTGCGGGAGCGATGGGTGGTAAATCGACAGAAGTTGATAAAAATACGCGGAATATTATATTAGAATCGGCGACATTTAGCTTATATAATTTGCGTAAGACACAGATGGCGCATGGGATTTTCTCGGAAGCGATCACGAGATTTACGAAAGGGCAACCACCATATCAAACTCTTGCGGTGGCGGAGGCGTGTGCCGAGATGTTGGCAGATGGATTCAGGATAGCTGCGGTGGTAGATGAGTATCCAATGAAAGCTCCAGAGGTTGTTGTAAAAATTACAACAAGTGAGGTAAATGATTTGCTTGGGGCGGAATATAGCAAGGATTTGATTGCGACAACTTTAACGAATGTGGGATTTGGCGTTACTATTAAGTCTGAGCGGGGCTCTAAAGCTTCTACTGAATCAGGGGCTGAAGTGCTGGAAATATCTGCTCCTGAGTGGAGGACGGATATTCATATCAAGGAAGATATAATTGAGGAAGTGGGACGACTCTTGGGATATGATAATATTAAACCGGTTTTACCTTTGCATGGTACTGCTAGTAGGAACGAGATGTTTGAATTTAAACATGAGATACGCGACTTGACGAGTCGGTGGGGGGCGAATGAAGTGCTTACTTATAGTTTTGTGAGCGGGAGGTTGCTGGCTAAGGCTGGGCAGGATACGGACAACTCATACAGAATTGTAAATTCGATTTCGCCCGAGCTGCAATATGTGAGACAATCGATCGTTCCGAGTTTGCTTGAGAAAGCCTATATGAACCAAAAGTTGCCGGTGGACAAATTCGCGATTTTTGAAATGAACAAGGTATATCGTAAAGAATGGGGTATGAATGAGGAAAATGTGCCGGTGGAAGGGACGAGGATAGGATGTGTGCTTGCAGAACGTAAAAATACGGAGACGGCATATTATAAAGCCAAGAAGTATGCGTCTGAGTTACTTAAAAGTCTCAATGTTGAGGCAGAATTTGTGCCGCTTTCGCATGCTGAAATTGCGGAAGCTAAAATGTTTGAGCCGAAGCGCTCTGCGGAGGTTTTGGTTAAAGGCGAATATGTGGGCGT
Organism: Candidatus Saccharimonadota bacterium; assembly: GCA_017510075.1. GTDB lineage: Bacteria > Patescibacteriota > Saccharimonadia > Saccharimonadales > Saccharimonadaceae > Nanosyncoccus. Next base: position 31,953 of record JAFWNY010000018.1, on the reverse strand, counting down.
GGTGGGAGAGTTTAAAAATTCTGTACGAAGCGAATTCAAACTTTTGCCGTATTTGGCGGGATTTGAGCTGGATCTTGATAAGTTGTTGCGATTGCGAGGTAATGAGAAGAAAATCGATTTAAGAGAAAAAGAAAAGCGAGATTTGACAATAGAGACCAACGATACTTATGCGGAGCTTGTGGAGAAGATCGAGAGTGTTTTGAAAGATGTGGGGGCAGCTGCCGAGATAATGCCAATTGGAATATACCAGCCGGATGGTAGCAAGAAAAAGAAGGTGTCGGTGCATTTGGAGTTTGCGCAAATGACCGATGACGTTATGGAAAAGCTAGAAAAGTTGTAAATTTTAAATGTTTATGCTAAAATCATAAGTATGATATTGCTTGATTCGGTATCTAAACAGTATGCTGGGGATGCTTCACCGGCGCTTGATTCGGTCTCACTTCATATTGAGCCGAATGAGTTTGTGTTTCTGGTGGGGAAATCCGGGGCGGGGAAATCATCTTTGATTAAAATGATTACGAAAGAAGAAATACCGGATTCAGGTAAGATAATTGTGGGCGGGATTGACTTGGATTATGTGAAGAGGCGACATATTCCCGGATATCGTCGTAGGCTAGGCGTGGTATTTCAGGACTTTAAGCTTTTGCCGCGCCGGACGGTTTATGAGAATGTGGCTTTTGCATTGGAAATTGCGGGGATGAGCGGTAGAGACATCAGGAAGACGGTGCCGAAGGTACTGGAGCTGGTGGATTTGTTGGATCAGGCAAAGAAATTTCCGGATCAGCTGTCGGGTGGGCAGCAACAGCGCGTGTCGATTGCTAGGAGTGTGGCGAGGCAGCCGAAGATTTTGATTGCGGACGAGCCGACGGCGAATCTCGATAAATTGACTACGGCGGAGATTATTGCTCTGCTCAAGAAGATTAATGATTTTGGGACGACGATACTGGTGTCGACGCACGATGAAAGTGTGGTGAATAATTTGCAGAAGCGCGTAATTACGCTTAAAGATGGCAAGGTTGTAAATGATCAGAAGAATAACGGGATTTATGAGCTGAGCGAGCGTCCCGTGCCTAAGGCGCCGGTGCGCATAGTGCAGACACCTGGTCACGCCTTGAAACCACGGCCAGTGGCTAATGTTGCGACTCGAAGTACCACTACTGAGCCAGCTAGAACTAAGGCGCCGGCGTCGAGGCAGGTTCAGCGTAGTACGAATGTCCAGCGTGGTGCGAATAAAAGGAGAGTAATATAATGGTGGCAGAGAAGGTGGGCAAAGAGAAGAAATTGAAAAAGGCTTCGAAGAAGAGCTTGAGGACGATGCGCCGAAATCGTAATCGTCATCCGGTGCGTGAAAAAGTACGAATTGTAAAATATGGTACGAAGAGCTTTGGTAGAAATATTTGGCTGTCTACGGCGGCGACTGTTGTAATGGCGATCACTTTGATAATTTTGTTTGTGACGGTGGTGGCGAGTGTGATTTTGACTAATACGGCGGAGATGATGAAGGATAAGATTGACATTACGGTGTACTTTAAGCCGAATACGTCAGAAGAGATATTGGCGGAATTAACTGAGATTATTTCCAAAGATAGCAACATCAAATCCGTAGAGACTTCGACATCTGAAGAGGAGTATGCGAAGTTTTTGGCGGAAAATGCGGATAGCGACGAAGTGCTCAATGTGCTGGATGATGAGATGTCGGCGTTGATGATTGGCAAGATGCAATCTACAATGCGTGTAAAAGTGAATGATGTAGATAATCTAGATAGTATAAAGAATATTGTTGAAAATGATGAGTTGTTTGTGAGCTTTGTTGATAAAGATAAGGCGCCAACTTATGATGTGAACCGGGCGGAGATTTCGACGATTACTTCGTGGGCGAGAATTGCGCGTACTGGTGGAATTATTCTAGCCGGTGTATTCTTGATCATTTCGATTTTGATTATTTTCTCGACAATTCGGATGGCGATTTTCTCGCGACGGGAAGAGATTTATATGATGAAGTTGGTTGGTGCAGAGAAAAGTTTTATTAGGGGGCCGTTCTTGGTTGAGGCTGAGATATGCGGGCTAATTGCTGGGTTGATTGCAGCTACTGCTTCGTATTTTGGATTTAGTTTTCTGGCGCCGAAACTGGCTGGATACGGAATTAATGTAGAATCTATCAGTGAGATTATGGAATCTAACCAATTGATTTTAGTATTTCTGGTATTTATAGCGGTTGGTGTGGTGATCGGGAGAATATCGGCAAGGTTGGCGGTGCATAAGTATTTGAACAAGGCATAATTGTTTGACAATATATAGAAGCGTGCTATAATGGTATTATGGTTATGCTTAAAAACAAACAATTGATCAAAAATTTATTTGTTATCGTGGTATGTTTGGTGGGGATTTTGCCGGCGTCAAGTAATGTGGGCGCGGTTTCGGAAATATGTAAGAAGAGTGAGAAATGTATGGAGGCAGCTGCGAAGGAAGCTGAGGCAAATAAGAATGCGGCGGAGGCGGAAAATTCGGCAAATGCTTATCAGGCCAAGGTGAATGAGTTGTCGGTGGATATTGCTAGTAAGGAAGCCGAGATTGCGGATACGGAAGCGCAGATTAAAGCTTTGAAGGCGGAGATTATTGCTGCGGAGAAGAAATTAACTGAGGAACAAGACGCTTTGGCTGAGTTACTGGTGACGATGCATTTTGAATCAGATGCGGAGCCGATTAAGATTTTGGCTGGGGCGAGCTCTATTTCGGATTTAGCGGAGAAAGCGGCGCGTGAGGAGGTGGTGAAAGAGCAGATAAGTGCTTCGGCGACCAAGGTTAAGGAAATGAAGGCGCAATTAGAGGCCAATAAGGCGGCGGTGGAAGATTTGTTGTCGCAGCAGCAAGTGGCAAAGAAGGAATTAATGACGGCGAGGACTGAGCAGCAGGAGTTGGTGACAAAATACGAGAATGATGCGGAGGCTTATGCAGCGGAAGCAAAGGATGCGCAATTGGCGCAGCAGGCGGCGATACAGGAATATCAGGAGACTCATCGGCAATATTTCCAAGGTAGTGCTTATTCTGGCGCTAATACTTACCCGTGGCAGGATGAATGTCCCGGTGGGCAGGACTCGCATATTACTTGGATTCAGGTAGGTGAGAGTTCTTGGCTAAAGATTGGTGGGTATGTGTGTGAATGTGTAAGTTATGCTGGGTGGAAGGCATATGAAGCTTACGGTGTGGCGCCGGCTTGGGGTAATGCTTATTCGTGGGATTCTGGAGCGCGTGCGGCTGGTTACAGAGTTGACAATTCACCTGCTGCGGGGACGATTGGTCAGATGGATGATGGACCTTATGGACATGTCTTTTGGGTGGAAAGTGTAAACGAAGATGGTTCTATTAATGTGACGGAGTATAATAATTATTGGTCTACGGGGCAATTGACTGGGTCATACCATGTGGGTGACTTTGGTGCACGTAAAATTTCGGCTAGTGAGGCAGGTAGGTATAACTATATTCACTTTGATTAGGATTTTGTGGTAAAATAGTATTATGGAAGAAAAAGTTGAGTGGAAAGTTAGAAAGGTTAATCTTGGTAGCGCGATTATAATATCGGCGGTATGTGCGGTTGTGGGGGTGGTGATTGGCGCTAATTGGAATTCTTGGTTTGGCGGGATGGCGCCTTATTTGGGGTTAGGTACGGGGCATAATTCAAATGTTGACTGGTCTTCGCTAGATGAGGTATATAATAAGCTCGCCAGTACATACAACGGCGAAGTAGTGGTTGATGAAGTGGTGGAAGGGGCGAAGAAAGGATTAGTAGATTCGCTAGGGGATAAGTATACTGTATATATGGATGCGGAGGAAGCAGCGGAATTTGACGATGATTTGCATGGTAATGTGGGGTCTGGTATTGGCGTGGAGATGGGATTACGTGATGGTTATGTGAGAGTGCTTCGTACTTTGCCAGATAATCCGGCTCGCAAGGCGGGGATTTTGGCTGGTGATATTTTGTATAAGGTCGATGGGGAAGAAGTGTATAATTTGTCCACTGAGGAGATTTCTAAAAAAGTGCGGGGTGAGAGTGGCACTGAGGTAACAGTAACGGTGGTGCGTGATGGGGAAGAGAAATCATTTACGATGAAACGTGAGACTATTAATAATGTGTCGGCGTATGTTGAATATGATGGATCGACGGCGATTGTGACGGTGACGCGATTCGATAATGATACCGGGACGATGATACAAGGATTTGCCAAGGAGTTTGCCGGTAAGGGGGTGAAGAAGGTGATTTTGGATCTCAGGGGTAATGGTGGGGGGTATGTAAGTGCGGCGAAAGATTTGCTGAGTTTGTGGATTGATGGTGAGCCGATTTTGATACAGAAATCAAAGTCGGCAGATGACGTAGTGACTTCGGCGTATTCTGGCAAAGCGGTTTTGAAGGATATGAAGACGGTGGTATTGGTGAATGGTTCGACGGCATCGGCGAGCGAGATTGTGGCGGGGGCGCTACAAGATTATGATAAAGCGACGGTGTTAGGCGAAGCGACTTACGGGAAAGGTGTGGTACAGGAGTTGTTTAATTTGTCTGGTGGGACTAAACTGAAAGTGACGACTGCTGCATGGTATACACCAGAGGGGAGATCAATTAACGGTGAGGGGATTACGCCAGATGTGGAGGTGGAAAGGTCGTATGATGATATCAATGCGATGAAAGATCCACAGATGGATAAAGCGAAGAAATTATGAGAATGATACCGTTTAACAGGGGTGGAGTCGGAGTTTGGCTAGGCGCTTATTTCGAGGGGGTGAGATGAAAATTGTGATCGCGACGGCAGTGTATTATCCTCAGATTAATGGGGTGGCGGTATTTTCGCATAATTTGGCTTGTGGGCTGGTGCAGCGGGGGCATGAGGTGACGGTGATTTGCCCGTCGCAAACGGGGAAGAATTATGTGCGGGTAATGGATGGAGTGAGGACGGTATATTTGAAGTCGGTGGAGGCGAAAATTTATCCGGATCAGATACACGATTCTTCGCAAAAGCGGGGGCTGTTGTATAAACATGGATTTAAGGTGTCGGTATTTCCTAGGAAAGAAGTCAAGGCAGTGCTAGATGAGTTTCGACCGGATGTAGTGCATGTGCAGGTGTCGGACCCGATCGGGTTGTCGGTGGTGTCTTGGGCGCGGAAGATGGGGGTGCCGGTGGTGACGACGGAACATAATCAGCCGGAGGTGATTACTGATCCACTAAAAATACCGAGGTTTTTTAAGAAACCGGCGAATGCAGTACTTGCGGCGTATTTTCGGAATCGGCAGAGTAAGAGTGATTTTGTGACGATGCCGACGGAGAAGGCAATTCGGGATTTGCTAGGGAAGGGGGAGGAGTTTCCAGTGCCGGTAGCGGCAGTGTCGAATGGGGTGGATTTGTCGTGCTTTACGCCGGGACGAGCGGGGGCGGAGGTGTATAAACGGTACGGGCTGGATGTTGGGATGTTGACGGTGCTATATGTGGGGCGAGTGGATCCAGAGAAAAATGTGGGGGCGGTGATAGAGGCGTTTATGCGGGCGGATGTGGCCGATGCGCAGCTGGTGATAGTGGGGGATGGGGTGGATAAAGCGCGACTGATGAAGATGGCGGAGGAGCGCTCTGATATTCATTTTTTGGGGCGGATAGTGCCGCCGGAATTATATGAAGTGTATAAGTTGGGGGATGTGTTTGTGACGGCTAGTCCGATAGAGACGCAAGGGATAGTGCTGATAGAGGCGGCGGCGTCGGGGTTGCCTTTGATCGCGGTGGATGCAGGGGCGGTGAGCGAAGTATGCCGTGACTCGGTGAATGGGTATTTGTGCGCAGTGGGGGATGTGGATGGGATGAGTGAGGCGATGTGGGAGATATTGTCCGATGACAAGTTGAGGGCTAAATTCGCGGAGGCTTCGGTGAAGATTGCGCATGAACATGATTTTGAAAAGACGCTGGATAAGTTTATTAATATATATAATAGGCTAATGAAAAAATAACCCCCTGTTAGGGGTTATTTTTAGACGACGAGGTTGAGGAGTTTGGCGCGGGGGACAAAGATGGATTTCTTGATGCCATCTGCGGTATACTTGGCGATGCGGGGGTCGGCGAGGGCGAGGGATTTGATCTTTTCCTCGTCGTCGAGGTCGGAGGCATCGAGAGTGAGCTTGGCGCGGAGCTTGCCGTTGACTTGGATGACTAGTTCGACAGTATCAGAAACGAGATATTTGTCGTCCCAAGTGGGCCATTCGTCGTTTGCGTCGAGGCGCTCGAGCATTTCAGAAGCGAGGTGCGGGGCGAAGGGTTTGAGTAACTTTGCTAGTGCTACTAAGTCTTCGTGGCAGGCGCCCGTCTTATATAATTCATTGACGTATTCCATTAGAGCCGCTACGGCAGTGTTGAAGTTATATTTATGTATATCTGTGGTAACTTTTTTAATAGTTTTATTTCTGATAGTAATATTATTATCAATATCAGAAATACTATCAAGCAAGTTGTAACAGCGATTTAAGAAGCGGTAGACGCCGCCGACGGAGCGGGGGTCCCAAGCGGCGTCGAGCTCGACTGGACCGATGAACATTTCGTAGGTGCGGAGGGTGTCGGCGCCGTAGCCGTCATTGATGACGTCGAGGGGGTCGATGACGTTGCCTTTGCTTTTGCTCATCTTCTTGCCATCAGGGGCATTAATGTAGCCGTGGTAGATTAGTTTCTTAATAGGTTCGCGGAAAGGCAAGTAGCCTTCGTCGGCGAAGAATTTGCACCAGAAACGGATGTATAGGAGATGTGCAACGGCATGGTCGGCGCCGACGTAGATGTCGACTGGCTCCCAGTAGCGGATGGCTTCGGGATCCCAGGCAGCTTTTGTATCGTGTGGGGAGGCATAGCGCCAGAGGTACCAAGAGGAGCAAGCGTAGCCATCTAAGGTATCCGTCTCGCGGGTCATTTCTTCGATTTTACCGGTTTTCTCGTTATAAACCTTGACTTTGAGCCAATCGGTGGCTTTGGCAAGGGCGGAACGGCCAGAACTATCCGGCTGGTAATCTTTGACTTCGGGGAGCATGACGGGGAGTTGATCTTCGGGAATGGGGTGAGGATCGCCCTCGCTGTCATAAGCAATTGGAATAGGGCAGCCCCAGTAGCGTTGGCGGGAAATTAGCCAGTCGCGCATTTTGTACATGGTCTTTGGTGTGCCGTAGAGGTCGCGGTCGACTAGCTCGGTTTCGACGATAGCTAAATTGTGGGCTTCGGCGAATTCGCGATCACGGTCGTCCATGGCGGGCACCGCCATAATCGCGCCAGTGCCATAGCCAGCCAGCACATAGTCGGCGACCCAGATGGGGATTTTTTCTTTGGTGGCGGGGTTAATCGCATAAGAACCCGTAAAAACGCCGGTTTTTTCTTTGTTTTCTTGACGTTCGATTTCGGATTTTTTGAGGGCGGCAGATTTGTAGGCCAATACTTCTTCGCGGGTGTCGTCGGTCAATAAATAATCGAGGCCGGCATATTCGGGAGCGACTACTAAGAAGGTGGCGCCCATGATTGTGTCGGGGCGGGTGGTGAAGACCGTGATTTTTTGACTATCGGTAAGATGGAAGTCGATCTCCGCGCCGATGGAACGGCCGATCCAGTTCTTTTGCATCGTCTTGATTTTGTCCGGCCATTCGAGAGAATCGATAGATTCGAGGAGTTCATCGGCGTATTCGGTGATTTTGAAAAACCATTGTTTCATCTTTTTCTTTTCGACTTCGTGGCCGCAGCGCCAGCATTTGCCATTCTCGACTTGCTCGTTGGCGAGGACGGTCTGGTCGACGGGGCACCACCATTGGTAGGATTCTTTCTGATAAGCTAGGCCTTTTTTGTAAAGCTGGAGGAAACACCATTGGGTCCAGCGGTAGTACTCGGGGTCGCTAGTGTTGATTTCGCGAGACCAGTCGATGGCGAAGCCGAGGCGCTTGGCCTGAGTACGGAAGTTGTCAATATTGGTCTTGGTGACTTCCTGCGGAGCGATGCCGGTCTTGATGGCGTAATTCTCAGCAGGTAGACCGAAAGTGTCGTAGCCGAAGGGGCGGAGGACATTTAGCCCTTGTTGGGCGTAGAAACGGGTAAGGACGTCGACGATAGTGAAATTACGGACGTGACCGACGTGAAGCCCGGCGCCGGAGGGGTAAGGGAACATTTCGGCGAGAAACATTTTAGGAGTGCCATTTTGCTCGGTGGCTTTGAAAGCGGAGGTGTCCGCCCAGATTTGTTGCCATTTTTGTTCTATTTTGATTGGGTCATATCTATCCATTTCTATATTATAGCATATTTAGGGGTAAATGGGCAGGAAAAAGCGCCGCTTGATAAGCGGCGCTCTCCCATATTAAGCCCTCTTGCAGACGAGCCAGGGGAGCTGGCTTCTCTGCTCGATACCCCGAATGATGCGGGGCATCATGGACTCGCTTGTGGTGGAGCGATAGTGACGGATGGCCGTCACTATCGACTCCGGGGCGGCGGGGTACTGGAGGGTGCGGAGGTGTTGCTCGAGAGCGGCGCAAGAGCGGATGCCATGGCTATCCAGGTAGATTTCTTGCAGTCTGCCGTAGGCTGCCTGGACATCAGCAATGTCGACTTCGAGGCCGACGCGGCGCAGGAGCGGCTCCACGTAGATGTTATTCTCGTAGAATAACTCGAAGCCAATGATGGGCGCGGGGTAGAAGCGGAGTATCTCCTTGACGGTTTCCGCTTCCTTGAAGTCGTCGGCGAACTCGCCGACTCGAAAGTCGTGTACATCTTGCAACACGAGGCAGGCGATGCTGGCGGCTTCGGCGGCGGCGTCTTCTGCGTCCTCGAGGCGGTTCTGGTCGATGGTCTTTCGCAGGTCATCGATCAGGATGCTGTCGGTGTGCAGGATATTTTTCGACGCCACCTCAGCGACGTTGTCGCTTAGGCCGAAGCCGAGCTCCTGCAAACACTTATTCAGTGTCAAGAAGGCGGCGGAAATGGTGGTGCCGCACTCGGCAAAGGCGTCAATCTTGCTGTAGGCGCCCTCATCGAGTAATTCTTTACAGAATAGAGGGAAAGTGTCCAGCTGCTTTTTGAGGCAGCTGCTCGCGATCTCGCGATACAGGGTACTAGTATTGCAGGTAGGGGTAGGCATGCTCATTCCTCCTTAGTAATATGGGTGTAAAGGTACGTATCTTTATTGTATCACAAAATGCTAAAAAAGTCAAGCTTATTTAGCACTAGCCTCAAAGTAAATTGTGTGGTAAAATAGATATATGGTAAAAGTATATACAACACAAACTTGCGCGTATTGTCACGCTTTGATGGATTGGCTTGACAAGATGGGGGTAGAATATGTCGAGATGGATGCGACAAAGGAACCAGATATAGCGGCGGTGCCGGTAACGGAAATTAACGGTGAGAGAATTGTGGGATTCGACCGACCGGCGATCAAGCGAGCATTGAAAACAGCGAAAAAATAGGTCTGGGGCAAAAGTAATAGTTGATTTTTGGGCGGATCCGTGGTACAATGAGTGAAATTATCTATTAAATTTCAAGGAGTAATATGCCTGAACCTAAGAAACAGAGCAGCCCGCGTAAGACCGGTCTGCGGAGGAGTCATCTTAGGCTGACGCTGGCTCGGAGAGTGAATAAGACTTCGCCGGTGAAAGCGTTTGAGACTAAGAAGAAGACCCCTAACCTTAAAGTAAAAACCAATAAAAAAGCATTAAAAAGAGAAAATTAAAAGATATGGCTAGTAATCGACATTTAGGTAGAGTAATTGTTTTACAAAGTTTGTATGAGTTTGAGATAAGAACTCTGTCAAACGATCCGGAAGTCGATCTAGATACTATTGTCGCTAAAAATATTGAGCCTTACGAGAAGACACTTGGGGATACGGAGTTTGTTTATGATCTGGCTCACAAGGTATCGGAGAATTTTGAGACGCTGGATAAGGCGTTGGCACCGATGGCGCCAGAATGGCCGATTAAATCAATTGCTGCGATTGATAGGAATGTCTTACGGATGGGATTATATGAACTTTCGGAATGCAGGGATAAAATCCCGCCGAAAGTGGCTATTAACGAAGCTGTGGAGCTGGCTAAAGCATTTGGCTCGGATAATTCATCGCGGTTTGTGAACGGAGTGCTCGGTACGGCTTATAAGCAGCTCGGGATTGTTGAAGAAAAAAATGGAGAATCAGAGAACAAGACTGAACGCGTCGAGGCCGAGAAGGCCGGATCAAGCGAGGACGAATCGACCGGTCAGAAAGACGACTAACTACCGAGGCTTCACTGCTGGCGGGACGAGGTCTAGTGAGCCTTTGGAACGGCGCAAATTGAAAGTGCCGGAGGCTTTGCCGACCGAAGATAAAGTAAAGGAAAATGCTTTTACTAAGCTGAAGTCGGCGGTTTTTCGTAAAAAATCGGTGGCGATTCAGTCGATTGTGAGGGAACCGACTTCGGGAGGGATTGTCTTTCGGTTTACGAAGGATAAGAAAGATATCGATATTTTACTGATTCAGGACTCGAAGGAGCGATGGACGATCCCGAAGGGGCATATCGAGCCTGGGGAAACGGCGAAGATGACGGCGCGGCGTGAGGTGGAGGAAGAGACTGGCCTGCAGAATCTTTCAATCTTGGGGTGGCTTGGGAAAATTCACTTCAAGTATCGGAGAGCGGATAAGTTGGTTTTGATGACGACACAGATTTATTTGGTGCAGGCTCTTGATAGCCACGAGAGGCCGATCCCCGAAAAATGGATGAAAGGGATTCGGTGGTTTAGTTTTAACGAAGCGTTGAACTCGGTGGAATATGAGGATATTGAGAAGCTGATGTTGATCGCGCGGCGTAAAATTCGCGCAGGAGAATATTAAAATAATAATTAATTGGTTCTGTGTTAAAAAGTTAGATCTTGAATGTGGCTTTTTAAGAGTAGAGCGAAGTGAAAGAAAGGAATTAGAATAATGATTGATACTATACCTTATCAGGAATTTGCAGAGGAGAAATTAGGGTTTAAATTTAATGATATTAATTTGCTGGTGGTGGCGCTGACGCATCGGAGTTATGTTAATGAACATAAAAAGGTAAGTGAGCATAATGAGCGGTTGGAGTTTTTGGGTGATGCGGTGCTGGAGATTGTCACTTCGGATTTTTTGTTTAGGAATTTTGATTATCCGGAGGGGATCATGACGGCGATTCGGGCGGCCCTGGTGCGGACGGAATCAATCTGTGCGGCTGGGAAAGAACTGGGGTATGAATCGTTGGTGCGATTGTCTAGGGGCGAGCAGAATGGGACGGAGCGTGCGCATGATGTGATATTGGCGGACTGTTTTGAGGCGGTGATCGGAGCGATTTATCTGGATCAGGGATATGGTGTAGCGCGAGATTTTATTGCTGAGCATATTTTAGTGAAAACTGAGACGGTGATAGAAGAGGGGCTTTGGCGTGATCCGAAGTCGTATGTACAAGAGTTGGCGCAGAAGAAAGATGGTATAACTCCTTTGTATCGGACTTTGCATGAAGAGGGGCCAGATCATGACAAGACCTTTACGGTGGGCGTGTATGTGGATGAGAAGCAGATTGGTGTGGGCGTGGGACATTCGAAGCAAGATGCTCAAACGCATGCGGCAGAAGAGGGGATAAAGTTTTATAAGAGTGGTAAAAAAGCACTGGAGTAAAATTTTTTGACGAATAAGTCAATGAATAGTATAATGGGGTGTATGAGTGTGAGTAAGCTTAAGAAGAAATTGTACTTCAAGGTGGCGAAGTATTTTCGGCATTTTGCAGATAAGGCTTTCAAGAGGTGGAACCCACGGGTGATTGCAGTGACGGGGTCGGCGGGCAAGACTACGATGATGAAGATGCTGGAGCATGAGATAGGTGATAAGGCGCACTATTCGCATGATGCTAATTCGGCATTTGGGATACCGTTTGATATGCTGGGGCTTTCGGGGGTGAAGGGGTCGAAACTGAAGTGGTTTTGGCTGCTTGCGGTGGCGCCTTTTCGGGGGTGGTTTTATCGGAGGAAGCAAGAGTTTTATGTGGTGGAGATAGACGGGGAGCGGCCGCATGAAGCGGAGTTTTTGGCGGAGTGGCTGAAGCCAGAGGTGACGATATGGGTGTCGATCGGGCTTTCGCACGCGGTGCAGTTTGAGAAGGTGGTGGCAGAGGGCAAGTATGCGGATGTGGGGGAGGCGATTACGGCGGAGTTTGCGAATTTGCCGGCGAATACTTCGAAGCGGGTGTATATTGATGCGGATTCGAAGATTATGGTGGAGGCGACAGAGGGGATAAAGGCGAAGGTAGTGCCGATTAAGAAGGGGCTGATTAAGAAATACGTGGTATATCCGGATTCGACGGACTTTACTTATGGGGATACGACTTTTCATTTTAATCATCCGGAGCCAAAGGATATTGCATTTAATTTGTTTGTGGTGCAGGATTTGATGAAGTATCTGAAGCTGAAGTTTAACCCGGATTTTTCGGGGATGGAGATGGCGCCGGGGCGATGCTCGTATTTCGAGGGGGTGAAGGGGATACAGATTGTGGATAGTAGCTATAATGCGCACATGATTAGTATGACTTCGGTGCTAGACATGGCGAAAAGGATGCACGCGGAGAAGAAATGGCTGGTGATAGGAGATATTGTGGACCAAGGGGCTTTGGAGGAGGAGGAGCATCGGAAGTTGGCAAAGTTGATTGCGGCGGTGAAGCCAGACAAGGTGATACTGGTGGGGCGGCGGACGAAGGAGTGGACGGCGCCAGAGTTGAAGGAGCTCGGGGTGTCGGCGGTGGCGACGACGGATCCGCGGAAGGCGTTGGAATATATCGAGAAGCGAATTCGGGGGAACGAAACATTGATTTTTAAGGGGAGCCAGTATTTGGAGTGGATAATTGAAAAGTTGCTGAAGAATCCGGCCGATGCGAAGAAATTATGTCGGCGAGAAAAGGCGGCGGTGGCGCGGCGTAAGAGCTGGGGGCTAGATTCATGAGCGGGACAGGTCTAATAGAGAGAAAAGACAAGAAGCCGGCGGTAAAAGAGGTGGTGAGTTCGGCAAAAGGAAAGCCGGTGGATTTGTATGTGATTCACGGGTGGACTTATACGGTGGAGCCGTGGCGGACGACTTTTGCGATTTTGAAGAAAAATGGACTAAATGTGAAGATGCTGAAGGTGCCGGGGCTGACGGAAAAGTCAGAGAAGGTATTTGAGATTGCGGATTATGTGAAGTGGGCGGACCGCGAGATACCAGATGGGGCGGTGGCGCTGGGGCATTCGAACGGGGGTAGGATATTATTGAATCTGTGCGCTGAGAAGCCAGAGAAGTTGAAATATTTGATTTTGCTAGATGCGGCGGGGATTTATGAGCCGTCGGCGAGGAAGAAGTTTGTGGAGAAGGTGGCGAAGCTGGGCAAGCCGTTGAAGAAAATAACGGTAGTGGATAAGGCTTTTCATCGGCTGACTGGCTCGACGGACTATTCGCGGGCGCCGGAAAACATGAAAAAGACGCTGGCGAATATGTTGGAGTCGGATAAGACGTTGGATTTTGCAAAGGTGACGACGCCGACTTATATTTTGTGGGGTAAGAAAGACACGACGACGCCACCGCGGCAGGCAACGGCGATGTATGAGAAGTTGCCTCATGCGGAGTTGAAGTTTTATGCGAATTGGACGCACGCGCCGTATATTTCGGACCCGGAGGGGTTGGCGCGGGCTTTAACGGCGCTAGTAAAGAGGTTGCAAAAATGAGGAGGGCGGTGCGGTGAAGAGACATTATTTCCTGGGTACGGCGGCGGGGTTTTCCAAAAAGTGGCGGGTGATGATGCGAAAAGGTAAGGGGCATCATGAGGATTATGTGGCTTTGCAAGAGTATTTGGTGAAGGAATATGGGGGTAGGCAGGCGATACCTCTGATAAATGGGCGGTCGGCGATTGCGGCGATACTGGCGAATTATCGGGAGTGCGTTTGGGGGGATGGGGGCGAGGTGATTATCAATGGGTTTACTTGCCGGGCGGTGGTGCAAGGGGTGAAAGCGGCGGGATTTATACCGGCTTATGCGGATATAGATAGGGGGACGCTGAATTTTACGATTGAGAGCTTGGAAAAAGTGCTGACGCCGCAGACTAGGGCGGTGATTGTGCAGAATACGCTGGGGAATATGGTAGATATTGAGGCGGTGGAGAAGTTTTGCCGGAAACATAAGCTGGTGTTGATCGAGGATTTGGCGCACTGTGCGGGGCGGTTTTATGCAGATGGGCGGGAGGCTGGCATGGTGGGGGCGGCGGTGGCTTTTTCGTTTGGTAAGGAGAAGTCGATTGATGTGTGTGGGGGCGGAGCGGTGGTGTTTCGTGATCCTAAAATGCCCTTGATGAGTGAGCCTTGCGGAGAGCCAGATGACAAGGCAGAGTTTCGGGCGCGGATTTATCCGACGATTGGGTATATTTATCGGGGGCTATCGTATGTGCATCTCTCTGGGGTGTTTATGCGGCTGATGCTGAAGACGGGGTTGGTGAGGAGGTCGGCAGAAGGGGAGGTGGATTATAAAAAAGTGCCGCTAGGGGATTTTCAGGCGAAGATGGCTTTGGTGCAGTTGAAAAAGCGGGGGAAATTGGCGAAGCGGCCTTTAAGAGAGTTCTATTTGGTGCGGGATAGAGGTGAGGTACTGCGGAAGTTGGCTAGTGCGGGATATTATTTTGGTGGGTTTTGGTATGAGAAGCCGGTTTCGCCGGAGCGATATTACAAAAAGGTGCATTTCCCAGAGAAGGAATGCCCAGAGGCGGTGTGGGTGTCGGAGCATATCGTGAATTTACCGAATTATTATACAGAGAAGGAGTTGGCGGAAGTGCGGAGGATAATTAAGGAGTACAAGGAGGCGGAATGATCAAGTGGTGTGAAGTGTTGAAGCGGTTCCCAGAGGCGAATTTCTTGCAATCTCCAGAGTATGGGAAGATGAATGAGTTAATGGGGGAGAAGGTGGCATGCGAGGATTTTGGCGGTAAGGGGTGGGCGCAGATGATCGTGCGGGACGCGAAACGGGGGCGGTATCTGGAAATTCCGTGTGGACCGTTGATTGACTGGGACGATGCTGAATTGGCGCGAGAGGTATTCCAGCGGATTACAGAGGTAGCAAAGCGTGAGAAGTGTGTATTTGTGCGGGTGCGGCCGCAACTCTTAGCGAATAAGGAAAATTTGCAAAAAATGGCGGATTTGGGGTTGAAGAAGTCACCGATGCACCTGGCGGCAGAGCATACGGTGATGATTGATTTGAGTCTAACTGAGGAAGAGCTGTTGGCAAAAATGCGGCGACAGACTAGATATGAGGTGCGGCGGGCGGATAAGCTAGGAATTATGGTGGAGAAGTCTAATTCGGAGGAGATTTTTAGGGAATTTCATGCAGTGCAGGCGGAAACGGCGCAGAGACAAGGGTTTATTCCGCCATCTTTGAAGACTTTGCTAGCGGAGAGAGAGGCCTTCGGTGCGGCGGCGGAGATTTATGTGGCGAAAACAGGGGTGGAGGAGAGTGATAATGCTGCGAAGGAAGCGCCTAGCGAAACTCCGACGAACAAGGCGAAAAAGCCGGTGGCGTATGGCTTGATTATCAAGAATGGGCGCGAGGGGGATTATTATGAGGCGGCGTCGACGGAGTTGAATCGGAAATTGCCAGGGGCGTATGCGTTGCTGTGGCGGGTAATGCGGGATTTGAAGACAGAGGGGTATGAGCGGTTTAACCTGTGGGGGATTGCGCCAGCGGGGCAGACGGAGCATCGCTATGCAGGGGTGACGACGTTTAAGACGGGGTTTGGGGGCGAGGTGGTGGAATATGTGCCGGCGCATGATCTGGTGATTTCGAAAGTGGGGTATTTGAAAGATCTGGTGGTGGAAAAGGCCAGAAAGAAACGGAGGCATTTATGAAAATTACAGATGGTGATGACAGGGGTGTATGGGACGGATTTGTGGCGGGGTTAGAAGCGGCGAACTTCTTGCAATCGTGGGATTTTTATGAATTTCATAAGGCGAGAGGGAAAAAGGTGGTGCGGCGGCTAGTTTACAGGGGTAAGGAGATTGTGGGGGCGTATGCGGGGGTGGTAGAGACGGCGAAACGGGGGACGTATCTGGCGATTGCGGGTGGGCCGTTGATTGATTTTGCGGATGAGGAAATCGTCTCTGAGGTGTTTTCTGATATCAGGGAGCAAGGAGAGAAGTATAGCTGTGTGTTTGTGCGGGTGCGGCCGCAGGAGGTAATGTCGGAAAATATTTTGCGGATTTTGTCAAAACAGGGGTTGAAGCGGGCACCGATGTATCTATCGGTAGAGTATGCGGGGATTTTGGACCTGAGGTGGTCGCGGGAGGAGATTTTGGCGGGGGCGTCGCAGGGATTTCGGCGGAAGTTACGGAAGGCGGAGAAATTGGATATAGAGGTGACGGCGACGGCGGATGAGGCGGCGATTAAGGAGTTTTGCCGATTGGAGAAGTTGCATGCGGAGAGGCAACAGTATGTGGCGTTCTCGGGGGAGTTTCTGAGAAAACAGTTTGAGGCTTTTCGGGAGGGGGGTGAAGTGCTGATTTATACGGCGCGAAAAGATGGGGAGGTGTTGGCGCAGAATTTTATGATTTTTTATGGGGCTGAGGCAAGCTATCACTATGGGGTGTCATCTCAGCTCGGTACGAAGTATTCGGCGGCGCCGCTACTGCATATGCAGGCGATGGATGAGGCGAGGAAGCGGGGGTGCATACGGTATAATCTGTGGGGGATTGTGGGGCGAGAGGAGACGGAGCATCGGTTCTATGGGGTGAGTGAGTTTAAACGGTCGTTTGGGTGCGAGGAATTGAGATACACGCCGGCGCATGATATGGTTTTGAAGCCAGCGAAATATCAGATTACGAAGCTGGTGGAGACGGCGCGCAAGAAAAAGCGGCACGTGTAGGGTTGGCAAAATTGATATTTTGTGGTAGAATGGGGTAAATATAATTTAAGGAGAAAATATGCTTGCGATTCGAATGCAACGTAATGGCCGGACGCATTACCCTACGTACCGGATAGTCGTCCAAGAATCACAGCGCCACCCATTGTCGGGTCGCGTCGTGGCGGAGGTCGGCAACTATAACCCTGCAACGAAGGCTTTGACCCTCGATAGAGAAAAGGTGGAGAAATATTTGAGTAATGGGGCGCAGCCGTCGAGCCGGGTGGCTTTCATCCTGAAGAAGAACGGGGTGAAGTTACCGAAGTGGTATAAGGAGCCGGCGGCAAAGAAAGCGGTGGCGAAGCATGCTGACAAATTGCGCAAGAACCAGCCGAAGGAAGAAACTCCAGCAGAAGAAGCTCCGGCAGGGGCTACGGAGGCTGCGACTGAGACTCCGGCAGAGTAGATTTTGCCAGTATGTTTCACAAAAATAGCCCTTTCGCGGGGCTGTTTTTGTGTTATAATGGTAGAAAATAATAACTAAATGGAGAAAATATGGCGACTATTGACCAACAATTCGTAGAATATATCGTAAAAACCCTAGTGAATAATCCTGATAAGGTAGAGGTGGAGCGGAAGATTGATGAAAAAGGCGTGTTATTGACTTTGACGGTGGATCCAGATGATGTGGGGCGGGTGATTGGTAAGCGTGGAGTGACGGCACAGGCGATTCGAGTGCTACTTCGGGCGCTTGGTACGAAGCAGGATGCGCGGTATAATTTGAAGATTGTGAATACTGATGAGGATGGTGAGTTGATTTCGCGGCGAAGTGAACCGCGTGAGGAAGAGACGGTAGAGGCTACTGAGGAAGTGTTAGATGAGAACACTGAGGAAGATACTGATGACACTGAAGAGGCAGAGGAGGCTTCGGAACTCGCCGAGAAGACACGGGCGGAGCTAGCGGATCTCGACGATCTCGACATATAAATTATTGCCAAATCCGCCATCTCGGCATTTTTCCTCGTTCGCTTGTCCAATAGACGCGCTTCACTCGGAGAAAATACCAATCTGGCGGATTTTTGTTAAGAATTTTTGTTAAGAATTTTTGGAGATTTTTGCAAAAAAGTGCAATTTTGGTGTTGACAATTGAATCTATGCGAGTATAATTAAACATAAGCTAACTAACTGCGAGTTTGCTTACAAGATAAAAGATTAGTGTTGAGAGCTTATCTATGTCTAAAAAATCCCTGTATTCGTTGAGAATGGGGATTTTTTGGTGAAAAACGCTTGAAAAAATGTAAATCATGCGCTATAATGTAGTAAGAAGTAGTGTGTCCTGTTTTTGTGCATCTCTGGAAGTAGCGAGGCTAGGGAGAAAATAGGGCAGTAATCTTCGGCGCTGAGATGGCGTGATGCCATCAAAAAAGATTAATAACACTAATAAAAAGAGGTAGAATGGCTACAAAACCAAAGTCAGGTGAAAGATTGTTCTTCACCGAAGGAGACCAAGCACTTCCGATTCCGGATCTAACGGCACACCAGAAAGATTCGTGGGAAGACTTTGTCAAAAATGGACTGAGGGAGGTTTTTGCTGAGTTGAATCCGATCGATGATTACACTGGCAATAAACTATCACTTCGGTTTAAGGATTATTATTTTAAAGATCCAAAAGAGACGGAGCAAGAGGCAAAATATAATCTTGCAACGTATGAGGCACCACTACATGTGCTAGTGGAGCTCGAGAATAAAGTGACAGGTCAGAAACAGGAACAGGACATCTATTTTGGTGACTATCCGTGGATGACTGAGCGGGCGACGTTTATCATCAATGGTACTGAGCGCGTGATTGTATCGCAGTTGATTCGTTCAGCCGGGGTATTCTTTAGCGCAGAGACTATTGGCCTGAAGCGTTACTATGGCGCCAAGGTAATTCCTGGTCGTGGGGCGTGGCTGGAGTTTGAGACGGCGGCGAATGGTTCGATCAACGTGAAGATTGACCGCCGAAGGAAGATTCCGGTGACGACATTCCTGAGGGCTCTTGGTATGAATAAATCAGAGATTGTGGATACATTTAAGGATGTTGACACTGGCGAGAAAAAATATATCGAGATAACTTTAGATAAGGATACGACATCGAGCCAAGGTGAGGCGCTTCTCGAGGTGTACCGAAGGTTGCGTCCGGGTGATCTTGCGACGGTAGAGAATGCAAAATCAATGATTGAGAGGATGTTCTTTGACCCGAAGCGGTATGATTATTCGAATGTGGGACGGTTTAAGATGAACCGTCGGCTCGGGTTTGATACGCCAAATAAGCCTGAATATCGTACATTGCAGATGAAGGATGTGGTGGCGATTGTGGCAGAAATCATTAGACTAAATAATACGCAAGAGGCGCCTGATGATATCGATTCGTTGTCGAATCGCCGAGTGAAATTGGTGGGCGAATTGGTGCAACGTCAATTCCGACTCGGTATGCTTCGCTTGCAGCGCAATATCCTTGACAGGATGTCAATGGCGAATACTGATGAAGTAACGCCTTCGCAACTTTTGAACTCGCGACCGGTTGTCGCAGCTGTAAAGGAATTCTTTGCTACCTCACAACTTTCACAGCTGATGGACGAGGTTAATCCGTTTTCGGAATTGGCACATAAGAGGCGCCTGTCTAGTATGGGGCCTGGCGGTTTGACTCGTGAACGTGCAGGATTTGATGTGCGGGATGCGCACCCGACGCATTATGGTAGGATTTGTACGGTGGAGACTCCAGAAGGCGGCAACGTGGGGTTGGTGCTTAACTTTGCGACTTATGCTAGGATTAACGAATATGGGTTTATAGAAGCGCCTTATCTAGTGGTGAAGAATGGTAAAGTGACTAATGAAGTTGTGTACATGGACGCAGATACGGAAAACGACATGATTATCGCTGACGCTTCGGTAAAACTGGACAAAAATGGCAAATTCGTAGAGGACTGGGTATCGGCTAGGGTGCATGGTACGCCCTCGCAAGTGGAGGCTTCGAGGGTGACGCATATTGATGCGGCACATAAGGAGATTCTCGGTGTGTCGGCGAGCTTGATCCCATTTGTCGAGAAAAACCGCGTTGACCGCTCGTTAATGGCCTGCGCTATGCAGAAGCAAGCAGTGCCGCTACTCAAGCAGGACAATCCGATTGTGGGTACGGGTATTGAGCGTGAAGTCGCCAAAAACACTTCACAGCTAATTATGGCATCGGGTGCTGGCGTGGTGAAAAAAGCAGACGGCGAGAGCGTGATTGTGACTTACGAAAAGGGTGGTGACCGTGAGTATAAATTGCAACATTTTGAGAAGACTAATGATGACCGTTGCTATAATCAAAGATGCGTCGTGGCAAGAGGACAGAAAGTTAAGAAGGGCGACACTTTGATTGAAGGTGCATCCATTAACAATGGCGAATTGGCGCTTGGGCGTGATCTTTTGGTGGCATTTATGCCTTGGCGTGGCTACAACATGGATGACGCGATTGTGATCTCGAATAAATTGGTCGAGGACGATACGCTTACGTCGATCAATATCAAGGATTTTGATGTGGAAGTGCGCGAGACTAAGCTGGGGCCGGAGCAAGTAACGCGTGATATTCCAAATGTGTCAGAACATGCTCTTAGGCATCTCGGTGAGGACGGCATTGTTGCTGTAGGTTCAGAGGTGTCAAATGGTGACATTCTGGTGGGTAAGATTACGCCTAAAGGTGAGCAGGAATTGTCATCGGAAGAAAGATTACTCCGAGCTATCTTTGGCGAAAAGGCAAAAGACGTGCGTGACACTTCAGTGAGAATGAATGGCGCAACTACTGGTAAAGTTGTAGATGTGCGGGTTTATACTCGTGAGCAGGGCCATGAGCTGAAAGCTGGCGTGATTATGCAAATTAAGATTTTCGTGGCCGAAATGAGGAAAATTGGCGTAGGCGATAAGCTGGCTGGACGCCACGGTAACAAGGGTGTGGTATCAAGAGTGTTGCCAGTAGAAGATATGCCGTTTATGGAAGATGGAACGCCGATTGATATTGTGCTTTCACCGATGGGTGTGCCGAGCCGTATGAATCTCGGGCAGCTCTTTGAAACGCATCTAGGTATGGCGGCGAGGGCGCTTGGATATACTGTGGCGACCCCTTCGTTTAACGGCGTACCAGATGAAAAGATCAGCGATGAGTTAGAGAAGGCGGGTTTTGCTCGTGATGGTAGAGTGCAGCTGTATGATGGCCTGACGGGCGAGCCGTTTAATGAGCGCACTTCGGTGGGCGTGATGCATATGCTAAAGCTTCACCACATGGTGGAAGACAAGATTCATGCACGTTCGACTGGCCCTTATACGATGGTGACGCAGCAGCCGCTGGGTGGTAAAGCTCAGAATGGTGGTCAGCGCTTCGGGGAGATGGAGGTGTGGGCCCTTGAAGCTTATGGTGCTGCTACTACCTTGCAAGAGATGCTTACGATCAAGTCGGATGACGTATATGGTCGTGCGAAAGCATATGAAGCAATCATTAAACATGAGCCGATTGAGGGGCCGAAGCTTCCGGAGGGCTTTAACGTGTTAGTGAAGGAATTGCAAGGTCTCGGGCTCAAGGTAGATCTACTTGACCACGGAGAATCAGCTGACGCGGGCGACGTAATCGAAAAGACGTCCAAAGAAATTGAAAAAGATAAAGATGATCAATCCATCTATGATCAGCACAAAAAAGAAACCGAGCCGCAGATTCTTGATCTCGACGAAACGGAAGCCGAGGCGATGATGGCGGAAGAAGGTATTGAAATAACAGAGGTAGACGAGGATGATGGTACCGTTGACCTCGGAGAGGAGTTCTAATATGGCGTGGATGGATAATTTTATCAGCGCTTCGGATTTCGATTCGATTAGATTATCGGTGGCAAGTCGAGACGATATCTTGAACTGGAGCTACGGAGAAGTAACTAAACCAGAAACGATCAATTATCGTACTCAGAAGCCGGAACGTGACGGGCTGTTTTGTGAAAGGATCTTTGGGCCAACTAAAGATATTAACCCACATGATTCTAAGCTCAAAGGTGTGAGGTCGCGTGAACAGGCGGTAGATAAAGAGGGCAATCTCGTAACTAAGTCAATTACGCGTAGGGAGCGGATGGGTCACATTGCGCTTGCGGCACCGGTGGCACATATTTGGTTTATGCGTGGTGTGCCTTCGGCTTTATCGTTGCTTCTGGATATGACAGTGAAGAATATTGAGCGAGTGGTGTATTTTGCGACGTATCTAATTACGGATGCTAAGACCGATGATATTGCAAAAGAATTAGAGGCTTTGGAGGAGAGGACGAATGCTGCGCGTGATGCGATTAAATTGCGATTCGAGAAGGCGGGGAAGGAAGAAAATGCAAATGCAGTAGCATTAGCAGATGAACAGGCCAAAGAATTGCAAGATCTAGAGGCAGATTATGTTTCGCGAAAAGGGATGCTGGAGTCATTTAGGAAGGGTGGCGTAATCTCGGAGGTGGAGTATCGTAATTTGCCTGAAGAATATGAAGAGTTGATTACGGTAGAGATGGGGGCGTCGGCAATTAAGAAGATGCTTGATGAGATCAATCTTGAGAAATTGATCGAGGAGCTAAAGGTTCAAGAGGAAGAGGCAAAAGGCCAAAAGGAAAAGAAGATCCAGAAGCGGCTAAAGACCCTTGAAGGAATGCAGGCGGCAGGAATTCGCCCTGAAGATTTGATGTTGACGGCTATTCCGGTTATTCCGCCAGATCTTAGGCCAATGATTGCATTGCCTGGTGGGCGGTTTGCGACCTCAGACTTGAACGATTTGTACCGAAGAGTGATTAATCGTAACAATCGATTGAAGAAGCTGCTAGACTTGAATGCTCCAGAGGTGATTTGCCGAAATGAAATGCGGATGTTGCAAGAGGCGGTGGATGCCCTGATTGACAACTCTGCAGCACATGGTACGAGGGGTGCGAATGCTACGAATGGGCGTCGGAAATTGAAATCGCTATCCGATCTTCTTAAAGGTAAGCAAGGGCGTTTCCGCCAGAACTTACTCGGTAAGCGCGTGGATTACTCTGGGCGCTCGGTGATCGTAGTAGGGCCGGAGCTAAAGCTTAATGAATGTGGTTTGCCGAAGCAGATGGCCTTGGAACTATTTAAGCCGTTTGTAATTTCTTGGTTGATAAGCAATGAGCATGCTAATAATATACGGTCGGCTTCGAGATTGATTGAAACGAAAGAAACTGTCGTGTGGGATGCTCTAGATGAGGTGATCAAGGGTAAATACGTGCTTTTGAACCGCGCACCGTCTTTGCACCGTTTGAGCGTGCAGGCGTTCCAGCCGAGATTGATTGATGGTAAGGCGATTAAACTACATCCATTGGTAGCGTCGGGCTTTAACGCTGACTACGATGGTGACCAGATGGCAGTACACCTACCTCTCTCTGATGCGGCACAAGCAGAGGCGAGGGAATTGATGTCTGCAAAGAAGAATTTGTTGAAGCCTGCGGACGGTTCGCCGGTGCTCGCGATTTATCAGGACGTAGTGCTAGGTGCTTACTATCTGACTTATGATAAGCCTGGGACGGATACCGGTGAGCCAAAGGCATTTTCGTCGGTTTACGAGGCAGAGATGGCTTATGATCAGGGCGTTATTGCCTTGCAGACACCGATTCGCGTTTTTGCGAAGAAGGAGATTCGCAATACGACGCTTGGTCGAGTGATCTTTAACGAGATCTTGCCAAAAGATTATCCATATGATAACTCTGTACAGACTAAGAAGCACTTGTCGAAGGTGATGGCGGATATCTTTGATCTTTATGGGGCGGATGTAATGACAAAAACAGCTGATGATTTGAAAGATTTGGCGTTTGAATATGAGACGGTGGCTTCGATTTCGACGGCGAAGGATGATTATCCGACTTATGATGAGATCGACGACTTTATCGCTGAGGGTGATGCAAAGACGGCATTGATTCAGCAACAGTACAATGATGGATTAGTGACGGACGAAGAGCGATATAAGCTGACCATTAATAACTGGAGAGACATTGACAAGAAGATTTCGGACTTTTTGGCATCGAAATTGTCGGAGATGGATACGGATATCGCGGTGATGGTGAACTCTGGCGCTCGTGGTAATATTTCGAACATCAAGCTGGCTTCGGCGGAGATTGGCATCATGGTGGATATCAATAACAATGAGATTGAGTTGCCGGTGAAATCTTCGTATAAGAAGGGTCTTAATACTTTGGAGTCGTTTATTGCGACGCGAGGTGCTCGTCAGGGTCAGGTGTCGACGGCACTACGTACGGCGGACTCTGGGTATTTGACGCGACGTCTGGTAGATGTGTCGCAAGATGTATTTACGACTGATGAGGAAGCGGAAGATCCTGGGTTTACGGTGTATCGTGATGAGACTGAAGTATCTGGGATTGAGTTTAGCGCAAGGATTGCTGGCCGCTACACGGCGGAGCCTATACCAGGGTATTTGGAAGCAGACGAATTAATCACGAAAGAGATGGCTGAGCAGATACAAGATGATGCAAATATCGAATCAGTCAAAATCCAGTCGATTTTGTCTACGACTGCGGTGGATGGTATTCCGCGCAAGAGTTACGGTGTAGATATGGCAACTAGGTCGTTGGTGGCGGCGCATGAGCCAGTGGGGGTAATTGCGGCGCAATCACTTGGTGAGCCAGGTACGCAGCTGACGCTCGATACGAAACATGGCTCTGGTGTGGCGGGGTCTGGTGCAATTGCCAGGGGTCTTCCTCGTGTGGAAGAGCTGCTTGAGGCCCGTACGCCAAAAGGCCAGGCATTTATTACTCCGATAGACGGCGTGGTGGAGGTTTGGGAAGATGGCAACCATTATGTGGCACAAATTACTCCACAATCTGGATCGGTTGAGCGATTTGAGATTGGATCACGCAAGCCTTTGGTAAAAGATGGTGAGTCAGTAAAGGCTGGCACTACTTTGGTAAGAAAGAGTGGTGATAGCCCAGCGATTAAAGCTCCGCATGATGCAATCGTGGAGTTGGTGAAAGACGCAATCATCTTGGTGGCTGCAGCGAGCGCTCCAGTACGGATAGAGATCCCTGGTGATGCAGAGCTAGTTGTGAAGTCAAATGATTCGGTAAAGGCTGGCGATAGATTGACCACTGGCTCTTTGAACTTGCAGGATTTGCTAAAGTACAAGGGCGTAGAGGCGACTGAACGCTACATCATGAACGACGTGCTTAATGTGTATGCGGCACAAGGGCATGAAATTTCGCCAAAGCATCTTGAGATCTTGGTGCGTCAGATGTTCTCCAGGGTACAAATTAATGAGCCGGGTGACTCTAGCTTTGTATCGGGAGACATTACCTCTAAGTCTGCAGTGACAATTGCTAACCGAGAGTTGGAAGCGGAAGGGAAAGAGCCGGCCACTTATACCAATTTGCTACTTGGTATTACAAAAGTGTCGATTTTCTCAGATTCGTTCTTGTCGGCGGCATCGTTCCAAGATACGACTCGTGTGCTCATTAACGCAGCAATTAATGGTCGTGTAGATCGGCTGAAAGGTCTGAAGGAAAACGTGATTATCGGTCGTAAGATTCCGGTAGGCACTGGAGTGGCTCCTCTAATTGATTTCGAGCAGCCTGATTCAAAAATTCCAACTGAGGCGGATCTCGAAAATCTTTAAAAATAAAGGGCTTAAAGCCCTTTATTTTTTGGGAGAAGTATGATATTATGGTAGATAGTTACTGAAGAGGTTTTATGCATTTCAAGACAATTTTCAAATCCCTAAAAAATAAAGATATGTTGAAGCGAGTGCTGGTGATTCTCGGAATCATTACAGCGTACAGATTACTTGCGCAAATTCCGGTGCCGATGGGTGATGCCTCGACGTTTAAAGAGGCTGTGTCCAATTTGCTTGATAAGTCGGATTTTTCTAGTTTCTTGAACTTGATCTCGGGTGGTGGCTTGGCATCGTTTAGTATCATATTGGTGGGGTTGTCGCCGTATATTACGGGGTCGATCGTGGTGCAGCTTTTGACGAAGGCGATTCCGCGGCTCGAAGAGTTGTCAAACGATGGCGAGTCTGGTCGGCGTAAGATTAACCAATGGACGAGGATTTTGACGGTGCCGTTGGCTGTCGTGCAGTCAATTGCATATATCTTTATCTTGTATCAGTCGACAGTATCGGCGAATATTGCGACAGATTTTGTCCCGACGGCGGGCGACTGGGCACTATCCGTGACAGCGATGACGGCTGGTTCGATTCTTTTGATGTGGATGGGTGAGCTGATTACAGAGCAAGGTATAGGCAATGGTATCTCGACGTTGATTTTTGCGTCGATTATTTCGCAATTGCCGACGACGATGGCTTCGCTTGGTGCGGCGTTGTTTGATACGAGCCAGGGTTCGCTGAGCTTGTTCGGCTGGCTGGAGTTACCGGTGAATCCGACTACATTTTGGATTGTGCTTGGATTTAGTATTGCGATGCTGGTTGTGATATATTTCTTGGTGAAGTTGAATGAGGCGCAGAGGATTATTACGATTAATTATGCGAAGCGGGTACATGGGAATTCGTCTTATGGTGGGATAAAGTCGATTTTGCCGATTAAGATGATTGCGGCGGGGGTGATTCCGGTGATTTTTGCGACGGCTTTCTTGTCGCTGCCGGCACTGATCGGGCAGGTGGTAACTACCGTCGATCCAGGAAACGAATTGGGTGCTTCGCTTGTGACGGTCTTTTCGGCGCCGAGCGCAAGTAATTTTTCCGCGATTTATCCGGATGGGATTACGGGGCAATGGTTTGTGTATCCGGCGATGTATTTCTTGCTAGTATTCTTATTCACCTATTTCTATACGTCGATTATCTTTAACACGAAAGAGATTGCGGATAATTTGCAAAAGCAAGGTGGGTTTATTGAGGGGGTTCGCCCAGGCATCGCGACTTCTAAGTATTTGAACAAGGTGGTTACGCGGCTTGATTTGTTTGGCGCATTGGCACTTGGCTTGGTGGCGATGTTGCCGTTTGTTACTGACTATATATTTATTATGGTGACTGGTGCACCGATTGGTTTGTCTATATCTGGTACAGGGCTTCTGATCGTAGTGACGGTGGCATTGGAGAATCTGCGGTCGATTGATTCTCGCGCACTAATGATAACATATGACGACTTCAAAAATGAGCTTGAAGATTAGTGGATATAAAAAAATCATAAAGTGGGCTATATGGTCTGTGCTAGGGGTGCTGTTCTTGGTATTCTTCATCAGGGTTGTGACTTTTGAGGCGAATTATTATAACGAGAAAGAGGGTAGTGAGCGAGCGGTCGCTGAGGAAGTAGAGGATGAGGAAGAGCTAATTGAGGTGGCGCCTACTGAGGAGGAGGTGAAAGAATACACCGTGGCGGCAGATCGGCCGAGGTACTTGACGATAGAGAAGCTAAAAGTTGACAAAGCACGAATCTTGCCGGTAGGGGTAAATGCAAAAGGTGAGCTGGGCACGCCAAACAATATCTTTGACGTGGGCTGGTATGTGGAGTCGGGTAAGCCTGGACAGGGAGGCACTCTGATTATTGATGGACACAATGGCGGCCCGCATATAAATGGTGTATTTAAAAAGTTGCCAGAACTAAAGGAAGGTGACATTATCAAGATTGAGCGTGGGGATGGCGAAGTGTTTAAGTATAAGGTGGTAGAGAATAAGGAAATATCTCTGGATGACTCAAATGCATATATGGCGGTGGCGGCGGCTTCGCCGGTGCCAGGGGTTGAATCTGTGACTTTGATTACTTGTACTGGTGAGTGGTCGCAAACGCAGAAGACGTATCTGTCTCGACAGTTTACCAGAGCTACATTGATTGAAGATTGAAATGACTAAATTATTCTCGTGGTTGTTTGCGGAAAAATAAGTCATTTTAATCTTTACAGACGTAGCCTTTTGTGATATAATGGAGTAGTAATTTATGGCTAGTCAAAAGGAAGTGATTAAGCTCACGGGCGTTGTCGTTGAGGCATTGCCGAATACCCAGTTTCGGGTTGAACTCGAGAATGGTCATATTATTGTTGCCCACATGAGCGGGAAGATGCGGAAGAACTACATCCGTCTCGTCCCGGGCGACAGAGTGGAAGTTGAGTTAACCCCTTACGATCTTACAAAGGGCAGAATCAGCTTTCGACTCAAAGATTAATATTAACGCTCCAAAGTATGATTTTTGCAACTGCCGAATAACAGGGGTAAAAATCAAGAAATCATACGAGTATGATTTCGGGACGGAGGAGTATAAAAGGAAAGGATATTTTGACACTATGAAAGTACGTGCAAGTGTTAAAAAAATCTCACCTGATGACATTATCGTGCGCCGGAAGGGTGTACTACGTGTCATCAATAAGAAAAAACCTAAGAATAAGCAAAGGCAGGGTTAAACATGGCTAGAATAGCTAGTGTGGTAATTCCTTCCGATAAGCAAGTGTGGATTGCGCTCACTTATGTTTATGGGATTGGTAGAACCACTTCAAAGAAAATCCTTGCGGAGGCTAAAATCGAGCCTACCACTCGGGTGAAAGATCTCACCGAGGCTGACGAACAGAAAATCAACGATATTATTTCAAAGAAATATCACGTTGAAGGTGATCTGAAGCGTCTCGTGAGCAATAATATTAAACGTTTAAAGGATATTAATTCCTACAAGGGTATCCGCCACAAGGCTAAGTTACCAGTCAACGGCCAGCGTACTCGTACGAATGCACGTACTCGTAAGGGTAAGGCGATCGCGGTCGGTGGTGCACAACCAAAGGCAGCAAGTAAGACTTAAGGAGCAATATGGCAGAAGAAGAAATTAAAACTGCAACTGCTCAGCCAGAAGCTACTGAAACTACGGCGGCTCCTAAGGCTAAGCGCGAGAAGAAAGGTAAGCGGATTGTCAATGCCGGTCAGGTACACATCCAAGCGACCTTTAATAATACGATTATCAGTGTCACCGACAAAACTGGTGGGGTCTTGACGGCTTCATCGGCGGGTGCGAATGGTTTTCGTGGTTCGAAGAAAGGCACAGCTTTTGCGGCGGGGGTGGCAGCAGAGAAAGCCTTGGAACTTGCGAAGAAGAATCACGCACTAAATTCGGTGGACGTATATGTGAGTGGAATTGGTCTCGGCCGTGATGCGGCAATTAGAGCGATTTCTACTGTAGGTATTAAGATCGATAGCATTACCGATGTCACTCCGATTCAACACGGTGGTGTGCGACCAAAGGGAGAAAGGAAACCGTAATGGCTAGAGATTATTCACCAATTGTAAAACAAAGTCGTCGCGAGGGTTATGCGCTTGCGCCAAAAGCCCACAAAGTGATGGCGAAGAAATCTGGTATTCCGGGTGAGCACGGCGATATGCGGGTGCGTGGTGGGAGTCTATACCTTACGCAGCTACGCGAAAAGCAAAAAGTGCGCCGAATGTACGGTTTGCTAGAAAAGCAATTTGCAAAATTAATGAAAGAAGCCCAGAAGTCTGAAGGTTTGACGGGTGAGAAGCTCTTGGAGTTTCTCGAGAGGCGGGCAGATAACGTGGTTTACCGCGCGGGATTTGCGCTGACTCGTCGTCAAGCTAGGCAACTGGTTTCACACGGACATTTTCTATTGAACGGTCGTCGGATTGATATTCCATCAATTCGTTTGAACCCGGGTGATGTTCTAGAGGTTCGTCCAAAATCTGGTAAAACAGAATACTTCAAGAATCTTCCGAATATCATCGGAGCGGCGAATGTAACGCCACTTTCCTGGATGAAGGTCGACGGCAAGAAAATGAAAATCGAAGTAACGGCTTTGCCGAAGCGTGAAGAGGCTGAGGCTGGCATTAACGAACAACTAATCGTTGAGTACTACTCACGTTAAGGAGAAAATATGGCTACAAAAAATATTCACGAAGCAGCACTTGATAGTGTAAAAGATCTTAGTGAAACACAAGCAGAGTTTGTGATCAAGCCGCTTTATTATGGTTATGGCAACACATTGGGCAACTCGCTTCGCCGAGTACTTCTGTCTAGCGTGAAGGGTGCAGCGATTACGGCTTTCTCGATAGAGGGTACGACGCATGAATTTACCGCTATCCCTGGGGTGCGTGAGGATGTGGTGGATATTATGCTTAACCTTAAGAACATCCGGTTTAAGTGCCATACTGATGCGCCAGTGGAGCTTTCGCTTGAGATTAAGGGTGATAAGCAAACTGAGAAGGACGGCGATAAGCGGGTAGTGGCTGGCGATATTAAATTGCCGGCTGAGGTGGAGATTGCGAACCCGAATCAGACGATTTGTCATATTGATGACCCGAAGTATACGCTCAAGATGCACATGATTGTGGAGACGGGGCGGGGCTATCTGACGATCGAGCAGGCTAGTGATTCGAGAGTCCACTCGGATATGATTGCAGTAGATGCAGTATTCACGCCAGTGCTTAGGGTGCGCTATAAGGTAGAGAATACTCGTGTGGGGCAAGATACTAATTTGCAGCAGCTGACTTTGACGGTGGATACTGATGGTACGATTACTCCGCGCGAAGCTTTTGAAGAAGCGGCGGCGATTCTCGTGAATCAGTACACTGCACTGGCTGGCGCTACAAAGATGGAGCGTACCCCTGCGCCAGGCGCCAATAAAGAAGACGACGATTCGGGGCTGATGCTGCCGATTGAAGAGCTGGATTTGTCGGCTCGGACAGCCAATGCTTTGCTAAATAATGACATCAAGACCATTCGGGATTTGGTGACGCTTTCTGAGAGTGACCTTAAGGATTTGAAAGGTTTTGGTAGCAAGGCTTTGGACGAAGTAAAAGAAAAGTTAACGGAGTTAAATATTTAATATGCACAGGCACGGATATAAAGGCCGGAAATTTGGCCGAGAAACCGATCAGAGATTGGCACTCACCCGTGGGCTCCAGTGCTCTCTGATTAAATATCAAACTATAACAACTACGTTGGCGCGGGCGAAGGAAATTCGCCGCACCACGGAGAAGCTGATTACTTTAGCAAAGAAAGGCGACCTGGCATCTAGGCGGCTTGTGATTGCGAGGCTTAATGATCTAGAGGCGGCGACATTGCTAGTGGATGTGATTGCGCCGCAAATCAAGCGAGATTCGGGATATCTTCGCATTGAGCGGGCTGGATATCGGCGGGGCGATAATGCGGAGATGGGTACGATTTCGTTTGTGGATGATATTGATCTTGCGCAAGCTAAAGAGGCAGAGGCAAAGAAGCCGGCGGCTAAGGACTCAGCGAAGAAGGAGGATAAATAATGAAAACTTATTCTCAGAAAAGTTCCGAAATCGCGCGCGAGTGGTGGGTGATCGATGCTTCGACGATGCCGCTTGGTAAGTTGGCGGTAGTGATTGCTGATAAGCTGATGGGCAAGTCGAAGGTGACTTATACGCCGCATATCGACAATGGTGACTACGTGGTGGTAACCAATGCGAAGAATTTGGTGGTGACTGGCGACAAGATGTTGCAGAAGATGTATTATCGCCATAGTGGCTACCCGGGCGGGCTTAAGGAGCTGAGGCTCGAGGAAGTGATCGAAAAGGACGCGACACGAGCGATTCGCGAAGCGGTCAAAGGAATGCTTCCTAAGAACAAATTAGCTGCAGAGCGGATGAAGAGGCTTCGTGTCTTTGAGACGAAAGAGCACGCACATACCGCACAGAATCCAAAGGAGATTAAATAATGGTAGCGACGAAAAAATACACCTATGGACTAGGGCGACGGAAGTCGGCTACGGCTACGGCGCGGCTTTATTCTGGCAAAGGTGAAATGACAATCAATGGCAAGCCTGCACTAGAGTATCTATCGGGTAACAAAACCTATTTGGCGGAAATTACTGATCCGCTAGCCCTGGCCGAGAAGCAAAAAGAGTATGATATTACGATCTTGGTGAAAGGCGGAGGCTTGGCTGGGCAAGTCGACGCAATTAAGCTTGCAATATCGAAGGCTCTCGTGACCGAGGCGCCAGATCTGCGCCCGGTACTTAAGAAAGCTGGCTTTACTTCGCGTGATCCACGCGAGAAAGAGCGTAAGAAATACGGTTTGCGTTCGGCTCGCCGCAAAGAGCAGTTCTCGAAGCGTTAA